>NZ_CP029693.1:1515625-1818750 GCF_003228315.1 Pseudomonas putida
CCCGGCAGCTTCCAGGCGGCAATGACCATCCCCAGCGCAATGGATTGATCAATGGGGGCAACCAGTTCACCACTGTCCAGATACCGTTGTATGAGGCTGCGACGGCCAATCAATACCCCGGCAGACAACAAGGCTTGCTGCACCGCGATGGAATACAGCGAAAACCCCGGCCCGCGGGCGACGAACTTCTGGCCGGGCATGCAGGAGCGCGTCCATATCTCCCAGTCATTCCATCCCACATCGGCGATACAGCGCACATCGGCAAGATCCTGCGGATGGCTGATCCGCGCGGCCAGCGAAGGCACGCAAACCGGCAGCAACTCTTCGACAGCCAGCATGCGTTGCCCGCGTGCGAGTTGCTCGGTGTAGAACAGGCACAGGTCGAACGGGCTGCGCTTGAGGTTGGGGGGCTCGTCGACGGCGGTGACCGAGATTTCAATCGGCGCCAGCATTTCGGTGAGACGTGGCAGGCGTGGCCCGATCCACAATTGCGCCAACGCCGGAGAAGTGACGATGTGCACCCGCTGCGGTGCGGACAGTCGCCGAAGGGTTCGCGCGGCTTCTTCCACGGCATCGAAGGCTTCGATGAACTGCTCCTTGATGCTCTCCCCCAGCACCGTGAGCCTTACGCCCTTTGCGTGGCGCTCGAACAGCGCGGCGCCGTACTCCTCTTCCAGGGCCTTGACCTGGGCGGCGATGGCACCCGGCGTCACCTTCAGTTCATGGGCCGCCCGGGCGAATCCGCCAAGACGGGCCGATGCCTCGAATGCGCGCAGGGCATTGAGTTGCAGTGTGTGCCTGATGGGTGAGTCGAGAAACATGTCGCGAGCCTCATTTTTTCTAGGCCTAATATTTCAGAAATCTGTCGTTGTTACCAATTGTCACGAGCATTATGTTGATCAGGCGCCATCCGGCCCAGGCCTGGAATGAGCCTGGGCTGAGCCGCTACGCGCAACGATCGAAACACGTCTTAAGGAACTCCAATGAATTATCGAAGTGGGACACAGGCGTTCATGCACGGTGCTCACACCGCCTCCCCGCTCACCACCGGGGTCATTCCCTTCGGCTTGATTGCCGGTGTCACCGCTGTCGGGATGGGCATGTCACCCACCACCGCCATGGGCATGACCCTGATT
Organism: Pseudomonas putida; assembly: GCF_003228315.1. Lineage (NCBI taxonomy): Bacteria > Pseudomonadati > Pseudomonadota > Gammaproteobacteria > Pseudomonadales > Pseudomonadaceae > Pseudomonas > Pseudomonas putida. The sequence continues at coordinate 1,516,762 of NZ_CP029693.1, forward strand.
TTCTATTCGGGATCGGCGCAAATCGCCGTATTGCAGATGCTGCAAACGGGCGCCCTGCCCGTGACCATCGTGCTCACCGCACTGGTGATCAATCTTCGCTTCTTGATGTACAGCGCATCGCTGGCGCCGCACCTGCACCACCTGCCCCGGCGCAAAACGTGGCTGCTGTCCTATTTGCTCGCCGACCAGGTATTTGCGCTGTTCAGCCTGAGAACCGCCTCTGGCGGGCTCGGACGCTTCGCTTTTCCCTACTACATGGGCGCCGCCGTCACGATGTGGGTGGCCTGGAATCTGGCGGTGCTGGCAGGGGTATTCCTCGGTGCACGCATTCCCGAGTCCTGGTCATTGAGCTTCACGATTCCACTGTCCTTCCTGGCGCTGCTGATCCCCGGCATCCGCAATGTCGCCACCCTGAGTGCCGCCGTGGTGGGAGGTGCGCTGGCGGTATTGGCCGTCGACCTGCCCTACAACCTGGGCATGCTGACGGCTTCCCTGGGTGGCGTGATCACGGGCCTGTTGGTCGAGCACCTGCGCAAGGAAATGCCTGCGGTACAGGGCAACGAAGCAGAACAGGAGGCATCATGAGCGAGCTATCGCAGTGGGGTCTGTTCCTGTTGATCGGCGCAGGCACCTTCGCCATTCGCCTGTCCTTTATCCAGTTCTACGGCAGTTTGCGGATTCCGCCATTGCTGCGCCGTGCCTTGCTCTACGTACCGGCGAGCGTGTTGGCTGCGCTGGTATTACCAGCCGTGGTCTACCCGGATCGCCATGGGACGTTCGACTGGAGCAACCCACAAATTCCCGCCGCGCTTCTCGCCGCCCTGGTCGCCTGGCGGACCCGCAGCACATTGCTCACGCTGGGGGTCGGAATGGGGACACTGTGGGCACTCAATTACTGGTTCAGCTAGACATTGAGGTTGCGCATCACCAACTGAATCCCGGTGACGAGCAGTCCGAACCAGGCGATCCGGTAGAACCATGTCTGGTTCACTCGCCCCTGCAGCCAGATCCCCAGCCAGACACCGGGAATCACGATCGGAGCCAGCGCCAGGCTGGCGCCGAGGTTGGTCAGTGAAAACTGGCCGAGCAGCGCATAGGGCACCAGCTTGATCGCATTGGTCAGCAGGAAGAACACATTGGTGGTCGCGATGTAGCGCACCTTGTCCATTTGCTGAGGCAGTAGATACATCATCAACGGTGGCCCGCCGGCGTGGGCGACAAAGCTGGTGAAGCCTGCCAGAGCGCTATAGAAGGTGCCCTTGCCAACCTTGGGTTGCGCCGGGGCCAGGGTGTGTCGGGCGGCCCAGACGTTCAGGCAGAAAAACACGATCGCAATGGCGCCCATCAAGAGCGCGATCAGGCGCTCGCTCAGGGCGCCAAACGTCAGCGCTCCAATCAACACCCCCACCAGGGCGCCTGGCAGCATGATCTTCAGATTGCCCTTGTCCCACTTCCCGCGAAAGCGGCGCAGGCCGGTGATATCGGCGATGCACAAAATCGGCAGCATGATCGCCGCGGCCTGGGTCGGCGGCATGTTCAGCGCCAGCAACGGCACGGCAATACCCCCCAGCGCACCGCCGAAACCGCCCTTCGAAATCCCCGTCAACAAAACCGCCGGTATCCCCAGCAAAAACAACTCGACCAGCGACATGCCCTGCTCCATCCCACCCATATGGAAGCGCTCACATTACGGTCTGGTGTGGGGTTTAGGAAGGCCTGGACCTGCCTCTAACCTTCCCAGGGCGCCACATCCTCGACATCGATGGCGTACCTGGCAATCGCTTCGACACAGACACTTGCTTCAAGCGTCCCCTCACGAACCAGCGCCGTCAGCGCACTCAACACAATCTGATAACGATCCACTTCAAAGAACGTGCGCAGCCTGTCACGCGTATCGCTGCGCCCAAAACCGTCGGTGCCAAGCACCGTGCAGCGACCTTCCAGGTAACTGGCGATCAGTTGCGGCAAGGCACGCACGTAATCGGAGCAGGCAATGATCGGTGCCGAATCATCCAGCGACTCCTGAAGATGGCTGCGCCGCGCCGTCTGTAGCGGATGAAGGCGGTTCGAGCGCTCGACCTCCCGGGCCTCACGTGCCAGTTCGCTGAAGCTGGTGACGCTCCACACCTGGCTGGTGACGTTCCAGTCGCTGGCCAACAACTGCGAAGCCGCGATGACTTCGCGCAGGATGGTGCCCGATCCCAACAAGTGGACACTGCCGCGAGCATCGGCGGGTTCATGCCCGGCGAAGCGGTACATACCCTTGATGATCGCCTCTCCGACGCCCTCGGGCAGATTCGGCTGCGGGTAGTTTTCGTTCATCAGGGTGACGTAGTAGAACTCGTCCACCTGACGCTCCAGCATCTGGCGCATGCCGTGGTCGAGAATCACCGCAAACTCGCAGGCGAAGGCCGGGTCGTAGGCGCGGCAGTTGGGGACCATCGAGGCCATCAGGTGGCTGCTGCCGTCCTGGTGCTGCAAGCCTTCGCCGCCCAGGGTCGTGCGCCCGGCGGTGGCGCCCAGCAGGAAACCTCGGGCGCGCTGATCCGCTGCCGCCCAGATCAGATCACCAATGCGCTGGAAACCGAACATCGAGTAGTAAATGTAGAACGGCAGCATGGGCAGGCCGTGCACCGAATAACTGGTGGCAGCGGCCACCCAGGAACTGATCGCCCCCGCCTCGCTGATGCCCTCTTCCAGAATCTGCCCGTTCAGGGCTTCGCGATAACTGAGAATCGAGCCGATGTCTTCCGGCTCGTAACGCTGGCCGACGCTGGAATAGATGCCGATCTGCTTGAACAGGCTGGCCATGCCAAAGGTACGCGCTTCGTCGGCGACGATAGGCACGATGCGCGGCCCCAACGACCTGTCCCGCAGCAACCCGCCCAGCATGCGCACGAAGGCCATGGTCGTGGACATTTCCTTGCCTTCGGCTGTCACCGCGAACCCGGCGTAGCTGTCGATCACAGGGACCGGCAACGACGGGCAGACCGAGGATCGCGCCGGCATATAACCGCCCAATGCCCGGCGGCGTTCATGCAGGTAGCGCATTTCATGGCTGTTTTCGTCGGGCTTGTAGAAGCTCAGCGACTGCGCCTGCTCATCGCTCAACGGCAAGTTGAAACGGTTGCGGAACGCGAGCAACGCCTCCTTGTCGAGTTTCTTCTGCTGGTGCACGGTCATCCGGCCCTGCCCCGCTTCACCCATGCCGAACCCTTTCTTGGTCTGCGCCAGAATCACCGTGGGCTTGCGGCCTTCAAGCCGGGCGGCGTGATAGGCAGCAAAGATTTTCACCAGATCATGACCACCGCGCTTGAGGTGATCGATCTGCTCGTCGCTCAGGTCCTCGGCCAGGCGCGCCAGTGCCTCGTTCTGGCCGAAGAAATACTCGCGATTGAAGCGACCGTCCTTGGCGGCGAACGTCTGGAACTGACCATCGACCGTGGCGGACAACGCCTTGACCAGCGCGCCATCGCTGTCGCGCGCGAACAGATTGTCCCAATCGGAGCCCCAGACCAGCTTGATCACGCTCCAGCCGGCGCCGCCGAACAGCGCTTCGAGTTCGTCGATGATGCGCCCATTGCCCCGCACCGGCCCGTCCAGCCGTTGCAGGTTGCAGTTGACCACCCAGACCAGATTGTCGAGCCCTTCGCGCGCCGCCAGTGTCAGCGCCGACATGCTTTCCGGTTCGTCCATTTCCCCATCGCCGAACACGCCCCAGACGGTACGGCCAGTGGTGTCCAGCAGGCCTCGATGGTGCAGATAACGCATGAAGCGCGCCTGGTAGATCGAGCTGATAGGACCGATGCCCATGGACCCGGTGGGAAACTGCCAGAAGTGCGGCATCAGCCAGGGGTGCGGATAACTCGACAGGCCCCGCGCGCCATTGGCGCGGGCGCCGATTTCCTGCCGATAGTGTTGCAGATCCCGCTCATCCAGCCGGCCTTCGAGGAAGGCTCGGGCGTAGACTCCCGGCGCCGAGTGCGGCTGATAAAACACCAGGTCTCCACCGCTGCTCTCGGTTCGCGCCTTGAAGAAATGGTTGAAACCGACTTCGAACAGATCGGCGGCGCTGGCATAACTGGCGATGTGTCCGCCCAGTTCGCCGTAAGCCTGATTGGCCCGGGCAACCATCGCCAGGGCGTTCCAGCGCATGATCGACGCCAAGCGCTCTTCGATGGCCAGGTCCCCCGGGAAGGCGGGTTGGTGGTCGACGCCGATGCTGTTGACGTAAGGGGTGCCGTGCCCGGGCCGCCAACCGATGTCCGCTTCGCTGGCCGTCTTCACCAGCATGTCGAGGATCTTTCGAGCCTGCGCCGCGCCGCCATGCTCGATGACCGACAGCAGCGCCTCGCGCCATTCGGTAATTTCCTCGAGGTCTTCGGTCTGGGCGTGAATATCGGACGGATTCATGGGCGACTCCTGCAAGTGTCGGGCGACGCTTCAAGGTGGCATCCCATCAATGTGATCGCTCTTCAGGACTTTCGCCAGCAGGTGAACTCCCCGCCATCACGCATTGGCATTGCCCGAGCGGATAAACGAATAGCGATCGATGTCCGTGCGCAACTGCCATCCCTGCCCCTGCCAATAACGGGCGGCAGCGACGTTGGTCTTGAACACATCGAGATGGCATTTGAGGATGCCCTGCTGCTCAAGTGCGGCAAGGCAACGCTCGACCAGCGCCTGGGCGATGCCCTGTCGCCGCTGCGCCGGCAGAACCAGCAGGTGCTGCAGATAACCCCGCCGACCGTCGTGCCCGCACATCACGCAGCCGCACAGTGCGCCGTCGATCTGCGCAACGAAACTCATGTCGGGATTGCGTTGCAGATAACGCGCGGTGGCCTCGCGGGAATCGGCGTCGCGCAGGGAAATGCCTGCCGTGCTTTGCATCAGGGCGATGACCGCCTCGTAATCGTCCAGGGTCATGATTCGCAGAGTGAACATCGGAGGGTGCCTGTGCAGTGACGGAGGGCGCAGGCTAGCAAATGCCGCCGGTTGCTTGTGTGAACTTGTCGAGGCAAAGCCTTGCCCCTGTAGGAGCGAGCCTGCTCGCGATGAACCCAAATACACCGCGTTCATCCATGCACAGCGCGTCATCGTTGACGTCCATCGCGAGCAGGCTCGCTCCTACAGGTAAAAACAGCAGGCATTAGAAAGCCCGCACTAGGCGGGCTCTATAGTGGGTTTAGTAGGTGGCCAGTGCTGGTCTCTGGCTTACGAGGTTTCTCAGGAGTCCCACAGGTACAGCAATGCGCTGTCCTGCTTCACACGGCATAAGGGCTGGATCTCAGCGCGGAGATCTTTCTAACCGTGTACCCTTCGGAGCGCGCCCCACGCGTCCCCGCTATCCGCTTGCGCATCAGTCTGCGTTTTCACCTACAAGTTCAAGACTAGCAAAAGCCACAAAATGTAAAAGTGCCTTTTTAGACCGATTTCGTCCTTGGGCAGGCGCAGAAAAATCCAAACATGCTATCGCCGTTCCCCGCCTACAAAGTCCGCTGGCTATTACCAATCCCCTTGGCAATATCAATCCCCCAATCCATCGCCGCTTCCATGTCCAGCATGTGCGGCCTGGGATCGTGGTTTTCGTCGATGGCCGTGCCATCGGGCCGATAGACCCCGATAAACATTCCCAGCGAACCATCTTTCAGGATCTCGGCCCTGACCTTGATGCTGCATCCATTGGACAGCGTTTCCTTGTGTTCGATATGGCGCTCAGTCATCGCAAAACTCCTCCCATGGCTGGACGGCGACCTTTGTAAGAAGGCTAGCTCAGCTCCCGGATTTCAAAGGACTGGTCGTCGAATCTGACAGCGGCGCAATGCCACCTATACTGGAAACCACCGTCCCCCCAGGGGTCTGCACGTCCAACAATAAGAAGCAGAGGTGAACATGGTCTGGCAGCAAATCTACGATCCGTTCAACAACCCGGTGATCTCAACCCTCCTGGCCGCCGTGCCCGTCGTCGTGATGCTGGCGGCCCTGGCGTTCTTTCATGTCAAGGCGCACCTGGCGGCCCTGCTCGCCCTGGCCTCGGCGCTGGTGATTGCCATCTTCGCCTTTGGCATGCCGGCCAACATGGCAGGTTCCGCCGCGTTGTACGGGGCGGCCAACGGTCTGTTGCCGATTGGCTGGATCGTCCTGAACATCATTTTTCTGCACCGGCTGACCACTGAAAACGGCTCGTTCAAAGTGCTGCAGGACTCCCTGGCACGGATCACCGACGATCGGCGCCTGCAATTGCTGCTGATTGCCTTCTGCTTCGGCGCGTTTTTCGAAGGCGCCGCCGGTTTCGGCACGCCCGTGGCGGTGACCGGGGCCATCCTGATCGGTTTGGGCTTCTCGCCTCTGGCCGCCTCGGGCCTGGCGCTGATCGCCAACACCGCCCCGGTGGCGTTCGGCGCCCTGGGTACGCCGATCATCACCCTGGCCAAAGTCACCGGGCTGGATGAAATGGAGCTGTCGATGATGGTCGGCCGGCAGCTGCCGTTCTTCTCGGTGATCGTGCCGTTCTGGCTGATCTGGGCGTTCGCCGGCTGGCGCAAGACCCTGGAAATCTGGCCGGCGATCCTCGTTGCCGGGGTCAGTTTCGCGGTCCCGCAGTTCCTCGTGTCCAACTACCACGGGCCGATGCTGGTGGATGTGATCGCCGCACTGATTTCCATGGCCTGCCTGACCGGTTTCCTCAAGGTCTGGAAACCGGCCACCGTGCACACCTCCGCGGCGCTGTCGGGACGGGTCGACAACTCGAAGATCGATGACGAACACGCCAGCAAACCCGAGCCGACCGCCGCCTTTGCCGGTGACTCGAAAAACGCTGTGATGCGCGCGTGGATGCCGTGGATCATCCTCACTGTCTTCGTGTTCGCCTGGGGCACCCAGGGTTTCAAGAACATGTTCGACACCCGCCCGGCCATGGACCCGGTCACCCATTCGGCCAAGCTCGATCCGCAGGGCAAACCGATGGTTGAGGCCAACCCGGTGTTTGCACCCGTCCTGACCTTCACCACCATTCACCAGCAGATCCAGAAAGTACCGCCGGTAGTGCCCGCGCCTAAAGTCGAAGAGGCGATCTACAAATTCACCTGGTTCACCGCCACCGGCAGCGGCATCCTGCTGGCCGCGCTTGTCGGCGGTCTGCTGATGGGCTATTCGATCCCGCAGTTGATCAAGCAGTACCTGCGCACGATCTGGGTGGTGCGCTACTCGCTGATCACCATCACCGCGATGCTCGCCCTGGGCTTTCTCACGCGCTATTCGGGACTGGACGCCACCATGGGCCTGGCCTTTGCGGCGACGGGGATTTTCTATCCGATGTTCGGCACCCTGCTCGGCTGGCTCGGCGTGGCCCTGACCGGTTCGGACACCGCCTCCAACGTGCTGTTCGGCGGCCTGCAACGGGTGACCTCCGAACAGCTTGGGCTGAGCCCGGTGCTGATGGCCGCCGCCAACAGCTCCGGCGGGGTCATGGGCAAGATGGTCGATGCCCAGTCCATCGTGGTCGCCTCCACCGCGACCCGCTGGTACGGCCACGAAGGCGAGATCCTGCGCTACGTGTTCTTCCACTCGATCGTGCTCGCCATCCTCGTCGGCGGCCTGGTGACCTTGCAGGCGTATGTGGCGCCGTTCAGTCATATGGTGGTGGGAGGGCATTGACTCCCCCCAAATCCCGACCTACCACTCCTCCCCTGTAGGAGCGAGCCTGCTCGCGAATCCGGTTTGACATTCAACATTGTTGTTGGCTGACACACCGCTTTCGCGAGCAGGCTCGCTCCTACAGGGATAGGATAGAAATTGGCTACCGGAAACAGACCTCACATAACTACAAAACGAGTGTCGTACGCCGATGAACATTCTTTACGACGAACGCGTTGACGGCGCCCTGCCCGAGGTCGACAAAAACGCGCTGTTGCAGGCCCTGCGAACGCAAATGCCTGACCTGGAGATCATGCATCAGCAGGAAGAACTCAAGCCCTACGAATGCGACGGCCTCTCGGCCTACCGCACCACGCCGATGCTGGTGGTGCTGCCGCGCACGATCGAGCAGGTCCAGGGCGTGCTGCGCCTGTGCCATGAGCGCCGCGTACCGGTGGTCGCCCGGGGGGCCGGCACCGGTCTGTCAGGCGGCGCCCTGCCCCTGGAAAAAGGCGTGTTGCTGGTGATGGCGCGCTTCAACCAGATTCTGCACATCGACCCCGAAGCCCGTACCGCCCGGGTCCAGCCGGGGGTGCGCAACCTGGCGATTTCCCAGGCCGCCGCGCCGTACGGCCTGTACTACGCGCCGGACCCTTCTTCGCAAATCGCCTGTTCCATCGGCGGCAACGTCGCCGAAAACGCCGGTGGCGTGCATTGCCTCAAATACGGCCTGACCGTGCACAACGTAATGCAGGTCGACATCCTCACCGTCGACGGCGAATGCCTGACCCTGGGCTCCAACGCCCTCGACGCCCCCGGTCTCGACCTGCTGGCCCTGTTCACCGGCTCCGAAGGCATGCTCGGGGTGATCACCGAGGTCACGGTCAAGCTGCTGCCCAAGCCACAATCGGCCAAGGTGCTGCTGGCCGCGTTCGACTCCGTGGAAAAGGCCGGCCGCGCGGTGGGTGACATCATCGCCGCCGGGATCATTCCGGGGGGCCTTGAGATGATGGACAACCTGGCCATCCGCGCCGCCGAGGACTTCATCCACGCCGGCTACCCGATCGAGGCCGAGGCCATCCTGCTGTGCGAACTCGATGGCGTCGAAGCCGACGTGCACGACGATTGCACCCGCGTGCGGCAGGTGCTGGAACAGGCCGGCGCCACCGAAGTCCGCCTGGCAAAAGACGAAGCCGAGCGCGTGCGCTTCTGGGCCGGGCGCAAGAATGCCTTCCCCGCGGTGGGCCGCCTGTCGCCGGACTATTACTGCATGGACGGCACCATCCCCCGCCGCGAGTTGCCCGGTGTGCTCAAGGCCATCGCCGAGCTGTCCGCCGAGTACAACCTACGGGTGGCCAACGTGTTCCATGCCGGTGACGGCAACATGCATCCATTAATTCTGTTCGATGCCAACCAGCCCGGCGAACTGGAACGCGCCGAAACCCTGGGCGGCAAGATTCTGGAGCTGTGCGTGAAAGTCGGCGGCAGCATCACCGGCGAGCACGGTGTCGGCCGCGAGAAAATCAATCAGATGTGCGCCCAGTTCAACAGTGATGAACTGACCCTGTTCCATGCCGTCAAAAACGCATTCGACCCCAGCGGCCTGCTCAATCCCGGAAAAAACATCCCGACCCTGCACCGCTGTGCGGAGTTCGGTGCCATGCACGTGCATGGCGGGCAACTGCCCTTCCCTGACCTGGAGCGTTTCTGATGCACGGCACAGGCGATTTCGACGACAGCCAGGCGCTGTTGGAGCAGGTCAACCGGGCACTGGAAAACGCCACGCCGCTGCGCATTCAAGGTTCGAACAGCAAGGCGTTTCTCGGGCGCATCACCGCCGGGGAAATCCTCGACACCCGCAGCCATCGCGGCATTGTCAGCTATGACCCGACCGAATTGGTCATCACCGTGCGCTGCGGCACGCCGCTGGCCGAACTCAAACAAGTGCTGGATGCCGCACAGCAGATGCTGCCCTGCGAGCCGCCGGCGTTCGGTGACGATGCGACCGTCGGCGGCATGATCGCCTGCGGGCTCTCGGGACCACGGCGGCCCTGGTCGGGCTCGGTTCGCGATTTTGTCCTTGGCACCAGGGTCATCACCGGTCTGGGCAAGCACCTGCGCTTTGGCGGCGAGGTGATGAAGAACGTCGCCGGCTACGATCTGTCGCGCCTGATGGCCGGCAGTTTTGGCACCCTGGGCCTGATCACCGAAGTCTCGCTCAAGGTCCTGCCCAAACCCCGCCGAACCCTGAGCATCAGCCTGGACATGGACAGCGAACGCGCACTGCGCAACCTGGCGAAATGGGGCCAGCAGCCCTTGCCGATCAGTGCGGCCAGCCATGACGGTGAACGTCTGTATCTACGCCTTGAAGGTGGCGAAGGGTCGGTGGCGTCGGCCCATGACCGCCTCGGCGGGGAGTTGATGGACGGCCGCTACTGGGATGACCTCAACGAGCATCGCTTGCCGTTCTTCGACGAGGACCAGCCGCTCTGGCGCCTGTCGCTGCCCCACAACACACCGAAACTGTCGCTGCCCGGCCGGCAACTGATCGACTGGGGCGGCGCCCAGCGCTGGCTCAAGTCCGATAGCCAGGCCAGTTTCATTCGCCAGGTGGTCGATGAAACCGGAGGCCACGTGACCTGCTACAGCCATGGCCTGATTGACAGCCCGTTCCAGCCCTTGCCCGACGCGCTGATGCGCTACCACCGCAGCCTCAAGCAGCAACTCGATCCCCGGGGCATTTTCAACCCCGGTCGCCTGTACGCGGAGCTTTGAACCATGCAGACCACCCTGAGCGAGAGCGCCCGCCGACTGCCCCGCGCCGAAGAAGCCGACAGCATCCTGCGCACCTGCGTGCACTGCGGTTTCTGCAACGCCACCTGCCCGACCTACCAGTTGCTGGGCGATGAGCTGGATGGTCCGCGCGGGCGCATCTACCTGATCAAACAGGTGCTGGAAGGCAACGAAGTCACGCAGAAAACCCAGCAACACCTGGATCGCTGCCTGTCGTGTCGCAACTGCGAAACCACCTGCCCGTCCGGCGTCGACTACCACAACCTGCTGGACATCGGCCGCGCGGTGGTCGACGCGGCAGTACCGCGCCCCATCGGCCAGCGCCTGCTGCGCGAGGGGCTGCGCACGCTGGTGCCGCATGCGGATCTGTTCAAGGGTCTGGTCAGCGGCGGCCAGATGTTCCGCGCGTTGCTGCCCGAGACCCTGCAAAGCAAATTGCCGCGCAGCACTGCACAGAGAAAACCGCGCCCTGTACCCCGGCATGCGCGGCGGGTGTTGATGCTCGAAGGCTGCGTACAACCGGGCCTGGCACCCAATACCAATGTCGCCGCGGCCAGGGTGCTGGACCGGCTCGGCATCAGCGTCACGCCCTGCCGCGAGGCCGGTTGCTGCGGCGCCGTGGACTATCACCTGGACGCCCAGGCCGCTGGCCTGGATCGCGCCCGGCACAATATCGATACCTGGTGGCCGCTGATTGAAATGAACGGCATCGAGGCTATCGTGCAGACCGCCAGCGGCTGTGGCGCCTTCATCAAGGACTATGGCCACCTGCTCGCCAGCGATCCGGCCTATGCCGACAAGGCCCGCCGAATCAGCGCGCTGACCAAGGACCTGGTCGAGGTACTGCGCGATGAGCCGCTGGAAAAACTCGGCATCCACAACGCCCATCGCCTGGCCTTCCACTGCCCCTGCACCTTGCAGCACGCGCAGAAACTCGGTGGCGCCGTGGAGAAAGTGCTGGAACGCCTGGGCTTCAACCTGACCATCGTGCCCGACAGCCACCTGTGCTGCGGCTCGGCCGGCACTTATTCGCTGACCCAGCCCGAGCTGTCGCGGCAATTGCGCGACAACAAAATGAATGCCCTGGAAAGCGGCTACCCTGAAGTGATTGTCACGGCCAACATCGGCTGCCAGTCCCACCTCGACGGCGCGGGTCGCACGCCGGTCAAACACTGGATCGAGGTGGTCGAAGCGGCTTTGCCTTGATGTCCCCGGTCCCTGTAGGAGCCGAGCTTGCTCGCGATGGTCGTCAACAATAACGCTGGGCGCCTGATGCCCCGCGGCGTTCTCAGGTGCATCGCGAGCAAGCTCGGCTCCTACAGGTTTGGTGGCGAACTCAGGGGCTGTGTTTAACGTCAAACACGCTGGAGAATTCGATGAAAAGCAAAGCCATTCTCAGCCAGACCGAGGTACAGCGAATACTCACCGCCGCGCGCACCGAAGCGCAGAACAACCAGTGGCCGGTGACCATCGTGGTCGTCGATGACGGCGGCCATCCCCTGGCCCTCGAACGCCTGGACGGCGCGGCGCCCATCAGCGCCTACATCGCCACCGAAAAGGCCCGTACGTCAGCGCTGGGCCGAAAGGAATCGAAGGGCTATGAAGAGATGGTCAACGCCGGACGTACCGCGTTTGTCACCGCGCCCCTGCTGACCTCGCTGGAAGGCGGTGTGCCGGTCATCGTCGACGGCCAGGTGATCGGCGCCGTCGGCGTGTCCGGGGTCAAGGCCGAGCAGGATGCGCAGGTGGCGAAGGCCGGCGCGCAATCCCTCAAATAAACACCACCCCCCTGTAGGAGCGAGCCTGCTCGCGATGCACTCGAGAACACCGTGGGGTGTCAGGCTGCCAGCGTTATCGTTGACGACCATCGCGAGCAGGCTCGCTCCTACAGTGGATCGCGTACAACCAGTTGAAGAGGAAGCGCACAGATGACCCGTCTCACCGCGAAAGACTTTGCCCCGGAACTGCTGGAGCTCTACGACTACTACGCCCACGGCCTGATCAACCGCCGCGAATTTCTCGACCGGGCGGCGCTGTTCACCTTCGGCACCATGACCGCCAGTGCCCTGCTGGCCTCGTTGAGCCCGAACTACGCGCTGGCCGAGCAGGTGGAGTTCACCGACCCGGATATCCTCGCCGAGTACATCACCTACCCGTCTCCCAAGGGCAACGGCAATGTTCGCGGCTACCTGGTGCGCCCGACCAAGGCCACTGGCAAAGTCGGCTCGGTGGTGGTGGTGCATGAAAATCGCGGGTTGAACCCTTACATCGAAGACGTCGCCCGGCGATTGGCCAAGGCCGGTTTCATCGCCCTCGCCCCGGATGGCCTGACGTCGGTCGGCGGCTATCCGGGCAACGACGAGAAAGGCAAGGAGCTGCAGGAAAAGGTCAACCCGGAAAAGCTGATGAACGACTTCTTCGCCGCCGTCGAATGGCTGATGAAACATCCCGAAGGCAGCGGCAAAGTCGGCATCACCGGTTTCTGCTACGGCGGTGGTGTGACCAATGCGGCGGCGGTGGCCTATCCGGAATTGGGCGCCGCCGTGTCGTTCTACGGGCGCCAGCCGGAAGCCAAGGACGTGCCGAGGATCAAGGCACCGCTGATGTTGCATTACGGTGAACTGGATACGCGGATCAACGAGGGCTGGCCGGCGTTTGAGAAGGAATTGAAGGCCGGGGGCAAGACGTATGAAGCGTTTATCTATCCCGGCGTGAACCACGGGTTCCACAATGATTCGACACCGCGTTATGACAAGGCGGCGGCTGAACTGGCGTGGGAGAGGACGTTGGGTTGGTTTCGCAAATACCTGGTTTGATCGGCCAGCAGTACCGGCCTCATCGCGAGCAGGCTCGCTCCTACAATGGATCTTCGTTGCGCACAATCCACTGTAGGAGCGAGCCTGCTCGCGATGGCCATATCAAGGTCAGCGACTACTTCGGCTGTGCCACAGTCCGCAGATACGGCTTCAAGGTCTTGAAGCCATCCGGGTACTTCTTCTTCGCATCCTCATCCGACACCGACGTCGGAATGATCACATCCTCCCCCGGGCGCCAGTTCACCGGCGTGGCCACGGTGTGCTTGGCATTGAGTTGCAGCGAATCGAGCAGACGCAGCACCTCATCGAAATTGCGTCCGGCACTCATCGGATAGATCAGCATCGCCTTGATCTTCTTGTCCGGCCCGACCAGGAACACCGAACGTACAGTGGCGTTGTCCACCGCCGTGCGCGCACCGCCGCTGGCGTTGGGGTGGATCATGTCGTAGAGCTTGGCCACCACCAGGTTTTCGTCGCCGATCAGCGGATAGTTGACGGCTGTGCCCTGGGTTTCGGCGATATCACCAACCCACTTCTCGTGGTCGCTGACCGGGTCGATGCTCAAGCCCAGGATCTTGGTGTTGCGTTTGTCGAACTCCGGCTTGAGCTTGGCCAGATACCCCAGTTCAGTGGTGCAGACCGGGGTGAAATCCTTGGGATGGGAAAACAGGATGGCCCAGCCGTTGCCAATCCATTCGTGAAAATTGATCTTGCCTTCGGTGGTGTCGGCGGTGAAATCCGGTGCTTCGTCGCCTATGCGAATGGCCATGTTCGATCTCCTGGCAGTAAGGTTTATTGGGGAGCGGGTCAGTCAACGCGGACAGTATAGGAGAGCTTTCATGACACGCCGGCCAGTGGTGAAATCGGCATGAAAGCTCGGGTTCAGGCCTATTCCACCAGCGCGATCAGTTGATAACGCTGCGCATCGGTCAGCGCCGGACCGAAGCCCGCCCCGGCGTTCTCCGCCATGTAGCGCGGATTGCCGGTGCCGGGAATGACGCAGGTCACGGCCGAATGCGACAGGAGGAACTTGAGCGCCAGTTGCGGCCAGGTCTTGACCCCGACCTGTGCGGCCCAGCCGGGCAGCGGTTTGTCCTTGAGCCGGCCGAGCAGGCCGCCGCCACCGAACGGCCGGTTGCAGATCACCGCCACGCCGCGTTCCCGGCACAGCGGCAGGATGCGCTTCTCGACACCGCGATCATCCAGGGCGTAGTTGATTTGCAGAAAGTCCAGCGGCTCGGCCTTGAGCACCGCTTCCACTTCCTCATAGGCCGATGGGGTGTAATGGGTGATGCCGATGTAACGGATTCGCCCCTGCTCCTTCATGTGGCGCAAGGTCGGCAGGTGGATCTGCCAGTCCAGCAGGTTGTGGATCTGCATCAGGTCGATGCGGTCGGTCTGCAGCAACTTGAAGGACTGCTCCATCTGCGCAATCCCTTCTTCGCGGCCACGGGTCCACACCTTGGTGGCCAGAAACGCCGGTGAGCGCGGCTCGTGGATCGACAGCAATTCGCCGGTATTTTCTTCCGCGCGACCGTACATCGGCGAGCTGTCGATCACTGTCCCGCCCTTCTCGAACAACGCACGTAGCACCCCGGGCAACTGTTTATAGGCCGGATCTTCAGGGGCGACATCAAAACCGCGATAGGTGCCCAGCCCGACCACCGGCAGGGGCTCGTTGCTCGAAGGAATGGCGCGGGTCTGCATGGTCTTGCCTCCTGTTCCCGTCGCCAGCACGGTTTGCGCAACCGCCGGAGCGAACGTGAGGACCGCCGAAACACCGGCAGCCAGCGTGAGTATTTCCCTGCGGGTCAAACCGTCCGCATGGCTCATGACATCTCCCTCTCCCGTGGTGGCGACGCGGCCCGGCGCGCCTGCTGCCCGGCCAGCCACAGACAGGTCCAGGCCCACACCCCGGCGAATGGCACGATCACCAGCGCCACCAGGCCGAAGCCTGCACCGAGGGCCGTCAAACCGGCGGACAACCAGCCGCTGGCCGCGTCGCCACCACGATAGACCAGGGTCTCGATCACGTTCTTGGCCTTGTACTTCTCCTCGCGGCTGACCACCGTCCACAGCACTTCGCGCGCCGGCCGCACAATGGCGAACTCCAACGCCCGCCGCAGGCCCTGGGCCAGCGCCACCGTGGTCGGCACCGGCGCCAGCGCCATGGCGGCGAAGGCCACGATCGTCGCCAGGGGCATTGCCACCAGCGCCCCGCCGATCCCCACCCAGCGGATCAACGGCGCGGTCAGCAGCAGCTGCAAGGTCAACGTCAGCGCCGAGACGATCAGATCGACCACGGCGAAGAATTGTGTCCTGCTGCCAGTATCAGCGTAGCTGCCAGCGACGATCCGTCCCTGCTCGAAGTACAACAAGGTCGCGGCACTGGTGTGCAGCAGCATGAACAGCACCATCCCCAGCAGGTAGGGAGAGCGCAGGATCAGGGTGATGCCGGCGAGCATGCTGCCGCCCATGCGCCGTTCGTCGATTTGCCGGTTGCCCGACTGTGATTGCGTGCGCGACAGCAACCCGCGATAGCAGCGCACGGCGATTTCCAGCAGCAGCGCCGCCGCCAGGGTCAAGGCCACCGGCCCCAGCCGGGTGGCCATGGTCGCCGCCAGCAACGGCCCGATGAAGGTGCCCAAGGTGCCACCCGCCGCGATGCAACCGAACAGCCGTCGCCCCTGCTCACTGGAAAAGCGGTCGACCAGCACGCTCCAAAAAATCGAGACGATGAACAGGTTGTAGATGCTGATCCAGACGAAAAACACCCGCCCGACCATCACCGGTGCGACGTGATTGGCGATCAGCAGACCGAACACCAGCATCGACACCGCGATCAGGCGGTAGATCAGCGGCACGAAGCGCGTGGCCGGCAATCGCGAGGCCAGCGCGCCGAAGATCGGCACCATCAGCAGCATGACCACGAACGTGGCGGTGAACAGCCACTGCAACTTGTCGGCACCGCCCTCCAGCCCCAGGGCATCGCGCAGCGGCCGAACCAGGTAGTAGCTGGCCAGCACGCAGAAATGGAACGCGAAACCCAAAACGAGGGCCGAACGTTCAGAAGGCCGTACATCAAGCCATTTTGGCAACCTGGGCATCGGTGCCCTCCTTTACCGCCCGCTACACTCTGAAAGCACCCGGAGCCGTCGATGCCGCCCACTAACGTTAGCCGAATGTCCCGAAACCTGGTGTTACTCCTCGTCCTGCTCGCGGCGCTGTACCTGGCGCTGTGCGCGGCGCTGTTCGTGTTTCAGCGCGCGCTCATCTACTACCCGCAACCCCGGACCGACACCTTGGCTCCGCTGCTGAGCCTGGCCGTCGATGATGCGCAGGTGAACGTGTCGACCCGCCCGCACACCGGGCCCAAGGCCCTGATCTATTTCGGTGGTAATGCCGAAGACGTTTCCCGCAGCCTGCCGGCCTTCGCGGCGGCCTTCCCCGACCAAGCGCTGTATTTCCTGCATTACCGAGGTTACGGCGGCAGCAGCGGCTCGCCCTCCGAAGAAGCGCTCGCCCGCGATGCCATGGCCCTGTTCGACAAGGTCTATGCCGATCATCCGCACATCACTGTGCTTGGGCGTAGCCTCGGTTCAGGTGTGGCCGTGCGCCTGGCCAGCGTGCGCCCGGTGGCGAATCTGCTGCTGGTCACGCCTTACAACAGTCTGGAGGAACTGGCTGAACGGCAGTTTCGCTGGTTTCCGGTGCAGTGGTTGCTGACCGATAAATTCGAATCCTGGCGCTATGCCGAACACATCGCGGTGCCGACGAGGTTGATAGCGGCCTCGGATGACGAAGTGATTCCGGCGTCCAGCACCCGGCGGCTGTTCAGTCATTTCCCCGAGGGTGTAGCGACGCTGCAAGTAATTGCGGGCACAGGACACAACTCCATCAGTGACAGCCCCGACTACCTCAAGGCACTGGAAGACCTGTAGGAGCAAGGCTTGCCCGCGATGGCGTCCCTGAGATCGCCATCGCGGGCAAGCCTTGCTCCTACAGAAAAGCGATTCAGGGACGAAAAAAAGCCCGGGCAAGCGCGACCACGCTTCCCGGACCAAGGTTGCTACATGCTCTTTTTAACCCGGCCATCAGAACCGTGGCTTGACCGCCTTCCACTCCGGCTTGTAGCGCTGCATCTGCTTCACGTCATCGCGCTGGCGAATGCCGCAGGTCAGGTACTGGTCGTGCAGCTTGCCCAGTTGATCATGGTCAAGCTCCACGCCCAGCCCGGGCGCACGGGTGATCTTCACGCAGCCATCGACAAACGGCAGCTTGCCGCCCTTGATCACCTCTTCGTCCGGTTCCTGCCACGGGTAATGGGTGTCGCAGGCGTAGTCCAGGTTCGGCACCGAGGCGGCGACATGGGCCATGGCCATCAGGCTGATGCCCAGGTGCGAGTTGGAATGCATCGACACGCCCAAGCCGAAGGTTTCGCACATTTTCGCCAGCGCCTGGGTGTCGCGCAGGCCGCCCCAGTAGTGGTGGTCGGCGAGGACGATCTGCACGCTGTTCTGCGCCACGCTGCGGCGGAACTCGTCGAAGTCGGTGACCACCATGTTGGTTGCCAGCGGCAGGCCGGTGCGCTTGTGCAGCTCGGCCATGCCGTCCAGGCCTGGCGTCGGGTCTTCGTAATACTGCAAGTCATCGCCCAGCAATTCGGCCATGCGAATCGAGGTTTCCAGGGACCAATTGCCGTTCGGATCGATGCGCAGCGGGTAGCCCGGAAAGGCCTTTTTCAGCGCCTTGATGCACGACACCTCATGCTCCGGCGGCAAGGTCCCGGCCTTGAGCTTGATGCTCTTGAAACCGTATTCCTCGATCATCCGCCGCGCCTGGGCGACGATCTGTTCCTCATTGAGTGCCTCGCCCCAATTGTCCGGCTTGTAGGGTGAGTCGACGTGCTGCGCGTATTTGAAGAACAGGTAGGCGCTGAACGGAATCTCGTCACGAATCGCCCCGCCCAGCAGGTCCACCAGCGGCACATTCAAGGAGCGCGCCTGCAGGTCGAGGAACGCCACTTCGAACGCCGAGTAGGCGTTGCTCACCGCTTTGCTGGCATGGGAACCGGGCGCCAGTTCCGCCCCGGCGATACTCGCCGGCTTGTTCGCCGCTACCGTGGCCTGGACGATGGCGCGCAGCTGGTTGAGGTTGAACGGATCCAGGCCGATCAACTGGCTTTGCAGTTGCTGCTGGATCGCCAGTGCCGGGGCGTCGCCGTAGCTTTCACCGAGGCCGATGTAGCCATTGTCGCTCTCGATTTCGATGATCGAACGCAGCGCGAAGGGTTCATGAATGCCGCTGGCATTGAGCAAAGGCGGATCACGGAAGGCGATGGGGGTGACGGTGACACGTGTGATTTTCAAGAGGCTGCTCCCGTTGGATCAGATTTCAGTGCTTGATGACTGAGGGGCTTTTTTTCCAGCGCACCTTCAAGGGCGCTGCCCCGAGGCGAAGTGCGGGCGAAGAAGATCACGATGGCCGCCACCAGCGAGGTCGCCGCCAGGCCATACAGGCCGCCCTCGATGGAACCGGTGGTCTGCTCCAGGAAACCGAAGGTGGTCGGGGCGACGAAGCCGCCGAGGTTGCCGATGGAGTTGATCAGGGCAATCACCGCCGCCGCGATCCGGGCATCCAGATAGCTTTGCGGAATCGGCCAGAACAGTGCCGAGGCCGCCTTGAAGCCGATGGCCGCGAAACAGATGGCGACGAAAGCGAAGATCGGGCCGCCGGTGGTGGACATGAACATGCCGAACGCGGCGATCACCAGCGTCACCGCCACCCACGCCTGCTGGTTTTTCCATTTGCTGGCCATGGCGGCGAAGCCGTACATCGCGACGATGGAGATGATCCACGGAATCGAGTTGAACAGCCCGACCTGGAAGTCGCCGAGGTTGCCCATCTTCTTGATCATGCTCGGCAGCCAGAAAGTGGCGCCGTAAATAGTCAAGGCGATGGAGAAGTAGATGAAGCAGAACAGCGCGATCTGCCGGTCGGCCAGCAACTTGAACATCGATGGCTTGACCGTATGGCTGGCATCGCGAGCCTGCTGCTCCAGCTCGATGGCGGTGGTCAGCGCGGTCTTTTCTTCGTCGCTGAGCCACTTCGCTTGCCGTGGATGGGACTGCAGCCAGAACCAGACGAAACCGCAGAGCACGATGGACGCGAAGCCTTCGATCAGGAACATCCACTGCCAGCCGTGCAGGTTTAGGCCGTTGATGTGCAGCAACGCGCCGGACACCGGACCGGAAATCACTGAGGCGATGGCCGAGCCACTGAGGAATATCGCCATGGCCTTGCCGCGTTCGCTCGAAGGCAGCCATTGGGTGAAGTAATAAATGATGCCGGGGAAGAAACCCGCTTCGGCGGCGCCGAGAATGAAGCGCAGCACGTAGAAACTGGTTTCACCGCGCACGAAGGCCATCGCCATCGCGGCGGCGCCCCAGGTGAACATGATGCGGGTCAGCCAGGCGCGGGCGCCGTAGCGTTGCAACAGCATGTTGGACGGCACTTCGAAGATCGCGTAACCGACGAAAAACAGCCCGGCACCCAGGCCATAGGCCGCAGCGCCGATCCCCAGGTCGGTTTCCATGTGACTGCGCACGAAGCCGATGTTGACCCGGTCGATGTAGTTGACGATGAACATGATCACGAACAGCGGCAGGACGTGACGCTTGACCTTGGCGGCCGCGCGGGCCAGCACATTCGGGTCGGGTGGACTCTGGACGGTATTCAAGGGGCGACTCCCATTCATTGTTTTTTTAGGGATAGCTCTGGGGCTGAGGCCGATGATGGACGCCTGCATTGATCCCGTCTAATCTAACTTGGCATTCGATTGATACCCGGATTAGATCAATGTTCGAACTGACCCAACTGCGCTGCTTCACCACCGTGGCCACGGAACTGAATTTCCGTCGCGCCGCCGAACGCCTGAACATGACCCAGCCACCGCTCAGCCGGCAGATTCAACTGCTGGAACATCACCTGGGGGTCGAGCTGTTCACCCGCAGCACCCGCAGCGTCGCCCTCACTGCCGCTGGCCGGGCGTTCTTCATCGAAGCGCAGAACCTGCTGGAGCGCGCCCAGCAAGCGGCGGTGACCGCACGGCGTTTTGCCGAGGGCGATATCGGTTCCGTCAACATAAGCTTTGTCGGCAGCGCGGTTTACGAGTTCCTGCCCAAGGTCATTGCCGAGGCCCGACTGACCCAGCCCCACGTGAAAATCGATTTGGCGGAAATGAACACCTACCAGCAGCACGAAGCCCTGCGCGCCCGCCGCGTCGACCTGGGCATCGCCCGTGCGCCGCTGCTGGAACCCGGTTACTCCACCGAATGCCTGGTGCGCGAGCCGTTCGTGCTGGCGGTGCCCAGTACCCATCCCCTGGCCACGGCGGCCACGGTGTCAGTGCAGGACCTCGACGCCCAGCCGTTCCTGATGTACTCCCACGTCGCCTACCCGCCCTTCAACGAACTGCTGACCGGCACCCTGCGCTCGGCCCGCGTCGCCCCGGACTACGTGCAATGGCTCGGCTCGTCCCTGACCATCCTCGCCCTGGTCAACGCCGCCATGGGCCTGGCCCTGGTGCCCCGCTGCGCCACCAGCGTGGTGTTCAAGAACGTGGTGTTCCGCGACATCGACCTGGGCGAAGGGGTGCAGAGCGAACTGCACCTGATCTGGCGCGAGAACAACGACAACCCGGCGTTCGCGATGTTGCTGGAGGGAATTCGGCGGGCTGTGCGGGAGGGTTGGGGCTCGTAGTTCACAGATCTCTCGTGCACACATCCCCCTGTAGGAGCGAGCATGCTCGCGATGGTCGTCAACGATTACGCTGGGTACCTGATGCCCCGCGTTGCCCTTGCGTCCATCGCGAGCATGCTCGCTCCTACAGTAGGTGCATGTTCGCCATCGGCTGGTGCACTCAGCCCGGGCACCGCAATAAAAAAGTGCATGCATCAGCCGCTCCAGCACCGCTGACAACCTCAAACGTCCTGACAGCACGGCCTAGCATCTTCTGGCCCGCCCCTTGCAATCACCTCAATCGCAGTCAACGCAGATTGCACCTATACGACAAAGGCGCCGTGTAGCCCCCGTTTCGGACGGAGGGCCGCATGGCGCCTTTTGCATTTGTGGATTGATCAGGTGTTGGCAGGGTGTCGAGGATGGCAGACAAAACCGTACGCAGCGTGTGTCCCTATTGCGGTGTGGGTTGCGGCATCGTCATGCAGGTCGAGGGCAATCGGGTGGTCAAGGTCGTTGGCGACAAGGCCCACCCGACCAATTTCGGTCGCCTGTGCACCAAGGGCACGACCTGCGGGCAGGCGATTGCCGATTCGGGACGGATGGTAAGCGCTTTTTTGCGTCAGGATCGTCATCAACAACCGGCACGCATCGCCATGGACCAGGCCATCAGCGAAACGGCGAGAAAGCTGCGCGGCATTCTTGATACCCACGGGCCCGACGCCCTGTCGTTCTACGTCTCCGGCCAGATGTCGCTGGAAGCGCAGTACCTGATCAACAAACTGGCCAAGGGCTTCGTGCGCACCCACAACATCGAATCCAACTCGCGCCTGTGCATGGCCAGCGCCGGCAGCGGCTACAAGCTGTCGCTCGGTTCCGATGGGCCGCCCGGCTCCTATCAGGACTTCGACAAGGCGGATCTGTTCTTCGTGATCGGCGCCAACATGGCCGACTGTCACCCGATCCTGTTCCTGCGCATGATGGACCGGGTCAAGGCCGGGGCGAAGTTGATCGTGGTCGATCCACGGCGCAGTGCCACGGCGGACAAGGCCGGGCTGTTTCTGCAAATCCGCCCCGGCACCGACCTCGCCTTGCTCAATGGCTTGCTGCACCTGCTGGTGAAAAACGGCCATACCGACCCCGACTTCATCGCGGCGTTCACCGAGGGCTGGGAGGCGATGCCGGGGTTTCTTGAGGACTATCCGCCGGAAAAAGTCGCGCAGATCACTGGCCTTGCCGAGGCGGATATTCGTCAGGCGGCACAATGGATCGGCGAAGCCGCCGAGTGGATGAGCTGCTGGACCATGGGCCTGAACCAGAGCACCCACGGCACCTGGAACACCAACGCCCTGTGCAACCTGCACCTGGCCACCGGCGCCATCTGCCGCCCCGGCAGCGGGCCGTTTTCCCTGACCGGCCAGCCCAATGCCATGGGCGGTCGGGAGATGGGCTACATGGGTCCCGGCCTGCCCGGCCAGCGCTCGGTGCTGGTGGAGTCGGACCGGTTATTCATCGAGGATTTGTGGAACATCCCCGCGGGCAGCCTGCCGCGCGACGCCGGCGGCGGCACCGTGGCGATGTTCGAGGACATGGCTGTCGGCCGGATCAAGGCCTGCTGGATCATCTGCACCAACCCGGTGGCGTCGGCGCCGAACCGACGCAAGGTGATCGAAGGCTTGCAGGCCGCCGAGCTGGTGATCACCCAGGACGCGTTCCTCGACACCGAGACCAATCGCTACGCCGACATCCTGCTGCCCGGTGCACTCTGGGCCGAGGCCGAAGGCGTGATGATCAACTCCGAACGCAACCTGACGCTGATGAACAAGGCCGTCGACGCACCCGGCGACGCCCGGGCGGACTGGCAGATCATTGCCCGGGTGGCATGCGAAATGGGCTTCGCCGAGGCATTCACCTACGCCTCATCCGCCGACGTATTTGAAGAGATCAAACGCGCCTGGAACCCCAGGACCGGTTATGACATTCGCGGCGCGAGCTACGCGCGGCTACAGGAAAAACCGCTGCAATGGCCTTGCGCGGCGGATGACGCCGAAGATCGCAATCCGATTCGCTACCTCAACAATGGCCTGAGCCAGACGCTCAAGATCGAGGCCGATGGCAGCCGCCCGGCCATTGTCTTCGCCACCGAACGCGGCAAGGGCATCTTCCTCGCCCGCCCGCATATGTCGCCTGCGGAAATGCCCGACGAGCAATTCCCCTTCGTGCTCAACACCGGCCGTCTGCAGCACCAGTGGCACACGCTGACCAAGACCGGCAAGGTCGCGACCCTGAATAAGCTCAACCCTGGCCCCTTCATCGAGATTCATCCGGAGGATGCCGCCAATTTCGGCATTCGCGACAAGGATCACGTTGAAGTGCGCTCGGTGCGCGGCAAGGCCGTCCTGCCGGCAGTGGTGACCGACCGGGTACGCCCGGGTAACTGCTTTGCGCCCTTTCACTGGAACGATGTGTTCGGGGAAAACCTGGCGATCAATGCCGTGACCCACGACGCGGTCGACCCGATTTCGCTGCAGCCCGAGTTCAAGTTCTGCGCGGTTGCCCTGCAACGGGTCGAGCTGATCGAGCATCAGTTTCTCGACGTGCCCGCCCCCATCGCCGTCCCGCTTCCCGTTTGTCCTTTGCCTGAGGAACTCGCCATGTCGTCCATCGAGGCGTTTGCCGATATCGCCGGCATCAGTCACCTGCCCTCGCCGAAGCTGAACAATCAGGAGCGCCTGTACCTGGCCGGCTTCGTCAGTGGCCTGCAATCCACGGCGGGTCGGCAGGCCAGTGGCGTGCCTGTCCTGCCCCTCAATGCGCCCATGACCGCCGACACCCGGTTATGGCTGGATGGTGTGTTGGGTGGGCTGTTCAGTCGGATCGATGGCGCGAGTCCGGCACTGGCTGATAGCGGCGAAGTCACCGACTCTGCCCCGGCGGTGACCCTGTTGTGGGCCTCGCAAACAGGCAATGCCGAAGCCTTGGCCGAACGTTTTGCCGCTCGTTTGCGGGACAGCGGTGTCGTCGTCGAACTGAGCGCGATGGCCGATTTTTCCGCCGGTAAACTCGCCGGCGTCCAAACCCTGGCCGTCATCAGCAGCACCTTCGGTGACGGCGATGCACCGGACAACGGCGAAGGTTTCTGGCAGTCCTTGAGCGGGACCGAATCCCGTCTGGAATCCCTGCGTTTTGCGGTGCTCGCGCTGGGTGATCCCAACTATGACCAGTTCTGCCAGCATGGCAAAAAGCTTGATCAGCGCCTGCATGAACTGGGCGCTACCAGGCTGCTTGAGCGGGTCGATTGCGACACCGAATTCGAGGCACGCGCGGATCAGTGGCTGGCTGAATTCCAGCAGGCATTGCTGCCGGTCGAATCAGTAAAGGTGGAACCGTCACTGGTCGCTACCGCCGCGCCTGTGTCGACACCGAGCAAGTCCCAACCCTACGCCTCGCGATTGCTGACCAACCTTCAACTCAACCAGCAGAGTGCCAACAAGGAGACCCGAATGTTTTCCCTGTCGTTGGCTGACTCCGAACTGCAATACGAAGCGGGTGATGCCTTGGGCGTCATTCCCCGCAACTGCCCGGAACTGGTCGCAGAAATGCTGGAGCTGACGCGCTTGAGTGGCAACACAACGGTAGCCGTCGACAAGCTCGGCGAACTGCCGCTGCACAAGGCTCTGACCGAGCACTTTGAAATTGCCCGTCCCAACAGCGACACCCTCGCCTTCATCGCCGAACGCAGCCGCAATCCGGCGATGAAACAGCTGCTGGGCAGCGAACGCAAGGCTGAACTGAAGGACTGGCTATGGGGCCGGCAACTGGCAGACGTGTTGCAGGAATTTCCCGTCGACTGCACCGCTACCGAACTGCTGGGCACCCTCAAGCGCCTGCAACCACGCCTGTATTCCATTTCATCGAGCCCCAAGGCGCACCCGCAGGAAGTGCACCTGACGGTGGCGGCAGTGCGTTATGGCAAGCGCAAGGGCGTGTCCTCGACCTTCCTCGCCGACCGCGCCGAGGACAGCGCCGTTCCTGTTTTCGTCCAGCCGTCGAAGCACTTTCGCACACCGGCTGATGGCGACCTGCCGATGATCATGATTGGCCCCGGCACCGGCGTGGCGCCGTTTCGCGCCTTCCTGCAGGAACGCCGCGCACGGGGTGACAAGGGCAGGAACTGGCTGTTCTTCGGCGAGCAACACGCCGCCACTGATTTCTATTACCGGGACGAACTGCAAGGCATGCAACGCGATGGCCTGCTGACGGAACTCAGCCTGGCGTTTTCCCGTGATCAGGCGCAGAAGATCTACGTGCAGGACCGCATCCGCGAACAGGGTGCCGAGCTGTGGCGCTGGCTACAGGAAGGGGCGCAGTTGTACATCTGCGGGGATGCGACGCACATGGCCAGAGATGTCGACCAGGCGTTGCGCCGGGTGGCCCAGGATCATGGCGGGTTGTGCACCGAAGGCGCCGCGGACTACTGGCGGCAGTTGAGCGAGCAGAAGCGGTATTTGCGGGATGTTTACTGACTGGAGCGGCCTACGATGCAGGCCGCTCCAAAGCCTCAGGCTGGAACGCCGAGGATGATGTGCGAAGCCTTGATCACGGCGGTAGCGCTGACACCGGCTTTCAGGCCCAGCTCAGTCACGGCGTCACGGGTGACGATTGAATACACCTTGGAACCGCCGGCCAGTTCGATCACCACTTCGGCGTTGACCGCACCGTCGGTAACGCTCAGCACTTTGCCTTGCAGGCAGTTGCGAGCCGAGAGGCGGATGTCGCTGGATTCGGTCATCAACATCACCCAAGGCGCCTTGACCAAGGCAACAGCCTCTTTGCCGGCGGCAATCCCCAGGTTGCGGATGCTTTCCATGGTCACCACGGCGACCAGTTGTTCACCGCCCGGCAGGGTCAGGCTGACTTCGGCGTTGACGGCGCCTTCCTGAACCTTGCTGACCTGGCCTTTGAATACGTTGCGTGCACTGACTTTCATGGGGAAGCGTCCTTGTTGACTTTGTGGTTAGATTTTCAACGCATCGTCAACGGTAACGTTGTGTAATAACAACCATAACGCAAACCCAATTCTCCCGGATGCACCCATTCCCTGTAGGAGCTGCCGCAGGCTGCGATCTTTTGATCTTGCGTTTAAAAGATCGCAGCCTCGTTGCACTCGACAGCTCCTACACAGCTCCTACAGGGAGATCGGGTTCAGATCAGCAAATCTTCGTAGAACGCACCGAACGGACGCTCCGGATGGGCGATCTGGATTTCCAGGATCCACAGGCCGGTGTTCGGGTACTGATCCAGATCCCCGAGATCCCCGCCGCGATAAATCGCATGGGGAAAATCGCTGACCCGGTGGCCCTTGATGTCCAGATTCAGCTTCCAGCCCATGGCCTGTGCCTGATCGGCGGCAAAGTCATACAGCGCCACGCCGGACACCCGCTCACTACGCCAGAAACTTTCGACCCGGTCGAACAATTCCTTGGCCGCCGCGGCACAGGCGATCATTTGCGGATCGGCACCGGTGGTGAAGGTCGCGCCGGCATCGCCTTCGTGCCCTTGCCAGACCACGCCCATGTCGATGAAGAAAATGTCCTGCTCCCCCAGTTCGGGGTCGCCTTCGGAACGCTGCTTGAAGGTCTTGAGGGTATTGGCGCCAAAGCGCACCAGCAGCGGGTGCCAGATGCGGTCCATGCCCATCTCTGCCAACACCTCCTTGCCGCGCAACTGCGCCTCGGACTCGCGCATGCCGGGGGTGATGACCCGGGCAATGCGCTCGATGGCCTCCCAGGTCATCTGCTGGGCGTGACGCATGGTTTCCAGCTGATAACGCTCACCAACCGCTTCTTTGTTGCTCAAGACCGTACTCATCAATCATTCCCTGTTTTTAGTAGGTGCAGGCCAAACGCTATATAGCTTTTTATATTGCGACACCCCCGCCAACAAACGCAATCCATTGTAGGAGCGAGCCTGCTCGCGAAGACGGAGTGTCAGTCGACATCAGTGCTGACTGATAGACCGCTTTCGCGAGCAGGCTCGCTCCCACAGGTTTTGCATCGCCCACCCGCTTCAATCCACACAAAAACCTGTGGGAGCAAGGCTTGCCCGCGATGAGGCCCGCACATTCAGCCGAGAAATCGACCACTGATCCGACAATTTGCCTTCGCCCAATAAAAACATATTTTCATGCTTTAATTGATATTGTCATCTCAACCAACACGAGGGTGCCGTCATGAACATCAAGATACTGGCTCTGATCCTGCTGGCCTTCTGCGCACAACCGGCCTGGAGCGCCACACCCGCTGCTTCCCCCACCGCCGACAGCGCGGCGTTGACCACGCGTCTGGCGCTGCGTGATTTGTGGGGCGAGCACATTTTCTGGATCAGGACCTACGCACAGGCCAACCAGGCCGGCGATCAGAAACAGGCCAAGGTCGCGGCCGATCAGGTGGTCGCCAACGCCACCCAAATCGCCAACAGCATCGCCCCGCTCTACGGCCAGCCAGCGGCTGACCAACTGCTCAAACTGCTGGCCGGTCACTGGGGCGCGGTGAAACACTACAGCGATGCCACGGTGGCCAAGGACGCCAAGGGCAAACAAGCCGCCGTCACCGACTTGACCAGCAATGCCAAGGCCATTGCGGCGTTCCTGGCCAAGGCCAACCCGAACTTGCCGGAAGCGACGCTGGTGAACATGCTGGCAGCCCACGGCGGCCACCACATTGCGCAGATCGATGAATTCGCCGCCCATAACTATGCTGGCGAAGCCAAGACCTGGGACATGATGCGCGAGCACATCCTGGCACTGGCCGACGCGTTGACCGCTGCGCTGGTCAAACAATTCCCCGACAAATTCTGAGGACGCCACATGCTGGAAGGACTGGGCCGAACACAGCAGGACTTGCTCAATGCATTGCTGCACCATGCCGGCGGCATGAGCATTGACGAGTTGGCCGAGCACCTGGCGGTCACGCGCACGGCGATTCGCCAACACCTGGCGGCGTTGGAGCGTGATGGCCTGGTGCTGCGCGGCGAGACCCGGCCGACGGGGCGGCGGCCGGAGCAACTGTATCGGCTCACTGACCACGCCCGGGAACAATTCCCGCGCCAGTATCAGTTGCTGGCCAGCGCGCTGATCGATGAAGTGGCCGACATCATCGGCCCCGAGGCGCTGGCCACGCTGATGCGCAGCCTGGGCCGCAAACTGGCCCAGGACCGCGAACAGCAGGTCGTCGACGAAGCGAAGATCGTCCAGCACATGAATGAAGCGGGCTACGAGGCCGAGGTGTTCTTTCGCTCGGCGGGCGATGCGCAGATCGTCGCCCACAACTGCGTGTTCCACCGCCTGGCCGCGGCCCATCCGGTGGTCTGCGAGCTGGACCTGGCCTTGATCGGCACCCTGGGCGGCGCCGATGTCGAACACAGTGAATGCATGGTGCGTGGCGGGCATGTCTGTCGTTTCAAATTGCGCCCGAGTGAGCCTGCGCAGGACACTGAACCCGAAATCCATTGACGGAAAAAATCCCCCCTCCGCTGCGTTCGTCGGATACGCAGCGCCATCGGCAAATCTCCCCGGCAGCCTCTTGAACTAGTTGGTGGGCGCCAGTCTAAGAGCGGCAAATAACGCTTCCCAAACCGTTGTCATCTCACTTCGAGTTGCCGCCCCATGCGCCAAACCGCTCTCGCCTTGCGCTTCACTTCGCTGTGCCTGTTGACCTCCCTTCCCCTCTTTGCAGCCCCCGCCCATGCCGGTGCGGAGCGCCAACTGGTGGACGCCATCAACGATTACCGCGCCCACCCCGAAGGCTGCGGCCGCCGCCCCGCTCAACGACTGTCTCCCCTGGCGCTCAAATCCAATCTGGCGTTGCCGGTGGGTTATGGCGGCGCCATGCGCGAGAGGTTAAAGGCGTCGGGCTATCAGGCGGTGGCGGTGCGCAGTATTCGCGTGGTGGGCGCGCAGGATGCCGACGACGCCTTCGACCTGCTGCAGGAAGAACATTGCTCCGCCCTGCTGGACAGCCAGTACAGCGACGTCGGCGTCAGCCGCAGCCGTGGCGAATGGCAAGTGGTACTGGCAAAGCCGGTGCTGGACAGCCAGATGGCGGACGGCCGATCGGTTGCCAAAAGCTTGCTCGCGCAAGTCAACGCCGCCCGGGCCAAACCGCGCATGTGTGGTCGCCAGCGCTTCGCCGCCGCCCGGCCACTGGCCTGGAACCCCAACCTGGGCGCCGCCGCCCAAGGCCACAGCAAAGCCATGGCCTACGGCAACTACTTCGCCCACGAAGACCCGGATGGCGACATGCCGGCGGATCGGGCACGGGCCGCCGGTTACCGGGGCCGGCAGATCGGCGAAAACATCGCCGCCGGCCAGGGCTCACCGAGCAAGGCCATGGCCGGCTGGCTGGCGAGCCCCGGGCATTGCGCGAACTTGATGAACCCGATGTTTACCCAGGTGGGTGCGGGGTTTGCGACGCAGGCGCGTAGTGATGAGGGGGTTTACTGGACCATGTTGTTCGGGGCGCCTTGAGAAAAGATCGCAGCCTGCGGCAGCTCCTACACGTCCGGTGTTCGTCGCAATGTGAACACGGTCCTCTGTAGGAGCTGCCGCAGGCTGCGATCTTTTGCTCTTCAACCCAACAAACTCCCCTACTTGACCAACCGCGTCTCCTTCGAAGGCCGATACCCAAAGTACGAGCTGTAGCACTTGCTGAAATGACTCGGCGACACAAAACCACAAGCCACCGATACCTCAACAATG
This sequence comes from Pseudomonas putida, assembly GCF_003228315.1. NCBI lineage: Bacteria > Pseudomonadati > Pseudomonadota > Gammaproteobacteria > Pseudomonadales > Pseudomonadaceae > Pseudomonas > Pseudomonas putida. The sequence continues at coordinate 1,546,504 of NZ_CP029693.1, forward strand.
CTCAACGAAGTGTGCTGCAACAACCGCCGTGCCTCGGTGATGCGCAAGTCCATGTAATAGCGCTGCGGCGTGGTGCCCAGTTGTTCCTTGAACAGCCGCTCGATCTGCCGGCGGGAGCGGCCGGCGTATTCGCAGAGTGCTTCCATTTCCAGCGGTTCTTCAAGGTTGGCGTCCATCAGGTTGATCACTTCGCGCAGCGGGCCGCAGACCGAGGCGTTCAACGAGGGTTTGATGCGCCGGTAACGGGAGGCTTCGAACGCCAGGATGTCTTCGATGCCGTCGGTCAAGGCCTTGTCGTGCAGCCCGCGGATCCACTCCAGCGCCATATAGAAAGTGCCATTCGGGCTGGAGGCGGTCATGCGATCGCGGTCCACCACATAGGCTTCGCTGGTGACCTGGGTCATTTTGGCGATTTCCGCCAGCGCCGGGCGATGTTCGGGGTGGATCGCACAGCGATAGCCGTCAAGCAAACCGGCGCGTCCGAGGAACCAGGCGCCGTTCCACACCCCGGCCAGGGTCACGCCCTGCTCGGCGGCGTCCTGCAAAAGATTGATCAACGCTTCATCGGCCTTGAGTGCGGTGCGATAGCCGCCACACACCACCAGCAAGTCCAGTTCCTGAATTTCGGCGTGACTCAGGCAAGCGTCGGGACGGATCACCAGGCCCAGATCGCTGATCACTTCCCCTTCGGCCAGGCCAAAGGTTTTGCTGGAAAACAGCTCGGGGCGCAGCAGGTTGGCCGTGACCACCGTGTCCAACGCCTGGGTGAACGCCGGCAAGGAAAAATGCTCCAGCAGCAGAAACCCCGCGCGGGCGCGCACGGACTGGCCTTCATGCTCATTGAGGTAGCGCAGGTTCTTGCCCTTCATGCCACCGCTGAACTGACGTCGCTCTACCAACGCGTGCCTCTTTTTGTCTGGATGAAGTACATAGGGTTAAACGCCTTGAGAACTGACTTTGCCGCTCTGTTTACGCATATTGAAACCCGTTAGCAATACTGCACTTCAGACAACCGATCACCCGGTTGTCTGAAGATTGTCAGGAAAGTGCCAAACCTCAAGCCGGCCGACGCACCACCCTCACCTTCCCGCTGTTGCCACCGCCACAGAAAAACCGCTCGCCGCCGTCGGACTCAAGCCCCGACACGCCAATGCCGGCGGGCAACTTCAGGCTCTCCAGCACTTCGCCGGTGCGCGAATCGACCCGGCGCAATTCACTCTCCTCGCCTTCCCAGGTGCCATGCCACAGCGCGCCCTCGACCCAGGTCACACCCGTAACAAAGCGGTTGGACTCCAGGGTTCGCAGGATCGCGCCGCTTTCCGGATCGATCCGGTGGATCTTGCGCTCGCGATACTCGCCCACCCACAGCGAACCTTCGGCCCAGGTCAGCCCGGAATCGTTGCCGCCGCCGGGCGCCGGAATCGTCGAGAGGACCTTGCCGGTTTGCGGGTCGATTTTCTGGATGCGGTCCTCGGCAATCTGGAACAGGTGCTTGCCATCGAACGCAGTGCCGGCGTGGGCGGCGACATCGATCGAGCGCACAGGCTGGCCCTTGTCAGGGTCCAGGGCATTGAGTTTTTCGCCGCTGGCAAACCAGACCTGGCGACCGTCCCAGGTCAGACCGTGTACGTGATCGATCCCTTCGAAGGGACCGTATTCACGGAGAATTTCAGCTGCTGACTGTTTCATTTCGGTGTTCCTCGCAAGGGGTTGGTGGCGTTCATCCTAGCCACCGGGCAGCGGCACCGGGAGTAACAAGGTCGTCGCGAAACCGGGCACCGACGGCGTCAGCCAACGCCGCGCCCGGCCCTGTCCGAACGACTGCACCTTGCCCTGCGCCGCCAGCGTATCGAGGGCTCGCTGCACGGTGCGCTGGCTGCTGCGGAGCGCCAACGCCAACGCCGAACTCGACCAGGACTCGCCATCGCTGAGCAAGGCGAACAGCGCCGCGAACTTTTCCTCGACCGGGGGTGTGAGCAGCACGACGTCGGGGGATGTCTGCGAGACCAAGGCAAATCCGCGCTTGGTGGCAGTGATACCGGCCAGGGGCTTGAGCGCCACGCGCAGTCGTCCGATTTCAACCCGCAGGCGGGCGCGGTGGGATTCGTCACTGAGTTTCAGGCGGAAGGCCCGGGCGATGAGCGTTTCGCGCGGCACATCGTTGGGCCAGGCTTCGGCCAGCGCACGCACGAGGATGAACAGGATGGGGCGGGTCGCCAGCGACACCGACATGCCGGCGCCGCGCACGACGTAGCGGCAGGCGTCCACCACCAGTGATGTCGAGGCGAGCAGCGCTTCTACATCCTCCAGCGACAGCGGCCGTTGTTGGCCCTGAACGATCAGTTGCGCGGCGGGGCTATCAAGCTGTTGTACGGCGCTGTCCACCTCCGCGAGCAAGGCGGGAATCGCCGACTGCCGCGCGGCGACTTCGGCCCTGACCAAAGCGGCGCGAGCAGCCTGGGATTGCAGGTGACGCATGGCGATGCCCGCCGCCACCAGTTCGTGGGTGGCCCGCAGTGGCATCGGCAAGGTGGCCGGGTCCAGTTGCGCGAGTTTTTCCTGCGCCTCGTTGAGCTGCCCGATCAACAGCAAGCGGCGGATATCCAGATAACGCGCGTGGGCCGCGTTGACCCAATCGCCATGCGCCTCCAGCGTTTCTCGCGCCGCCTCCAGAGCCTGCACCGGCCAGCCAAGCTCTCTTGATGCCAGCGCGATCTCGGCCTCGGCGACCATGCAGCGTGCCCGAGCCATCGTTTCCCTCGGCCCGAACGCCCTTGCCGCCCGCCGCACCAGCTCCCTGGCTCGCACCAGATCGCCCAGCTGCGCCATGGCAATCCCGCGCAACGCCAGCGCCGGCGCGTCCTCACGCAACGCCACCCGATCCAGCGCCCCCAGCGGATCCCCCGCCGCCAACGCCTGGGCGGCGGCGGTGATCAGCGAGTCCATTGCGGTCCTGCCATGGGAATGACTCCTGGGATGGGTGGCTGCTATTGAGTTTATCTCAGGGTGGTTGCGGCGCCTGGTCTGACGCCATCGCGGGCAAGCCCAGCTCCCACAGGTATGCGAAACCTGTGGGAGCTGGGCTTGCCCGCGATGAACGATGACGCGCTTGATCTGATACACCACGGTACCAGAGCACCAACAGCGTCTATCCTGTCACCTCGCCCCCCCAAAAAAACTGCAAAGCTGCCGGGAGTAACGCCATGAACACCTATCAGCCCGTGAACTGCGACCTGTACGACTATCTGGAAATCGCTTGCCTGCGCGGCTACCGGCTGGATATCGAATTGAGGGACGGCGCACGCCTGACCGCCAAGGCACTGACGACGCGCACTGCCAGCAGCAAGGAGGAGTTTCTCCTGCTGGAAACGGCCGACGGCCAGCAGGAAGTCCGTCTGGACCAACTGCTGGCCATCACACCGCTGGATGCCAATGCGCAGTTCGGCCGGGTGGCGTTTTCCGATGCGATCTGCACCTTCTGATACCCACGGCCCTGTAGGAGCTGCCGCAGGCTGCGATCTTTTGATTTTTAAAAACAAGATCAAAAGATCGCAGCCTGCGGCAGCTCCTACAGGGGTTGCTCAAACCAGTGACATGCCACCGTCCACAAGCAACTCAATGCCATTGACAAAGGAACTGTCGCTGGACGCCAGGTAAAGCGCCGCCTGCGCCAGTTCATTGGCCTCGCCCACGCGCCCTGCCGGAATCATGTCCGCCAGCATCTTCATGAACCCCGGACGCTGATCTTCCGATACCCCCATTTTGCCAATGATCGCCGTATCCACCGGGCCGGGGCTCAGCACGTTGACGCGGATCCTGCGCATGCGCAGTTCCAGCGCCCAGTTGCGCGCAAACGCCGCGATGGCCGCTTTGGATCCGGCGTACACCGCGTGGCCTTCGAACACTTTGGTGGCGGCCAGGGAGTTGGTCAGAATGACGCTGGCACCATCGCGCAACACGGGTGTGATCGCCTGAACGCCGAAAAATACTCCGCGGGTGTTGATGTTGAATTGCGCATCGAACGCCTCTGGCGTGACCTGCTGCGAGGGCGTCGGGGTGACGATTCCGGCATTGGCCATGTAGATGTCCAGCGCCCCGAATCGCTCGCGCACCTGTTCGGCCACGTCGGCATGATGTTCGAGGCTGGCGACATCGCCCTGGATGCCGATGGCGCCATGCCCGATCTGGCGCACGGCCTCGTCCAGAATCTCCTGGCGCCGGGCGGTGATGATCACCTGTGCGCCCTGTTCGGCGAACAGACAGGCCGAGGCCAGACCGATCCCGCTATTGCCGCCGGTGATCACCGCGACCTTTCCTTCAAGACGTTGCATGTGCTGACTCCGCTGGTTGAAAGCGCGCAGTATCATGTCCGCCCATTGCGCCAAACAGTCCTGAAAACGGCACATCAGTTGTGCCCTGGAGTCACACCATGTCGAGCCTGTTGAACCAGTCGGCCAGCTTGATTGCCTTTGTCCGCGCGGTCGAAGCCGGTTCGTTCAGCGCTGCGGCGCGTAACGCCGGCACCACGCCTTCGGCCATTTCAAAGAGCATCGCGCGGCTGGAAGCGGAGCTGAATGCCAAGCTGTTCCGCCGCTCCACACGGATGCTCAGCCTGACGCCCGAGGGTCAGGCGTTTTTCGAGCGCGTTGCGCCACTGTTGCAGGCCATTGATGACAGCGCCGATGCCCTGCGCCACACCGGCGGTGCCCGGGGTCATTTGCGGGTCAGCATGCCCAGTGAAATCGGGCGATTGCTGATGCCGCGAATTCACTCGGTGTTCCTCGCCGATCACCCGCAGGTGGAGCTGGACCTGACCCTGGTCGATCATCGTGTCGAACTGATTCGCGAGGGTTACGACGTGATCTTTCGCGTCGGCAGCCTGGCCGACAGCGACCTCAAAAGCCGCACCCTGGCCCAGCTCGACATGGCGCTGGTGGCGTCCCCGGCGTTTCTCGATCAATGGGGCAATCCCTCGTCCATCGACCAATTGCGTGCCCTGCCCTTTGTGCGTTATCAGCTCAATGGCCACACCCTGCCCATCGTTTTCGCCAACGGAGAAACCTTGGTGGCACGCGGGCGCATCGGGCTTGATTCGGGGTTCGGCCTGCGGGCTGCGGTACTGGAAGGGATGGGCGTCGCTTATTTGATGAAGTGCACGGTGCAGCAGGATCTGGATCGGGGTGATCTGCTGCAGGTGCTGCCCGAGGAAAAACTGCCAGCGCGGGCGATCCATTCGCTGCATGCGTTTGGCACGTTGACGCCGATTCGGATCAAGTTGTTTGCCGATTTTGTACAGCAAGAGTTGTTGCGACTGAACGAAGATTGACGGTCCAGCACCACCCAATCTGTAGGAGCTGTCGAGCGAAGCGAGGCTGCGATCTTTTGACCTTCAAAAGCAAAATCAAAAGATCGCAGCCTGCGGCAGCTCCTACAAAAAGCGGGTTATTTGTCGGATTTGATCGCCGTCCACACCCGCGTGCGCACCCGCTCCAGCTTCTGCGGCAACGGCTGTACCACGTATAGCGACGCCAGGGCCTGTGGCGTCGGCGTCAGGTTGGGGTTGCCGGTGATTTCCTTGTTGATCAGCGGCAACGAATCCTGGTTCACGTTCGGGTAACCAAGGAAGTCGCTGATCGGTGCAATGACTTTCGGGTCGAGCAAGGTGTTGAGGAACTCGTGAGCTTCCTCGACGTTCTTCGCGCTTTTGGGGATGGCGAAGGTGTCGAACCAGATCGGCGCGCCCTCCTTCGGCAAGCGCCAGTCGACCACCACGCCGTTGCCCGCTTCCTTGGCGCGATTGCCGAACTGGTAGAAGCTGCCGGAGTAGCCGATGGCCACGCAAATGTCGCCGTTGGCGATGTCGGTCATGTACTTGGCGGAGTTGAAGTAGGTGACGTACGGACGCACCTTGAGCATCAGCGCCTTGGCCTTCTCGTAGTCAGCCGGGTTCTGGCTGTTGGGGTCAAGGCCCAGGTAATGCAGGGCCAGCGGCAGGATTTCCGACGGCGAATCGAGCATGGCCACGCCGCAGGATTTGAGCTTCTCCATGTTTTTCGGGTTGAACACCAGGTCCCAGCTGTCCACCGGCGCATTCTCGCCCAGCGCCGCCTTGACCTTGGCCGGGTTGAAGCCGATCAGCACGGTGCCGTACATGTAGGGCACGCCGTACTGGTTGCCGGGGTCATTGGCGTCGAGCAGCTTGAGCAATGCCGGGTTCTGGTGGTTCCAGTTGGGCAACTTGGACTTGTCGAGTTTCTGGAACACGCCAGCCTTGATCTGGGTTTCGATGAACTGGTTCGAGGGCACCACCAGGTCGTAGCCGGAGTTGCCGGTCAGCAGCTTGGCTTCCAGGGACTCATTGGTGTCGAAGGTGTCCCAGGTGACTTTGATCCCGGTATGGTCGGCGAAGTCCTTGGGTACCGCCGGCAGTATGTAGTCGGCCCAGTTGTAGACCCTCAACTCGCGCTGTTCGGCGTGTACGGCGCTGGCCAGCAGCGACAGCCCGCAAACCGTGGCGCCCAGGATGCGTTTCATGGTGTCCATGGATCAGTTCCCCAATGTCAGCTCGTTGGTATTGTTTTCTGTTTTGTCGACGGCAGTGGCCTGAAAATCGGCCAAGGGTAAAGAAGATCAAGGTTTCTGGTTGTGGCGTCGATTCTTGCTGACTGCCTGGAGGGTTCACAGCGCGAGGCAGGCCAAAAGGGGATCAATGTGGCCAATATCCGTGTCCGGATGGATCAGGGCGTTGCCTTTGGGGGGAAGTTGATGGACATAAAAAAACGCCAGTCCCTTTCGGAACTGGCGTTTCTGATACCACGAATATGGCAGGGGCGGCTGGATTCGAACCAACGCATGGCAGGATCAAAACCTGCTGCCTTACCGCTTGGCGACGCCCCTGCAAATGTTGCGACGAATGCCTGGCATTCGACTCCTGATTCACAACCTGTTTAAGGGTGTGTTTCGGAATGCGCGGAAATTTACCAACATTTGTTTCGTCTGTGAAGCCCCTCCCCCACAATTTTTCTTTTAAAACAGCGACTTGTTAGTAGAGCCGATTCCGACTGGTAAAAAAATTTAACGCCATGGTTGAAATCCCGCCTCGGTCGAGTAAGGCTGTGCAACCAGAAACGTTATGAAAAACCTTTAAAGAGAAGTGAAGTTCCTGTGCCCGAGATCCACCGCCAGGCAAACACTCATCGTATTCCCTCTACTGCCGGTACTGACCGCATGATCCAAGTCACTGAAGTTTCCATTGCCCAACTGCGTGCTGCCCTTGAAGCTGGCCAGACCACCTCGGTCGAGCTGGTGCGGGCCTACCTTGCCCGAATCGACGCCTACGACGGCCCCGAGACGCCCACCGCGCTCAATGCCGTGGTGGTGCGCAACCCCGAGGCGCTCAAGGAAGCGCAAGCCAGCGACGAACGCCGCGCCAGGGGCCAGACCCTCGGACCGCTCGATGGCATTCCCTACACCGCCAAGGACAGTTATCTGGTCAAGGGCCTGACCGCCGCGTCGGGCAGCCCCGCCTTCAAGGACCTCGTCGCCTACCGCGATGCCTTCACCATCGAACGCCTGCGCGCTGCCGGGGCGATCTGCCTGGGCAAGACCAACATGCCGCCGATGGCCAATGGCGGCATGCAGCGCGGGGTCTACGGCCGCGCCGAAAGCCCGTACAACGCCAACTACCTCACCGCGCCTTTCGCCTCCGGCTCGTCCAACGGTGCCGGCACTGCCACGGCCGCCAGCTACGCCGCTTTCGGCCTGGCCGAGGAAACCTGGTCCAGCGGTCGCGGCCCGGCGTCGAACAATGGCCTGTGCGCCTACACCCCTTCGCGCGGGGTGATTTCGGTTCGCGGCAACTGGCCGCTGACGCCGACCATGGACGTGGTCGTGCCCTTCGCCCGGACCATGGCCGACCTGCTCGAAGTGCTCGATGTGGTGGTGGCCGAAGACACCGACACCCGTGGCGACCTGTGGCGCCTGCAACCCTGGGTGCCGATTCCGAGTGTCGCTTCGGTGCGCCCCGCTTCCTACCTGGAATTGGCCGTGAAGGCTGATTCACTGGCCGGCAAGCGCTTCGGCATTCCGAAGATGTACATCAACGCCGACCCTGAAGCAGGCACCAGCGAAGCACCGGGCATCGGTGGCCCGACCGGACAACGCATCAACACCCGCCCTTCCGTCATCGGTCTGTGGCAAGACGCGCGCAAGGCCCTGGAAGCCGCCGGCGCCGAAGTGCTGGAAGTCGATTTCCCGCTGGTGTCCAACTGCGAAGGTGATCGCCCGGGCGCACCGACCGTGTTCAATCGCGGCATCGTCTCCAAGGAATTCCTGCACCACGAGCTGTGGGACCTGACGGCCTGGGCCTTCGATGATTTCCTGCAGGCCAACGGCGATCCGAAGCTGAACCGTCTGGTGGACGTCGATGGCCCGCAGATTTTCCCGCACGACCCGGGCACGCTGCCGAACCGCGAGGGCGACCTGGCGGCGGGCATGGACGAGTACGTGAAGATGGCCGAGCGCGGCATCACCCCGTGGGATCAGATCAGCACGGTGCCTGACGGCCTGCGTGGTCTGGAACAGACCCGCAAGATCGACCTTGAAGACTGGATGGACCGCCTGGGTCTGGACGCAGTGCTGTTTCCGACCGTCGCCGATGTGGGACCTGCGGATGCGGACGTCAACCCGGCGTCGGCCGACATCGCCTGGAGCAACGGGATCTGGGTGGCCAACGGCAACCTCGCCATTCGCCACCTGGGCGTGCCGACGGTCACCGTACCGATGGGAATTATGCCGGACATCGGCATGCCGGTCGGCCTGACCTTCGCCGGTCGCGCCTATGACGATTCGGCGCTGTTGCGTTTTGCGGCGGCGTTCGAGTCCACCGGCAGCAAGCGGCAGATTCCGCCGCGTACGCCGCCGCTGTCCGGCCAATAACTGATGCTGTAGGAGCTGTGTAGGAGCTGTCGAGTGCAACGAGGCTGCGATCTTTTAAAAGCAAGATCAAAAGATCGCAGCCTTCGGCAGCTCCTACATTGGGCTGTGCAACTTCCCTCAGGTCAAAACGGCACCGTCAATTTCATCCAGTACGCATTCCCCTGCGCCCGGTTGCGCACTTCGGTTTCCTGCTCCCATTTCCCCGTGACAAACCAGCCCGACTTGCTGGTGTATTTGATCGATGGCCCGATGGCCAGCGACCGTCCCTTGTTGTCCTTGATCGTCTCGCCGTCCTGACGGTCATCAGTGGTCTGGCGGTAGTAGTAACCGCCGACGCCCAGCACCCAGCCATTACCCAACCCCCAGCCAATGGCATAGTCGACGTGGAATTCCTGGCCCGAGCGGTAGTCGGTCGCCGGGTTTTCGCGGTTGAAGTCGTACATGAACTTGGCGTCGAGGTTGAGCCCGTCGGGGTCGACATAGGTCATGGCGTAGACCGGCTCGATCACCCAGTAATTTCGCCCGATATTGGCCAGGTCGCCACGGTCATAACGGCCGGTCGGGGCGATCATGTCCAGGGACAGGATGCTGTGGAACTTGTCGCTGTGGTGAAAGCCCAGCGCCGAGCCGAAGATGATGTCGCCCATGCCTTGCTTGCTTTGCGACTGGCCGTTCAATTCAACCTTCAAATCCACCAGCGGCACGATCGCATGCAGTGCGACGCTGGCGCCGAACAGGGTGTAGTCACTGACCCATATGAACCGTGGGGTGATGGCGTTGGCGCGAACGCGAAAGTCCACCGGGAGTTTCTTGCCATCGTTGCCGCGCAGGTTGTCGGCCTCGTAGTGGTTGACGAACAGTTGCCCGTAGAACCCCGGCGGCGGCATCGCCCCGGACATGTAGTTTTCCGCGCCCAAGGGGTAGGAGGTTCCGCCGCCTTCGGTGGCGTGGGCCACCAGTGGCAAGGCGGTCAAAGCAGCGGTCACGATCAGTGATTTTGTTGTGCGAGTCATGCAGTTCAACCTTTCTTGTTGTTATGGGTCGGGCACACCCTGCCCCCTCGCTGGCAGCCGAGATTGCAGGATTGAAATGGGTAACTGACTGTCACCCGGATACCTGTGGGAGCGGGCTTGCCCGCGATAGCGGTGGATCAGTCACAAACAATGTTGGATGTGATGGCCCTATCGCGGGCAAGCCCGCTCCCACAGGGTTTAGTGGTGAAGTCAGATGCGCTTGAACAACGCCGAGCGCTGGGTCGACTCGCTGCCATCGGCGGCGCTGTAGAAGCGTTCCATGAAGATGTCGCGCTCGAACAATCGCCCCTGCATCAGGCAGGTGATGGCCGAGTCGATCATCACCGGCGGCCCGCACAGGTAGGCCTTGCGACTGCTGAAGCGACCGTCGAAATGCTGTTTGGCCGCGTCATGCACATAGCCCTTGAAGCCGGTCCATTCGGCATCCTCCACTGCCTGGCTGAGCGCCGGCACGTAGGTGAAGTTGGCGTGATCACGGGCCAGTGCCTCGAACAGTTCGCGGTTGTACAGTTCGGCGCGGTTGCGTGCGCCCTGGAACAGCGCGATCTGCCGGGTATCGCCGGCCTCCAGCAGGTCGAGAATCATCGACTGCGGGCTCGACAGACCCGAGCCGCCGGCGATGAAAATCAGGTCACCGCTTTGCGAGCCACGGACGAAGAACTGCCCGTAAGGTCCGGACAGGTCCACGGTATCGCCCACCTTCAACTCATCATGAATCATCCCGGTGGCGAGCCCACCCTCGACCCGCCGCACATGCAGTTCGACTTCATCGGCACGGCTCGGCGGATTGGCCAGCGAGAAGGCACGCGTGCCCTCGATGCCGGGCAATTGCAGATTGATGTACTGCCCCGCCTGGAAGGCCATGGGCCGATCAAGCTTGAGGTGCACACCCTTGATGGTCGGCGACAGGTCCACCAGTGCGCTGACCACCGCGCGGTAATCCTCCACCGGATGCCCGAGGAAATCCGGATCGGCATCGATGTCGGCCTCGATCACCATGTCGCTCTGGGGGATCGCGCAGCAGGCCAACACCTTGCCTTCATCACGCTCCATGTCCATCAGCGCAAAGGAAGACGCCGCGCCCAGGTCCGCTTCCCCTTCCAGCACCTGGACCTTGCAGGTGGCGCAGGTGCCATGGCCGCAGGCAAACGGCAGCCAGACACCCTGGCGCAAAGCAGCCTGGAGAATGGTCTGCCCTTCTTCCACTTCGATCTGCTCGCCAGTGGGTTCGATGGTGACTTGGTAGCTCATGACCTTGTCCTCAGTTGAAGCTGCCGGCAATGCCGTTCAAGCCTGGGGTGTAGAGGTGCAGCAGGCTTTTGTGATCAATGCCGTTGGCGATCAGGCTTGCTGTGGTGTCCGGGGTGAACGGTCGTTCGTTGAGGCGCCACTGCGCCTGGCTGAAATCGACCTGTGCCGCGTCCGGGTGAGCGGAAATCGAAGGCTTGACCACCTGTTCGATGAAGTCGGCGAAGGGCATGGCCGGTGGCAGTGGGAAGGTGAACGGGGCGCAGAACATCAGGTGTTTTTCCCAGCACAGGTACACCAGTTGCAGGCCGTGGAAATTGTCCTGGCGGTCCAGGGGTTGGGCGCTGTAGGCGCCGATGGCAGTCACGGGCATGATCGTTTTCCTTATTTTTGTTCGGATGAAATGTAGGAGCGAGCCTGCTCGCGATAGCGGTGCAGCAGGCGCTGAATAAGGTGAATGTGATGGCCTCATCGCGAGCAGGCTCGCTCCTACAGGGATTTGCGGTGGTCAGCCGGCCTTGGCCGGGTGCCAGTCCTGCCAGCGTCGATGCTCGGTGGAGCCCAGGTACTCGAAGTTGTCCTGGCCGGGGTTGATGTTGTAGTAGTCGCGCACCACCGACTCGACGTCGCCGCCACCGCAGTTGCCCTGCAGGATCTGGTGCACCGGCAGCCAGGCCTGGATGTACTTGGTCGGCTCGTATTCGAAGATGTCGCAGCAGCCCTGGGAGCAGAAGTGATAGCGCTCGCCCTCGTGCACCGCGCTGCGATGGCTGAGGGTGGCCGGGTCATCCGGCTCGCTGAAGGACAGCGGGATCTGGCAGATCTGGCAGAGCATCGGCAGGGTCGGATTGTAGAAACGCTCGCCCTTCTCCTGCAGTGCGCGCCAGTGCTCGTAGCGTGGGCGATAGATCTTGTCGAAGGTGTCCGGGTACTTGGACGACAGCCAATCCAGCTCCTCGTCGGTCGGCATCCAGGTGTGGAAGTTGGTGGCCTGGCTGTATTGGTAGAAGATCGACCAGGCCTGATGGCTGATGTGATCCTTGCCGATGTTCGCCTCTTCGACGTGCTTGGGTGGACGGATGCCGTAGCGCTCCAGGTCCTTGAACAGCGCCCCGCCCGCCTCTTCGAAATACACGCCCCAGGCTTCCGACCAGGACATGACTTTGTTGGGCAGCATGTAGTCCATCATCATTCCCACCAGCGTCAGCAGGCGGTAGCCGCGCCAGAACCACTTGTCGATCCAGCGCTGGATGATCGGCACGTTGTCTTCGTGCTGCTCCAGCAGGAACTTGATCACTTCCAGACCCAGGGTCATGTGCCGGGCTTCGTCGGACTGCGCCGAGAAACCGAAGGTCACCGTGGCCATGTCGCCGTTGAACGCAGCACCGGACATGAACGGCACGAACAGCAGGTTGGTCAGCACGTACTCGAAGGAAAACGAGATCGCCGTGAGGAACTCGAAGGGTCCTGCGGTGCGCGCATCCTCGAAAAACGACTTGGGCACCGAAAGGAACCACACGCGGTCGTGCATGTGGGCGAAGTCATGCAGGCCGTTGAAGTGCTTGTTGTAGTGACTCATGGCGTGGATCTGAGTCTGCACGTGGCGCAGTTCGTCGATGGCCTGCATCTGGCAGGCGACCCGCGCACCGGCACCGCTGAACTGCCGTCCGACCCGGGCGAAGCCCTGATAGGCCTGGTATTCCAGCGGCGTCACGCCGGACAGGAACAGCTTCAGCGCGTTGACATAACGGGCGTCCGAGAGCGTGGTGTGGCCGTTGTTCTGCGAGAACGCATCGAAGATCGCGTAGAGCTTTTTCTCTTTCTCGGCCTGGTACTTCCAGTAGGTGTCCATGGTCAGGCGGAACGGGTCTTCCCACTTGTCCCAGTCGGTGATCTTGATCCCCTCGAAACGCTCGTGGGGGTAGATGGCCTCATGGGTCTGGTAGCTCGGCTCCCAGTCCAGGTCACGGGTCATGCAGCGATATTTTTCTTTGGCATTGAGGCGTTTTTTCACGGCCATGATGGCGCTCCCGAATTCTTGTTATGGATCGGTGGATACCGGCGATCAGCTGTTCCAGTACAGGGAAAAGCTGTCGTCCTCTTCCACCACGTTGCCGCCCAGGGTGATCACGTACATCAGCATTTCCTGGATGTCCCAGGGGCTGCCGGTGAGCTGCTCCACCGTGTCGCGACGAATGTCCAGGCGGCCCTTGGCCTCGATGCGGATCATCGACGGCTGGTGCTGGATCTCGGCATGGGGGTTGTCCTGCACGATGGCGTCGACGATCGAGCGGGCGTAGTCGGTGTCCTGCAGGTTCATGTAGACGAGGGAAGTCATGGGCGTGCTCCAAGTCCGATTTTCTTCAGGCGGGCGGCGAACTCGCTGCACACGGTATCCAGCGCGGAATCATCGAGCCCCAGCCCGGCCAGTGGACGCAGGGCCTCGACCGAGCGCTGGCTCCATTGGTCGATCCAGCCCTGCACCAGGTCCTTGTTGGCCTGGCTTTCGTTGACCACGGTCTTGAGCAGGCCATCGACCCAGCGCTGGCTCTCGGCGAACCACAGACGCATGAACTCGGTGAGCATGCCGACCTGGCCGGCGCCGTTGGCGGTCAGTTGCTCGTCGAGTTTGTGGAACAGCAGCGGGTACACCAGGCCGTCGCTGACCAGATTCTGCGCCACGGTCAGTTCGAACCAGTCGCGCACCACCAGGGTGTCCTCGACGTAGCGGCGCATGCCCTGCCATGCCGGATCGTTGAGCCACTGCTGCTTGGCCTGGGCCAGCAGCAACACGTCGCCGTCATCGAGCATCAGGCCGATGCGCGACAGGTACTGGGCGATGCCCAGACGGTCCATGGCCTGGTACATGTGCATCTGCGTGACGCTGGTGCCGAAGCCGTCGGCGGCGATGTTGCTGTTGTTCATGTTGGCGCCCATCTCGGCGTGGCGCAGGGGCAACAGCAACTGGCTGATCAACTGGATATTGGCCGCGGACAAGCCGGCGAGCATGTCGCGTTTTTCGCAGAAGGCGTAATCGTGCTCGGCGTTTTCCTGCATCTTGGCCCGGGCCTGAACGTAGGCGCCGTAGTAGTACTGGCGCGGGTCACTGACCGCGTACCAGTCGGCCATGACCACCGCCGTGCGGGTGGCATCGTTGAGCAATTTGTCCGGTTGCCATAGCGGCCGGTAGTGAAAATTGGTCGCCGATTCCAGGTCGAAACTGGCTTCCTGATAACGGCTGGCGACCTTGTCGCCAAACCGGCGACGGGTGTGGCTGAAGGTGTTGCGGATCGTCTCGACGGTGGCCGTCTTGATCTCGACACTCATGGAGTGGACTCCTGTGGTTATTGTTCTGTTGGGGGTACTGGCGGGAGAGCCGGCTCAATCGGCATCGCGGCCTTCGCCGTAGCGCCACTTGCGCGCATCGGCATCGAGGGCCTCGCACATCTGCGTGTCCATGTGCTGCACCTGGTTGACTTCGCAGAACTGGGCGAACGCCTTGCGCGGCAGCACCAGTTCGACGAACAGGTCGGGAAAACCGATGGCGAAATCGAATTCGACGAAGGTGTCATCAGGTGCGCTGCGTACGCGGACGTAGCGCGGCATCTGGTCGAAGTGGCTGGCAGGTTGGCTCATGCTCGGGTACTCCCTTGTTCTGTACGGGGTACTCAGCAACAAGGGTGCCAGCGCTGGAAAATCGACTTGAACTGATTTTTTATTTGTTTGATAACAACGAGTTATGAGTTCATCTTTCGAAAATCGAAGGATCGATTCCCGGTAAGGAGTCCGCTCCAGAGACCGGCAAATTGATCATTTGCTCAATCGTCCGCGGCGCCTTCGATCAAATGAACCAATCACGCGGCGATTGACTTTTTGCGCGCTTTCAGGCCGCTTAGAAAAAGAAAAAACGACCTTGCCTGCCTGCAAACACCGGTCGCTATCGATGCGTAAAAAAGCCGCCACGGCCTGAGCGGAACGCATCACCACCCCAATAACTACAACCCCAGGGGCGCAGTGAATGATCACCACGTACAAGGCTTCGCAACAGCCGCCATCGCTCAAGGACCTGAGCGACCAGGTGCGCTTTCTCGGCCGCGAGGGAAAGATCTGGCTGGACGAGCAACGCATGCTGCTGATCCAGGTGTCGATGATGGCGTCGTTCCGGCGCGAGCTGATCGAGATGCTTGGCGTGGAGCGCGCCAAGGGCTTTTTCCTGCGCCTGGGCTATCAGTCCGGGCTCAAGGATGCGGAGCTGGCGCGCAAGCTGCGGCCCCATGGCAGCGACGTCGAGATGTTCTTTACCGGGCCTCAGTTGCACTCGCTCAAGGGCATGGTCAATGTCCGCCCGCAGGCCATCGACATCGATCTTGAGAACGGCCAGTTCTACGCCGACATCGAATGGCAGGACTCCTTCGAGGTGGAAAACTGCCAGACCGAAAACCTGCATTCCGAGCAACCGGTGTGCTGGATGCTGCTGGGCTATGCCATCAGCTACAGCTCGTTTTTTCTCGGCCGGCAGATCATCTACAAGGAGGTCAGTTGCCGGGGTTGTGGCGATGCCCAGTGCCGGATCATCGGCAAGCCGGCGGAGCAATGGGAGGATGCCGACGAGATCATGCGCTACTTCCAGAGCGACCCGATCATCGATGAACTGCAAGCCTTGCAGGTGCAGGTGGCGAACATGCGCCAGCGCCTGCAGATCGAGGCAGGCAAGTTCTACGGCATCGGCCAGTCGCCGATCTACCGCCGCACCTGCGCGTTGATCGACAAGGTAGCGCTGGGCAAGGCCTCGGTGTTGCTCTTGGGCGAGACCGGCGTGGGCAAGGAGGTCATCGCCCGCAGTCTGCACCTGCGCAGCGAGCGCGCCGGCGGGCCGTTCATTGCGCTCAACTGCGCGGCGATCCCGTCGGATCTGATCGAAGCCGAGCTGTTCGGCGTGGAAAAAGGCGCCTACACCGGGGCCCAGCAGTCGCGCATGGGCCGCTTCGAACGCGCCAACGGCGGCACGCTATTCCTCGATGAAATCGTCGAATTGACCCCACGGGCGCAAGCCACTCTGCTGCGGGTGTTGCAGGAACAGGAACTGGAACGTGTCGGTGATTCGCAGACGCGCAAGGTCGATGTGCGGGTCATCACCGCCACCCACGAAGACCTGGAAAACGCGGTCAAGCAAGGAAGGTTCCGCGCCGACCTGTTCTACCGCCTGAACGTGTTTCCGGTGCGGATTCCGGCCCTGCGCGACCGCCGCGAAGACATCCCGCTGCTGATCGAACACTTCCTGGAAAAGCTCCACGCCAGCTACAAGAAAAAGACCCTCGGCCTGTCCGACCGCGCCATGGAGGTGTGCCTGCACTACGACTGGCCGGGCAACATCCGCGAGCTGGAAAACCTGATGGAACGCGGGGTGATCATCACTGACGACAACCAGAGCATCGCCGTCGATGCGCTCTTCCCGCACTCACCGCAACTGGCCGACAGCATTGGCGTGGCCAGTGACGGGCGGCTGGTCAAATCCACCCCGGCAGCCGGTCAGGGCTGGATCGACACCATCATCGACAGCGGCATTGCCCTGGACTCGGTGGAGGATGCGCTGATTCACGCGGCCATGGAACGCAGCCACCAGAACGTTTCGGAAGCGGCGCGCCTGCTGGGCATCACCCGACCCGCGCTGGCGTATCGCTTGAAGAAATCCCCCACGGGTTGATCATTTGCTCAACGCCGACCACTTTTCTGTAGGAGCGAGCCTGCTCGCGATGGACGTCAACGATAACGCGCGCAACCTGACACCCCGCGGCGCCATTGGGTTTATCGCGAGCATGCTCGCTCCTACAGGGAATGCATACGCCTGCAAGCGTTACATCAACGGAATCGCGTAGTTGATGATGAACCGGCTCTGATCCACATCGCGCCCTGCCTCGGTGTTCGACTGGCCATTGCGCAACGAGAAGCCGACGTTCTTGAAGGTGCCCGACTGGATCACGTAGTCCAGGGTCATATCACGCTCCCATTCCGATTGATCCGCGCTGTTCTGTGCCTGGATCCCGGTGCCCTTGAGGTAAGCAATCGACGCCCGCAGCCCCGGTACGCCCAGCGCCGCGAAGTCGTAGGTGTACTGGCCGAAACCGGTTTTTTCGCCGGCACGGGTGAAGCTCTGGATCATGCGGTCGGTGGGCAGATAGACGCTGCCGCCACCAGCGCCCTTGTCCGGCAGGCTGCCCTGGTTGGGCTGGACGAAGTTGCTGCCATCCCCCACCTGCTGATACCCCAGCGCCAGCGCATGGCCGCCGTTGGCGTAGGTGACCATCGCGGCCCAGGTGCTGTTGTCGATTTCGCCATCGTTGCCGTCGGTATAACCCGACACCCGATACCCCGCCGCCCTCCCCGCCGCTGAACTATTGGCCCCGCTGGAGGTGGTGCGGAAGTAACGCAGGTCGGTGGTGAGCGAACTGCCGCCGTCCAGCGGCAGCGTGTGCATCAGGCCGACAAAGTTCTGGTTATAGAAGTCTTCCAGTTGCGCGAAGTAATACTGGGCCTTGAGGTTGCGGGTGACCTCGTAGTCGCCACCGGCGAAATAGAACTTGTTGCTGTCACGGGTCGCGCCGGCCACCGACAGGCCGGTGCGATCGGTCGAGGCACGGCCCACCGCCTGCTCCAGCAAACCACCGGTCAGGGTCAGGCCGTCGATGTCTTTGGACGTGACCTGGGTGCCGGTGAAGGACTGCGGCAGCACGCGGGCATCGTTGGACAGCAGGATCGGAAGCTTGGGCAACAGCGTGCCGTAGCGCAGTTCGGTTTTCGCCAGGCGCATCTTTGCGGTCGGGCCGAAGCTGCTCCAGCTGTCCACCGCATCGTCGCCGTCCGAGGGGATCATGCCACTGCCAACGTGGCGGCCTTTTCCGCTATCGAGCGTTATGCCCAACAGCGCCTGGGCATCCAGGCCTAAACCGACGGTGCCCTGGGTGAAGCCGGACTCGTAACGCAGCACGAAACCCTGGGCGGTTTCCTCGGTTTTCGAAGGGTCCGCCGCGCCGTCGCGGTTGTCGCTGTTGAAGTACAGGGTGCGCATCGACAGCGTGGCTTTGCTGTCTTCCAGAAAGCCGTGGCTGTCGGCGGCCTGGACGCCTGCCGAACTGCTGGCAAGAAGGATGGCGGCGGGGATTGCTCGTTTGAACATACGGGGTTCCTGGGTGGTTTCTTATCGTTATTGGGGTGTTCTGTGGCTGGTTTCAGGCGCGCAGGATCCCGCGCCCGATGGGTGAACATGGGCTTGAAAAGTTAGAGTTGAGATTCGATCCCCCTGTAGGAGCGAGCCTGCTCGCGATGCACGACAGAACAACGCGGGGTGTCAGGCCGCCAGCGTTATCGTTGTCCTCCATCGCGAGCAGGCTCGCTCCTACAGGAGATGACGTGAAAGTCTTAAAACATTTCGAGAGGCGATTTTCAAACGCGGTGAAAGTAGTTTTCGTGGAGGGATAAGGCTTGTCGTGCAGAGGCATGGATCGCGGTCGTATTTGAAAATCCACCCCGCAGGTTTTCATCGATGGTCAATACTGCTTGCACACCCGTACCGAGGTGACCACCCATGTCCCTGACCCTGTACTACCACCCGCTCTCGTCGTTCTGCCACAAGGCGCTGATTGCGCTTTACGAGCACCGGATCGACTGTGAAAAGCTCCTCATCGACCTTTCCAGCGAAACCGATCGCGCGGAGCTCGAAGCGCTTTGGCCGCTCATCAAGTTCCCGGTGATCCGCGATCACGCCCGGCAACGCACCGTGGCCGAGTCGAGTGTCATCATCGAATACCTGGACCATTTCCATGCCGGTCAGCACCGGCTGATCCCCGAAGATTGGGACACGGCGCTGCAGGTACGGCTGTGGGATCGCTTTTTCGACCTCCACGTGCAGCAGCCCATGCAGCAGATCGTTGCCGATCGCATACATGCCAGCGCCGGCGACCTGAGCAAACAAAGGGCCGCCCTGCTCACTGCCTACGGCATGCTCGAAAGCCAGCTGGACGGTGCCGGCTGGATCGCCAGCCCGGACTTCAGCATGGCCGACTGCTCCGCCGTGCCCGCCCTGTTCTATGCGCGCACCCTGGTGTCGATCCCCGACGATTGCCCAAGGGTGCATGCGTACTTCGAGCGCCTGATTCAACGTCCTTCGGTGCAACGGGTGCTCGACGAAGCCCGGCCGTGGTTTGCCTGGTATCCGTTTGCCGAGGCGCTTGAGGACCGCTTCCGCTGACTGTTACATAAATTTATCACCGCCTCCCGCCGCTTGGCCTGCCCCTTGCTTTGGCACCTGTCGCCGGGGAGCGTCAGCCGACCTCCCTATGGCGCAATCGTCTGCGGAGGTGTGCATGGCGGGGCAATCGACGTTGGCAGTCTTGTTGGCTGCACTGGTAGCCATCATGGTCGTCACTGCTGTAGTTCTGACCGCCGCCGCGGCGGCGCTGGTGAGCGCGGCAACCCTTTCGGCCATTGGCCTTGCCGAACGGTTCATGCCGGACATCCAGCCCCTGGCGGGCCTGGCCCTGACGCCCTACCAGGCGACGCTCATGGCCGGCATGCAGGCCTGTGGCCTGACGACCATCACCGAGGTCATGCAACACATCAACCTGTTCATGATCACCGTCACCCTGTAGGAGCGAGCACGCTCGCGATGTACGTCAACGATAACGCTCGCAGCCTGACACCCCGCGTTGTTCTGTCGTGCATCGCGAGCATGCTCGCTCCTACAGGTACAGGGACGGCCTGATGGCCCCTCGCCTCTACCCAGAAACCACCCCATCGCAGGTAATTTCCCCAATGTCGGGGCTACTTTCAGCAAGTCGGTTGCGAGGGTGGCGATCCAGGCCTATGGTCCAGACGAGGCAATGCCGCGAACGTTGCGAAGACTCGCAGGCGATCGATGGCAAACCACCAAGGATCCCTGCAGTGAGGTGACGATATGCCGAACGACTCCCGCCCTGCCGTGCTCGAACTGATTGGCAACACGCCGCTGGTGCGTGTCAGCCGTTTCGATACGGGCCCCTGTACCCTGTTTCTCAAGCTCGAATCGCAAAACCCCGGCGGTTCGATCAAGGACCGCATCGGTCTGGCGATGATCGATGCCGCCGAACGCGATGGCCGTCTCAAGCCCGGCGGCACCATCGTCGAAGCGACCGCCGGCAACACCGGCCTGGGCCTGGCCCTGGTGGGCCGGGCCAAGGGCTACCGCGTGGTGCTGGTGGTGCCGGACAAGATGTCCACGGAGAAAGTCCTGCACCTCAAGGCCATGGGCGCCGAGGTGCACATCACCCGCTCCGATGTCGGCAAGGGTCACGCCGATTACTACCAGGACGTGGCCGCGCGGCTGGCCAGGGAAATTCCCGATGCGTTTTTCGCCGATCAGTTCAACAACCCGCACAACCCGCTGGCCCACGAGTGCAGCACCGCGCCGGAGATCTGGGCGCAGACCCAGCATGATGTCGACGCGATTGTCGTCGGTGTCGGTTCCGCCGGCACCCTCACCGGCCTGACCCGTTTCTTCAAGCGGGTGCAACCGGACCTGGAAATGGTCCTGGCCGACCCGGTGGGTTCAGTGATGGCCGAGTACAGTCGCAGTGGCACCCTCGGCGCCCCCGGGTCCTGGGCGGTGGAAGGCATTGGCGAGGACTTCATTCCGTCGATCACCGACCTGTCGAGTGTGCGTCACGCCTACTCGATCAGCGACGAAGAAAGCTTCGACCACGCCCGCCAGTTGCTGCGCAAGGAAGGCATTCTCGGCGGTTCGTCGACCGGTACCCTGCTGGCGGCGGCGCTGCGTTATTGTCGCGAACAGACCGAGCCGAAACGGGTGGTCAGTTTCGTCTGCGATACCGGCACCCGTTACCTGTCGAAGGTCTACAACGATCAATGGATGTCCGATCAGGGCCTGCTGCAAAGCAAGCGCTATGACGACCTGCGCGACCTCATCGCCCGGCGCTTCGAGGATGGCCGGGTGATCAGCGTCGGCCCCGACGACACCCTACTCACCGCGTTCCAGCGCATGCGCCTGGCGGATGTCTCGCAACTGCCGGTGCTGGAGGACGGCAAGCGCCTGGTCGGGGTGATCGACGAATCCGACATCCTGCTGAACGTGCAGAGTGGCGATGCGCACTTTCGCATGACCGTCACCTGCGCCATGACCGACAAGCTGCAAACCCTGGCGCCCGATGCCAGCCGGGCGCAGCTCGAAGCGGTGCTCGACCGCGGGCTGGTGGCGATCATCGCCGACGCTTCAGGTTTCCACGGCCTGATTACCCGGGTCGACATGCTCAATCATCTACGGAGAACCCTTGCATGAGTCAGCACGATAAAGACGCCGCGCCCCGGGGCATCGCGACCCGGGTGATCCACGCCGGCCAGACCCCGGACCCGACCACCGGGGCACTGATGCCGCCGATCTATGCCAACTCCACGTATTTGCAAGACAGCCCCGGCGTACACAAGGGCTTTGACTACGGCCGCTCGCACAACCCGACGCGCTTTGCCCTGGAACGCTGCGTGGCGGATCTGGAAGGCGGCACCCGGGGCTTCGCCTTCGCCTCGGGGCTGGCCACGATCTCCACGGTGCTGGAACTGCTCGAAGCCGGCTCCCACGTGGTCTCCGGCAATGATCTATACGGCGGCACCTTCCGCCTGTTCGACAAGGTCCGCCAGCGCAGCGCCGGGCACCGCTTCAGCTTCGTCGACCTGACCGACCTGTCGGCGTTCGAAGCGGCGTTGCAGGACGACACCCGCATGGTGATGATCGAGACGCCGAGCAACCCGCTGCTGCGCCTGTCGGATTTGGCCGCCATCGCTCGCATCTGCCGCGCCCGAGGGATTATCTGCGTGGCTGACAACACCTTCGCCAGCCCGTGGATCCAGCGTCCGCTGGAACTGGGTTTCGACATCGTGCTGCACTCGACCACCAAGTACCTGAACGGCCACTCCGACGTGATCGGCGGTATCGCTGTGGTCGGCCAGAACGCCGAACTGGCCGAACGCCTGGGCTTCCTGCAAAACGCCGTGGGCGCCATCGCCGGCCCGTTTGACGCCTTCCTCACCTTGCGCGGAGTGAAGACCCTGGCCCTGCGCATGGAACGCCACTGCAGCAATGCCCTGGACCTGGCGCAATGGCTGGAGCGCCAGCCACAGGTGAAGCGCGTCTACTACCCCGGCCTGACGTCGCACCCGCAGCATGAGCTGGCGCGCAAACAGATGCATGGCTTCGGCGGGATGATTTCCCTGGACCTGAACACCGACCTCGCAGGCTCCCGGCGCTTTTTGGAAAGCGTGGAGATTTTCGCCCTGGCCGAAAGCCTGGGCGGCGTGGAAAGCCTGATCGAACACCCGGCGATCATGACCCACGCCACCATTCCGGCAGAGACTCGTGCGCAACTGGGGATTGGCGATTCGCTGATTCGGTTGTCGGTGGGGGTTGAGGATGTGGAGGACCTGCGGGCGGATCTGGCGCAGGCGCTGGCACAGATTGGCCAATGACCTGTGGGAGCGAGCTTGCTCGCGATGGACGTCAACGATGACGCGGGCTATCTGGATGCACGCGGTGTCTGAGCGTTTTTCGCGAGCAGGCTCGCTCCCACAAGGGGTTATTGGTGTGGTTAAT
Organism: Pseudomonas putida; assembly: GCF_003228315.1. Classification (NCBI taxonomy): domain Bacteria; kingdom Pseudomonadati; phylum Pseudomonadota; class Gammaproteobacteria; order Pseudomonadales; family Pseudomonadaceae; genus Pseudomonas; species Pseudomonas putida. The sequence goes on from NZ_CP029693.1 coordinate 1,569,355, forward strand.
CTTCGAAGCGGTCTGAACCTTCACGATCATGCTCGTAATGCCGGCCAACCGGAAACGCCGGCAACCACGCCTCACGCCGCACGGTCCAGCTTTCATAGGTAGGTGTGAGCTGGTCCGGCGCATCCAGCGCCCCCAGGTTCACTTCAATCTCATCGTCAGTACGGTTGAACACCGAAGACCCGCACCGGGGGCAAAAACACCGTCCGGCGTAGTCTCGTGTTTCACCCTCGATGGTCACCGCGTCCTGGGGGAATATCGCCGATGCATGAAACAGCGCCCCATGGTATTTGCGGCAGTCCAGGCAATGGCACAAGCCCACCCGATAGGGCCGCCCCGTTGCCACGATCCGGACATCGCCGCACAGGCAACCGCCGGTGAATCGGTCCATGGTGCGTCTCCTCTGCTTGCGAGTTCCCTGTGGGAGCGAGCCTGCTCGCGAAGGCGTCGGCACTTCCAGCATCAATGGCGACTGACCCACCGCCATCGCGAGCAGGCTCGCTCCTACAGGTTCTGCATGGCCTTACGGCTTGCGCGCCGGCATGCCCGGAACGCCGCCCAGCGCTTCGATCGGGTTCGCTTCAATGCCATCCTCGCGAACCACCGCCCGTGAAGTATAGGCCTGGCGCCGCTCGATCCAGCGCCGCAGGGCCAGCAGCAACGCACTGACGAAACCGTACATGACCGTGACGATGAACGCCGATTGCAGCAGCGATTGCGGGGCGAAGCTGGAGATCTGCTGGGACCTTCGCAGCAGCTCTTCGTACGGAATGATGTAGCCCAGCGACGTGTCCTGGACGATGGCCAGAATGGAACTGATCAACGCCGGCAACATCAGCTTGAGCGCCTGGGGCAAGACGATCCAGATCATCGCCTGGTGTTCGCGCATGCCGATCGACAGCGCCGCTTCGCGCTGTCCGCGTCCCAGCGAAAGAATGCCGGCGCGGACGATCTCGGCGGTCATTGCGCTGTGGTGCAGCACCATGCCGAAGATCAGGTAACCCAGGGCCGACCAGTGCAAGCCGATCGAAGGCAGCAGGATGACCGTGAACAGGATCAGCAACAGCAGCGGGACCGCACGGAAGCAACCGATGTAGCTCGCCGCCAGCGTGCTCAGCCAAAGCCGGTCAGACAGACGCGCCAGCGCCAGGGGCACGGCGAGACTGAAGGCCAGCACCGTGCTGATTACCGCGGCCAGCAAAGTGGCCACAAGGCCATCGAACAGAAACTTCAGGGTCCCCGGATGCAGGAAGATTTTCCAGCGATGGGCGTCGAACTGACCGCTGGCATCCAGGCGATGCCCCACCGCATAGAGCAGGCCGAACAACAGCACCACGCCGATCACCGAGATGATCCGGTTACGTCGTCTGGCGATCGGCCCCGGCGGTTCGTAAAGCAGGTTATCGGCGTTCATCGCACCACCGCCATTTTTTGTTCCAGGAAGCGGAAGAACAGGCCCGCCGGCAGGGTCAGCAGGAAATAGGCCGCCATGGCGCCGAGGAAGGTCGGTACCGCCAAAGCAGTGTCGAAGTTGATCTTCTGCGCGGTGTAGGTGATGTCCGCCACCCCGATCGCCGCGCCGATGGCCGACGCCTTGATCTGGATGATGAACAGATTGCCCAGTGGCGCGATCACCGATTGCACCGCCTGGGGCAGCACCACTTCACCGAGGATCTGGTCGAAACGCATGCCGATGCTGCGCGCGGCTTCGACCTGCCCGATCGGCACGGTATTGATACCCGCACGCACCACCTCACAGATCCACGCCGCGCTGTACAGCCCGAGGACCAGCACGGTGGAAGTGAACAGCGAGTACATGAAACCCAGCTTCGGCAGGCCGAAGGTGAACAGCAGCAACAGCGCCAGCAGCGGCATCATCCGCATCAGTTCTACGTAGCTGCTGGCAAACCAGCGAAAGGGTGGCCACGGGCTCACCCTCATGATTGCCAGCAGCAGCCCGAGAACGATCGCAATGGCGAAGGACAGCAGGGTCAGCTGTATGCTGACCCCGATCCCCCCCAGAAAGCGTTCGATATACGACATCAGGTTCGCCTCGACCGGTTCTTATTGTTCAATCACCGGCACCTGCGGTGCGCCCAGTCCCTCTTCCAGGTCCTTGCCGTACATTTCCTTCCACTGGCCATTGGCAATGGAGGCGCTCAACTGGCTGTTGAGCCAGTCACGCCAGGTGGTGTCTTCCTTGATCACGGCAATGCCGTAAGGCTCCTCGGTGAACGGCGCGCCGACCACGCGCATTTTTCCGGGCTGGCGCATGGATTCGCCGACCAGGGTGGCACCGTCGTCGACATAGGCGTCGAAGCGTTTGTCGATCAGCCCTTCGACGCAGGCCGAGGCGTCGCTGAAGGTGACGATTTTCGCGGTCGGTGCCAGTGGCTTGAGGTTGCGCTCCACGGTGGTGCCGCTCAGGACGCAGACGGTCTTGCCATCCAGGTCGGCGGTTTTCTTGATCGACTGATCATCTGCACGCACCAGCGAATCCTGTCCGGCCAGGTAGTACGGGCCGGCGAAGCCGATGACCTTCTTGCGCTCATCGGTCACGGTCATGGTGGCGATGACCATGTCGACCCGCTTGTTCTCCACCAGCGGGATACGGTTTTCCGGGGTGGTGCTGACCCATTCGATATTGTCTTCGGAGCCGGTGAGTTTCTTCGCCAGCATCCGCGCCAGATCAGCCTCGAAGCCCTCGACGTCACCGGTCATGGGGTTGCGCGAAGAGAACATCAGGGTGTTGAGCGAGCTGCCCACCACCAACTTGCCGCGCTGCTGGATCTTGGCCATGGTCGAATCGGCCGGGAACTGCTCAGCGGTGGAGGCCGATGCGAACGAGGCGAAGATGCAGGAAGCCAGGAGGGAGACGCCGAAGGAAACGATTCGATTTGAACGCATGGTTGTTCTCTCTTTTTATTGTGATGTCGGTTGAGTGGATCAGTGTGCAAGAACCTTGGACAGAAACTCGCGGGCGCGCTCCGAACGAGGCGCGCTGAAGAAGGTTTCCGGGGGCGCGCTTTCGACGATCCGCCCGGCGTCCATGAAAATGATCCGGTCGGCGGCGGAGCGCGCAAACCCCATTTCATGGGTGACCACCACCATGGTCATGCCGGTGCGGGCCAGGTCGACCATGACCTTGAGCACCTCGTTGACCATTTCCGGGTCGAGCGCCGAGGTCGGCTCATCGAACAGCATCACGCTGGGCTTCATCGCCAGCGAACGGGCCAGTGCGACGCGCTGTTGCTGGCCGCCCGACAGTTCAGCGGGATAGGACTTGCCCTTGTGCCCCAGGCCCACCTGATCGAGCAGCTGCATGGCCCAGGCGTCGGCCTCGGCGCCGCGCATGCCAAGGACCTTGCGCGGCCCCATGGCGACGTTCTGCATGGCGGTGCGATGGGAAAACAGGTTGAAGCTCTGGAACACCATCCCGACCTTGGCGCGCATTTTTGCCAGTGCCCCGCCCTCTTCCGGCAGGCGTTCGCCGTGCAGGAAAATCTCGCCACTGGTGATGGTTTCCAGACGGTTGATGCAGCGGCACAGGGTCGATTTGCCGGAACCGGACGGGCCGATGATCACCACCACTTCACCGGGCTGCACCTCCAGGTCGACGTCAAACAGCACCTGCTGGCTGGCGAAGAACTTGTTGACGGCGCGCAGCGAGATGGCGGGGACCGGCTGATTTTGCGAGTGAGTCGAAAGCATGATTGGTGATCTGCCCCTAAGTCTGATGTGTGCCCGGCAGGCATCCTGTACTAGACGAACTTCAATTGCACCGTGGCTTTCAATTGGCCCGCGCGCTCGCCGTTGTAGCTCTTGATCACCGGGTCGGCCCACGGGGCCAACAGCGGATTATCGCTGTCCACCTCCAGCACGCCCAGTTGCTTGAGCACGGCAATGGTCACGGCGAACACGCTGGGGAAATCGCCATCGCTGACTTTCACCGCCACACCCAGGCCACGGCTGCGGATCCCGACCGTCTGCAAGCCATCGGCACCGGTCTTCGCGACCCAGTCGCCATTGGAAGCCAAGGTGATCCCCAGGTCGGCGCGTCCGGTGCCCGAGACCATTTGCGGATGGCTGCGCATGGCATCGAACAAACGCTTGAGTATCGGTTCGAGGCTGGCATCGCCACCGCCATCGCCGCTGGCCAGGCGCGCCCACATCAAGGCCAGGCGCGACAACGGCATACCCAGATTCGGCGCATTGCAGCCGTCGGTGCCGGTCCATAAGCCTTTTTCCGGTACACCGCTCAGGGAGGCGACGACGCGCTGAATATCACGCTGCAAGGCATGATCGGGGGACAGATAGGTCTCGCTGGGCAAGCCATGCAGGCGGCAATAAGCGAGGAACCCGCTGTGCTTGCCGGAGCAGTTGTGGTGACGCTGGTCGTAGCGGAAACCGGCGGGCGGCAGGTTGTCCAGACCGTAGATGTCCGGCAGGTGGCAGCCACAGCCGAGGTCGGTGCAGGTATGCCCGATTTTCGAGAGCATGCTGCTCACGGCATTCGCGTGAGTGTCTTCCCCGGAGTGACTGGCGCACATCAGGGCGACTTGATCGTCGGAGAAACCGAAGTGCTCCACCCCGCCGTCGCGAACGAACGGAATGGCCTGAAAGGGCTTGAGCGTCGAACGGGAAAACATCATTGCGCCAGGATCGCCGGCATACGCCAGCAAGGAGCCCTGGTGATCGACCACGGCCACCGAGCCCCAGTGGATGCGCTCCACGTGCTCGTTTCGGGTAGCTATGGCCAGTGGAACGTGTGCGGGAAAATCCATGTGATCTCGATACTCCAAAGATTGCCCCGTGGACCAAGGTTGCTGCGGGGCGAATACGGGGTCGGTGGTGATGAACGACGTGCGCACTTCGATCGAAAATGAGTCTATATTCCAGCAAATACCGATGGAATATCATGAAACAGAATTCGGTTTTGCATCCCACGCAAAGGCAATCACTTCAACCATGACGTCTGAAACGACACGTATCGATCACCTGGGGGTCATGAGGGCTCTGGTCAAAGTGGTGGAATTGGGCACCTTTTCCGCGGCGGCCCGGGAGATGCACGTCTCCCCTTCGACCTTGACCCGGATGATTTCGGCACTGGAAAAATCGCTGGGCACCACCCTGCTGCACCGCACCACGCACATCGTCGCGCTCACGGAAGCGGGCCAGATCTACCACGCGCGGGCGTTGTCGATGATCGCGGACCTGGACGACACCTTGCGTGTCGTCAGCGATCTCAACCTGGCCCCCAGCGGCCCGTTGAAACTGGTCTCACCGGTGGCGTTCGGCAGGCGCTTTCTGGCGCCGCTGATCGCCCCCTTCCTGCAGATGTACCCGGGGATCCAGATGGACCTGCGCCTGACCGACAACCACAACGACATGATCGTCGGCGGCTTCGACCTGGATATCCATGAAGGGGAAAATCATCTGGAGAACCTGATCGCCTGGCCGATCAGTCGCAACGATTCACTGTTGTGTGCGTCCCCCGACTACCTGGCGCGTTGCGGCCATCCCGCCACACCGGCCGAGCTGAGCGCTCATAATTGCCTGATCTACCTGCACCCCGACGCCGACCCCCATTGGTACTTCACCCAGGGCGAAGTGAAGCATTCGATTTTTCCCAAGGGCAACCTGCAGTCGGACAACTCCGAGCTGCTGCTCGAAGCGGCCTGCGGCGGCCTGGGCATCGCCGAATTCGAAATCTGGCTGGTGCGCGACTTGCTGCTCAGTGGAGAACTGCAGATCGTGCTGCCGGACTATCGATTCGTAAACTCGCTGACCGGCAGGCAGATCTACATGGCCTACCTGCCCAACCGGCGCTACTCCACCAAGGTTCGGGTGCTGCGCGAGTTTCTCGAAACACGCTTGAAGGGCATTGGTGAATTGCCGCCGGAGCTGTTTCGGCCAGATGTGGATCAGCCCATCGCTGATGACCCCATCCGGCCTTCGGCAGAGTGATGATTACTGCTGGCCCGCTTTCGCTTCCCGGCTGAACGCCGCCACTTCCTTGACCAGCCCCTGCGCCGCGAGCATCACCAGCTCGCGGCCTTTTTCCGGAGTGGCCAGCGCCGGGTCGGAGCCCATGCGGCCGTCCGGGTGGCGGGCGCGGAAGTCCGCTGCTTCACGGATCGGCCCCCAGTTGGCGATCTGCGGCGAGTAGTCGGCGGTCTTGATCGAATCCGGATAGGCCCACTGGGTGATGGCGATTTCCGACGGTGTGGCATGCACGCCGTGGCCGGTGGGGAACTGTTGCTTGGCCAGTTCATTCACGCCTTCCAGATCCCACCAGTTGCACAGCTTCAAGGCGAAGCCGGCCGGGCGACGGGCGAAGCTGGCTTCGGCGTAGATTTCCGAGAAGGCCGCCTCAATCGACGCCACGTTACCGCCGTGACCATTGAGGAACAGGATCTTCTCGAAGCCGTGGGCCGCCAGCGAACGCACCCAGTCGCCAATTGCCGCCATGAAGGTCGAAGGACGCAGGGAAATGGTGCCGGGGAAACCGAGATGGTGTTGCGCCATGCCGATATTGAAAGTGGGCGCAATCAGGATGTCCGCGTCTTGCTGGGCCTGGCGGGCGATGATTTCCGGGCACATCCAGTCGGTACCCAACAGCCCGGTGGGGCCGTGTTGCTCATTGGAGCCGATGGGAATCACGATGGTGCGGCTGCGTTGGAGAAACTGGTCGATTTCGGCCCAGGTGGACATGTATAGCAGCATCTGAGTTCTCTCTTTCAAGGGTTGCTTGGAGGTGTAGTCGAGCGTTGGCGGATCAGCCAGCACTCCATTCAGGAACAGGTGTTTGGCTCACTGACGATTTGTGGAAAAGCACGATCAGCGTCGCACACAACGCGGCACAGCCGACAGCGACGACGCCCAGGCTCATGGTGCCGGTGGCCGTCTTGGCCCAACCGATCACCGCCGGCCCCCAGAACCCACCGGACAGGCCGATGGTGTTGATGAAGGCGATGCCGCCGGCGGCCGCGTCACCCTTGATGTGCTCCGAGGGCATGGTCCAGAACACGGTATAGGCCATGAACATCGCGGCGGTGGCCAGCGACAACAACATCAGCGACGGCAGTACATGCCCGGCGGCCAGGGGAAACATCAGCAACAGCACGGCGCCGATGCCCGCCGGTACCGCGCAGTGGTAGCGCCGCTCGCCCAGGCGATCGGAGCGTCGCCCGATAAAGTACATGCCAATCGCCGCGCCGACATAGGGGATTGCCGCAAACCAGCCCAACTGTTGCGTGTCACTGACGCCCTGGTCCTTGAGGATCGCCGGGAGCCAGAAGCTCATGGCATAGATCGCGAAGATGATGCAGAAGTAGGCCGACGCCAGTACATAAGTTTTCGGGTCGCGCAGCACGGCCTTGAAGGAATGCGTGTGCCCTGTCGATGGACCAAGTTCCGCCGCCAGCAGTTGCTTCTCTTCAGCATTCAGCCAGCGGGCCTCGGCTGGGCGGTTGGCCAGCACGAAATACATGAGGATGCCAAGGAACACACAAGGCAAACCTTCGATCAGAAACATCCACTGCCACCCCGCCAAGCCGCCAACACCGGACAACGTGGTCATCAGCCAGGCCGACAGCGGTGCGCCGACAATGCCGCCAATGGGCCCGGCGATGAACACGATGGCGATGGCCCGGGCCATCCGCGTCGGGCCGTACCAGCAGGACAGGTAATAGATCATGCCCGGCGCAAAACCGGCCTCGAACACACCCAGCAGGAAACGCATTACATAGAAGGTCGGCACGTCGCGCACGAACAGCATGCACGCCGAGATGATGCCCCATAGCACGAGGATGCGGCTGAAGGTCTTACGTGCGCCGACCTTCGGCAGCATCAGGTTGCTGGGTAATTCGAACAACACATAGCCGAGGAAAAAGATTCCGGCACCGGCGCCATAGGCCGCATCGGACAGCCCCAGGTCACTTTGCATCTGCAGTTTGGCGAAGCCGACATTGATCCGGTCCAGATAAGCGAACACATAGCAGATGAACAACAGCGGCAGCAGGCGCCAGTTGAGCTTGCGATAGAGGACCGCCAGCGCCTCCGTTCTTGCCGCGGGTGTGAAGGTGGCCATGCGCGTCTCCCATTATTGTTGTTCACAGAGGTCGTGGGATGAATGTTGCCCCGCACCCTTGAGGCCAGCAAGAGCAACTAAGTTCGCGTATCGTTGCCCTGTAAGCAACACTCAGGAATGAAGGGATAAACCACATGCGCGAGATCAATCAGCAACGGCTGCGGTATTTTCACGAAGTGCTGGTCCACGGTTCGATTCGTGGCGCGGCGGACAGCATCAACACCTCGCCTTCGGTAATCACCCGGCAAATCAAATTGCTGGAAGAGGAATTGGGCGCGCAGCTGTTCGAACGCCAGGCACGGGGCGTGCAGCCGACCGAAGCGGCGGCGCATCTGCTGGAGTTCTGGCGCGGGTATCGCTCCCACCAGGAGCGGCTCGAAGACCAACTGCAAGCGATCAAGGGCCTGCAACAAGGCCATGTGCGTGTGGTGATCAGCGAAGGTTATGTCGATGCCCTGATCGACAACGTGCTGGCGCCGTTCTGCAAGCAGTACCCCAAGCTCGATATCACGCTGGACATCCTGCCCGTCGACGATGTGCTGGATGAAGTGGCGCAAAACCGCGCGCATATCGGCCTTGCCTACAACCCACCGCCCCACGCGCACATCGATTTCTGCGCCACCTCTTCACAGCCGGTGATGCTGCTGGTGCGGCCCGATCACCCCTTGGCGGTCAGGGGCGGCGTCGCAACCGTCGAGGATGTGCTCGCCTGCCAACTGGTGCTGACACCCACCACCTTCGGCATCGGTCACGCCATCAAAATGCTCGAATACGCCGAGAAGATCGAGATCCACCCGGCGCTGGTCAGCAACTCGCTGGCGGCCCTCAAGCGCTTGGTGGCTTGCGGGGATTTTGCCTCGTTGCTCGGTGAGTTCGCCGCCTACCGGGAGATTGCCCAGGGCAGCCTGACGGCAGTGTCAGTGGACCACCCGACGTTTCTCGGGGTTGAGGCCAAGCTCCTGGTCAAATCGGGACGAGCCTTGACCGCGCCGGCCCAGGAGTTGCTCAACTGGATGCTGCAACGCCTGCCGATGTTCGAGCCCGGCGACTGAACCTCAATGTGCGGCGGACAATCCGGCAGCGGTCTCCACCAGCAACTGGCGGAACCACTTGTGCGCCGGATCGTTGCGATAGCGCACGTGCCAGGCGATCTGCACCGGGAAGGTCCCCAGATCAACGGGGGCTTCCACCACTTTCAGGCGCGGGTCCTTGGCGATTTGCTTGCAGATCAGCCGAGGCAGGGTCGCGCAGTAATCGGTGACCGCGATGATCTCCGGCACCGCCAGGAAATGCGTCACCGAAATCGCCAGTTCGCGCCGCAGGCCCTGCCGGTCGAGCGCCTGGAACAGCCCGGCCCTGAGGCGCCCCGGCGGCTGGATGTTAACGTGGCGCAGCGCCTCGTATTGCTCGCGGGACAGGCTGTCGCCGATGTCCGGATGGTCGGCGCGCACCACGCACGCCAGGCTGTCGTCCATCAGGTGCTGGATGATCAGGTTGTCGGGCGGCTCGACGATGCGCCCGAGCACCATGTCAGTGGTACCGGATATCACCCCGGTCTCAGCCAGGTCATTGCCGTAGGGCGCCAGCGACATTTTTATTCCGGGCGCCAACTCCCGCAGCCGGGCGACGATGCCCGGCACCAACACCACTTCCACGTAGGTATTGACCGCGATGTTGAGCTGGCGCGTGGCGGTCGCCGGATCGAAATGCTGCCGTCCGACCAGTACTTCGTCGAGACGGCCCAGGCTCTCGACGATCACCGGAGCGATCTCTTCGGCAAACTGGGTCGGCTTGATGCCGTAGCGTTCGCGGATGAACAGCGGGTCTTGCAGGGTGTCGCGCAGCCGATTGAGGGCGTTCGACAAAGCCGGCTGAGTGATGCCCAGGCGCAGGGCGGCGCGGGTGACGCTGCGCTCTTCCATCAGCGCAATGAAGACCGGCAAGAGATTGAGATCGTAGCGCATGGGTTGCCACCGTCTGGATCGAAGGATTCAGCACACATAATGCCTGATGAATATCTAACATCAAGTAAGTAAATTTCTTGAATATCTCACCCTGAATCATAGTTGGGCCCATCCAGAAGGCGCTGCCGCAACCGGCAACCGGCTTCAAAGGCTCAACTCCAATCAAGGTGATTCAGATGACCGACACCCTCCCCCCGAACAAGCTGACTCGCGCCCTGGCGCTGTTTGCCCTGGCCCTGGGCAGCTTCTGCATCGGCACATCCGAATTCGCCAGCATGGGCATTATCCAGCTGTTCTCTGCCAGCCTTGGCATCGATGTGCCAGAGGCCACCAACGCGATCACCGCTTACGCCCTGGGCGTGGTCATTGGCGCACCGGCGGTGACCCTGGCCGCGGCGCGGCTCAACCGGCGCACGCTGTTGCTGGGGTTGATGGCGCTGTTTGTGGTCGGCAACGTGCTGTCGGCGATCGCCACCGACCTGAATCTGCTGATGGCTGCGCGCTTTCTCAGCGGCCTGCCTCAGGGCGCCTATTTCGGTGCCGGCGCCATGGTTGCGTCCTGGATCATGGGCCCGGGACAGGAAGGCAAGGCGTTCGCCATTGTCATGACCGGGCTGACCATCGCCACGATCATCGGCTCGCCCCTGGCGACCTTTCTCGGTCAACACCTGGGCTGGCGTGAAACCTATCTGGCGGTGGCCGTGTTGTCGGGTCTGGCTCTGCTTGCGATCCGCCAATGGCTGCCACGCAGCGAGGCGCTCAACGGCACGCCGATCATTCAGGAACTGTCGGCCCTGCGCCAAGGCAGCGTCTGGGGGGTGATGGCGGTGGCTACCGCCGGTATCGCCAGCCTGTTCGCGGTCTACACCTTTATCGGCCTCATCGTGACTGACGCTGCACAGCTGGCACCGAGCCTGATCCCGGTGGCCCTGGCGATCTTCGGCCTGGGCATGACCGCCGGCAACAGCGTCGGCGGCCCCATGGCGGACCGCTACCCGATGCGCGGCATCGTGCTGGGATTCGGCGCGGCACTGGCGATGCTGGCGACGATCGCCACCGCCGGCCAATCGCCCTGGGTGCTTTTCCCTGCCCTGTTCGTCCTCGGTGCCGGCCTGATGGCTTCGCTGCCGACCCTGCAAGTTCGCCTGACCCGACTGGCCCCGCAAGCGCCATCGTTGATGGGCGCCATGACCCTGGCTGCGTGCAACCTCGGTAACGCGATTGGCGCCTGGGGTGGCAGCGCCTCGATCGATGCAGGTTACGGCCTGCTGTCGGCAGGCTGGGCCGGCTTTGCCATGACCCTGACCGGCCTGGTGCTGTTCGGACTCACCCTGATCCGCCGCCCTGCCCCGCTCGCCCCTGTGGCAAGCGTCGCCTGAATCTTTAACTCAAAACCCGCGTTTTCCATCCTGTAGGAGAGACATCCATGAGCATCAAACACGTCCTGTTCATCCTGACCAACACCGCCGAAATCGGCCCTAACAATCGCCAGACCGGCTACTTCTTCCCGGAAGTCGCCCACCCTTACGAGGTGTTCGCCGAAGCGGGCGTGGCCGTCGAGTACGCCTCGCCACTGGGTGGCAACCCGCCGGAAGACGGCTACGACGAGACCGACCCGGCACAACTGGCCTTTCGCAACAGCTCGGCGATCCGGCGCATGGCCAACAGCCGTCGGTTGTCGGAGGTGGATGTGCTGGACTATGACGCGATCTTTTTCCCCGGCGGCCTTGGCCCGATGGTCGATATTGCCAAGGATCCTGAGGTGAAACGTGCGGTGGAACGTGCGTGGAATGGCGGCAAGATCGTCGCGGCAGTGTGCCACGGTCCGGCGGCGTTCCTTGGGGTCAAGCAGGCGGACGGCACCCCGCTGGTCCAGGGCCGCAGATTGACCTCGTTCTCCAACGACGAGGAAGCCGGTTACGCCCAGGCGGACGTGCCGTTCCTCCTAGAGGACGCGTTGCGCGCCGAGGGTGCCGAGTATTCATCGGCGGCGGTGTGGCAGGAAAAAGTGGTGGTCGACGGTCGCCTGATGACCGGCCAGAACCCGGCCTCCGGCGGGCCGCTGGCGAAGGCGATGGTCGAAGCGCTGAAAACCCTCTGAATCTTTTTACCTCCTGTAGGAGCGAGCATGCTCGCGATGGTCGTCAACGATGACGCTTACCCCCTGACACCCCGCGGTGTTCTCGGGTTCATCGCGAGCAGGCTCGCTCCTACAGGGATCACACCCAGGAGTTCATCATGTCCGCTTATGTTATTTTCATCCGCGAAAACACCCTCGACGAAGCGCAAATGCAGCAATACGCGCAGAAGGCCCCCGCCGCCCGCACCGGCCACGACATCACCCGAATCGCCTTCTACGGCCAGCTCGAGGTGCTGGAAGGTCCATCGGCCGAGGGCGTGGCGATCCTGCGGTTTCCCGACATGAACGCCGCCCGGGCGTGGTACAACAGCCCGGCCTATGAACAAGCGCGCGAACATCGTTTCAAGGGGGCGCAGTACCGGATGCTGCTGGTTGAAGGCAGCGACGTCGCACCGGCCTGACGCTCCACGAGCAAAGCCCACCACCAGGAGGTCCCTTTCGTGAGTAAAAAGCCCTACGTCCCGCCCAAGGTCTGGAAGCACGAAGCACCGTCAGGCGGCCAGTTCGCCAACATCAACCGCCCGGTTGCCGGCCCGACCCATGACAAGACTCTGCCAGTCGGCAAGCACCCATTGCAGCTGTATTCGCTGGCCACGCCCAATGGCGTGAAGGTGACCATCCTGCTTGAGGAGTTGCTGGCACTGGGGCACACCGGCGCCGAATACGACGCCTGGCTGATCCGCATCGGTGAAGGCGACCAGTTCTCCAGCGGCTTCGTCGAGATCAACCCGAACTCGAAGATCCCGGCGCTGCTGGACCGTAGCGCAGAACCGCCGATTCGCGTGTTCGAGTCCGGTTCGATCCTGTTGTACCTGGCGGAAAAATTCGGCGCCTTCCTGCCCAAGGACCCCGCCGGGCGCACCGAAACCCTGAACTGGCTGTTCTGGCAGATGGGCGCGGCGCCCTACCTGGGCGGCGGTTTCGGGCACTTCTTTGCCTACGCGCCGGAAAAGTACGAATACCCGATCAACCGCTTCACCATGGAGACCAAGCGTCAGCTGGACGTCCTCGACCGCCGCCTTGGCGAAAGCACCTTCCTGGCCGGCGACCACTACAGCATCGCCGACATCGCGGTCTGGCCGTGGTATGGCCAACTGGTGCGGGACAACGTGTACTCGGCGGCGGAATTCCTCTCTGCCCACGAGTACAAAAACGTGCAGCGCTGGGCCGAAGACATCGCCAAACGCCCGGCCGTGATCCGTGGCCAGCGGGTCAACCGGACATGGGGCGACGAGCAAAGCCAGGTGCCGGAGCGGCATCAGGCCAGTGATCTGGACTGAACTGTAGGAGCGAGCCTGCTCGCGATGGACTCCTGAACACCGCTGGGTGTCAGGTTCTTCGCGTCATCGTTGACGACCATCGCGAGCAGGCTCGCTCCTACAGGTTTATCGGCCGGCCCCGGTATTTGTGTACGACCACAAACCCTGTGGGAGCGGGCTTGCCCGCGATGAGGCCCACACATCCAATATCACCAGCGACTGACACACCGCCATCGCTGGCCAGCCAGCTCCCACAGGTTTATCTGCCAGCCCTGGCATTTGTGTAAAAGCACAAACCCTATAGGAGCGAGCATGCTCGCGATGGACCTGAGAACACCGCGGGGTGTCAGGTTTCCCGCGTCATCGTTGACGTCCATCGCGAGCATGCTCGCTCCTACAGGGATTTCTGCAAGCCCTGGCATTTGCGTGCAACCCGCCGCGCGTCAGTGCGGCCACAGATCGGTCGGGAAGTACTTCTGCGAAATCTGCGTGTACTTGCCCGATTCATACAATTGGGTCAGCGCCTGATCGATCTGGGTCTTGAGCTCGACGTCGCCCTTGCGCAGGCCCGCGCCGACGCCAAGGCCATATTTCAAGGGGTCCATCTTGATGCTGCCGGTGCCCTTCTCTTCGAACGCGCTGCCGTCCCGGGACTTGAGGAAGTCGATGTCGCCGACCTTGTCGAGGAACATGACGTCGATGCGCCCGGCAATCAGGTCGGCGTTGCAGTCGTCCTGGGTGTTGTAGATGCGGATATCCGAGGTGTTGCCATAGGCGGTGCGGATGAATTCGGCGTTGGTGGTCGAGCCCTGCACGCCGATAGCCTTGCCGGCGAGACCTTCGGGAGTCAGGGTCACGTCGACGTTTTTCGGCGCGACGAAGATGCCGGTCGTTTCATAGTAGGGACGGGAAAACGCGATCACCTTCTGCCGCTCCGGGCTAATGCCCATGGAGTTGAACAGCACGTCGAACTTGTTGGCGATCAACGCGGGAATGATGCCGTCCCACGCCACTTCCTTGATCTCACACTCGGCCTTCAATTGTTCGCACAACGCGCGGATCAAATCGGGCTCAAAGCCGGTGAATTGCCCGCTGGGCGTCTTCACCAAAAACGGCGGGTACGGCTCGGCGGCGACGCCAAAACGCAGTTTCTCCTGGGCCGCCGTGGCGGGCGCTGCAAAGGTACATAAGGTCAGGCCGAGGGAGGCCGCCAGGGTCAGGTTGCGCAGTATTCGTTTCATGGTCGATCCCTTTTTTATTGGAGGACAGTGATAAACGCATGGCTTGGAAAACGCATGTTCAAGCCGCCGGCAACGGCAGCGGCAACCAGCCCTGAATGGCTTGCCAGTCAGATTCGAGGGCGCTGAAACGCGAGAGTGAGAAGGTGGAAAGATCGGCAAAACTGCACACGCCGTCCACGACCAGGTCGCGAATGGCATGACCGCTCGCCGGTGAAAGCCCGAAGCCGACACCCGACATCGTGGCAACGGTGACGTTGTCCAGCGCGGCAGGCCGATCAATGACCGGACGCCCGTCCGGGGTGTTTTCGATGAAGCCGGCCCAACTGCGAATCACCCGCTTGTGGGCGACCTTGGGGAACAGCTCGGCCAGGCGCCTGGCGATGTTGCATTGCAGCGGCGTTGATTGCGCCCGGGTGCCGCGCACATCCGCCAGATCGACCCACTCGTGGGGGCCGCCACCGTAGGCGAGATTGCCGCGCAGGGTTTGCCGGCCATACAGGCCGTTGCCATCCACGCCGCCGACGTCAAGCAAGGGCAGCGGCTCGGTGACGATCATCTCGGCACGGGCGGTTACCAGCGGAATCTCGACCCCCAGCTGCGCTGCCAATTCACCGGTGTGCGGCCCTGCGGCAATCACCAGATGGTCACAGGCGATCAGGCCCTGGGCCGTGCGCACGCCGGTCACCCGGTCGCCATCGCGCACGATGTCCACGACCGGCGTGTGTTCGAGCACCCGACCGCCGAGGTTCTGCAGCGCCCAGGCATAGGCCTGCAAGGTGCGGTGCGGATTGGCGTGGCCGCCGAAATGGTAGTAGAAGCCGGCCAGTACGTTGTCGCCGGCAAAGGGCACCAGGTCGCGCACCTGCTGCGGGTCCAACTGGTCGACGCGCAAGCCATACCAGGCCGCATCGTTCACCACCTTTTGATCGAGGGCAACCTGATGTTCGGTGAGGTCGATGCTGATGCGATCCCGGCGGTATTCGGTGGGATAGCCGAGCAGTTCGTCCATCATCGGCCACAGTCGCTGCTCTTCGACGAACAGTGGGCTGTGGTGATGGGAACAACCGCCGCCGTTACGCCCCGAGGCGCCCCAACCGATCAGGCCGGCTTCGAGCACCAGCACATCGACGCCATCGCGCGCCAGCCACCAGGCGGCGCTCAAGCCGGTCACGCCGCCACCGACGATGACCACGGAGGCGCTGGATGAGGATTTCTTGACTGTCTGCATGGTGTCAGCCCTCTGCATTGAGTTGAGGCGCGGCGTCTGTCCTGCGCCGGGCGACGGTCTGCTCCCCCGCGCACAGCCAGAACGGCGTCCACTGCGACGGCATGTCGAACCACGCATCCCAGCGGCTTTGCATCTGTGGCGTTTCCTCGACCTGCCCGGCCTGGCGCATCGACAGCGGGCGCACCGGCGGGCGAAACGAGGCCAGCGCAATGGCGTCGACACTCAGGCCGGCGCCGAGGCCGAGCAAGGCCGCCACCTGTTCACGGCAACGGCGGCCCTGGCACGGGCCCATGCAGGCGCGCGTCAGGCGCTTGGTCACGTCCGGGTTGGGCGAATCGTTTTGCATGGCGATTTCCAGCGACGCCTGGGCCGGCGTCCATTGCAGATAACGCGGCGGTTGCTGACCGAGAATCTCACTGGCGGTCACTTCTTCGCACTGGCAGACAAAGGGTTGGTTCTGTGCGTGGAGCGTGGAGGCCCGCACCCAGGCCGTGCGATGGGCAGCCGGGTCGACGACGGGCGCGTCGGGGACCGGGGCCCGCCCGCTCGGCGCGATGTCGACACCCAGCGCCACCAGCGCGGTGTGCGCGGCGATGCGGCCTTCGCGTCGGGCAATGTCCTCGTCGAGGCTTTTCGACGGCCAGACACCCGCGCAGTCACCGGCCACCAGCACGAAGGGCAAGGAAGTTCGCTGCAGCGGATCCGCGTCCGGGACGTGACCGCCTCGCTCAGCCTGGAAGGACACGCGGCATCCCGCCGATTCCAGTAGTTCGATGGCGGGAATGGCAGCCACGCCCAGCAGTACCGTGTCGCATTCGATCTCGACCAGCGCCTCGTCAACCGGACGACCGCTGTCGTCGATCGCCACGGCGGTCATGCCCTTGACCCCGAATCCATCGCCGAACGCCTCGCGCACCACATGCCCGGTCAACAGCCGCGCGCCCTGCTCCACCAGTTGCGCCAGTAGCGCCGGATCGCCACTGACCTGCGGCGCCTGTTCGATGATCGCGGCAATTTGCACGCCGCTGGCGATCAGCGCCTTGGCCGTGGCCAGCGCCTGGGTGTCGCTGCCGACCAGCACCGCACGCTTGCAGTCCAGCGCCTGGTAAACTGTGGCCAGCCGATGCGCCGCGCTGACACCCATCACACCGGGGCGATGCCAGCCGTCGAAGGCCAGGCCCATGTCGCGCCGGCCAGCGGCGACGATCACCTGTTTGAAGCGCAGCAGCCAGGCGTTGTCCTCGTCGGCCAGTCCGGCCACGGCGCCGTCGATCCATGCAGCGGTGGGCTGCTGGGGAAACAGGCCCCAGACCGCCGTGCCGAGCCGTACGTCGACACCGGCTTCGAGCGCCTCGGAGATTTCCGGGCGGGCATCGAGCAAGGTCTGCAGCACGCTGTTGCGGTTGGCCACCGCCGCGCCCATGCGCCCGCCGAAATGCAGCGGCACCTCCTCGCCCATGGTTTCCAGCGGCACCGGGTTTTCATCCACCAGGGTGACGCGCAGGCCATGGCCGATGGCGCTCAAGGCTGCGGCGAGCCCTGCGGGGCCGGCGCCGACGATCAGGATGTCAGTCTCGTCGCTGATCGGCGGCGCCTTGCCCGCCACCGACGCCGGATCGTAGTAGTTGTTTTTGTTATGTGTGGCCATCGGGTTTCCCTCGAGTCGACTAGAACAACGAAGAAGGCGGCTTGACGTCGCCTTCGGCAAATCGCGACAGGCGCAGCTGGCGCATGTCCAGGCCCGGATCGCCCGAGTCGATCCAGTCCGCCAGGGTCTTGCCCACGATCGGCCCCATGGCAAAGCCGTGGCCGCAGAAACCGGTGGCGATCGCCAGGCCCCGGGGTGAGGTTTGCGCATCGATCACCGGAATGCCGTCGGGCAAGACGTCGATGGCCCCCGCCCAGCGATCGGCAATCTGCGTATCGACCTGCCCCGGGAACGCTGCCTTGAGCGCCCGCATGGCGGTGCCCAGGCCCTTTTCATTGGGCTTGATCAGCGGATTGCGCTCGTGGATGCCCTCGCCCAGCCGCGACGCCTGCGACCACGGCATGCGCTGGTGCAGGTCCGTCAGGCAGGCACCGTTGAGGTTGAAGCGAAACGACTTGCGGTGCGCCCACAATGAAGGTGCATACCAATGCAGGGCGCGCAGGTGGCCGAGGGTCATGTCGACGTCGACATGGGCGTCGTCGGCGATGTTGAAGCTACCGTCGAGCCGCTGGCGGAAACCCACGCCATTGGCGATGGTGGAAATGCCGCTCAGGGTCGGGCCCGAAGTGGTTCGCGCCACCGTGCCACGGACCAGTTGCTGCGGCAGTTCGATACCGAGCAGGCGCAGCAGGCGGAAGGTAGTGACGCCGGCGGCGCAGACCACGGTTTTCGCCTTCACATAACCGCGCTCGGTTTCGACACCCACCACTTGCCCTGCGGCGACGTCGATGCCCCTGGCGCCACAGTGTTCCACCAGTTGCGCCCCCAGCTCGCGGGCACGCATGGCGAAGGCCCGCGCCACCAGCGTGGGTTCGGCCTGACCGTCGCTGGCGGTGAACAGTCCACCGTGTTGTGGCACAGCGTATCCCGGCAATTTCTTGAGCACTTCACTGGGCGAGAGCATCACGGTGTTCATGGAAAAACTGCGGGCAACGCTCAGCCAGGAGGCATATCCCTCACGCTCTTCCTCGTTGCCCGCGACAAACAGGCAGCCGTCGTTGCGCCAGCCCAGATCGGTTTGCAATTCACGCTCCAGCGAGCGCCAGAGGCCGATGCTGGCCTGCATCAGCGGCACTTCAGCCTCGTCCCGCGATTGCTGGCGCACGAAGCCCCAGGCCCGGGACGATTGCTGGCCGGCGAGCAGGCTTTTTTCCAGCAGCAGCACCTTCACCCCGGCCTTGCCAAGGTAATAGGCACAGGCACAGCCCATCAGGCCACCGCCGATGATCACCACGTCGACTTCACGGGGCAGTGGATTGTCCTGGGGCGTCGATACGCCGGCCAAAGCTGCTACTGGAGTGTTCATAAGGGAAATCGCCGAGTGGGAAATGACGCATGGCGCTGCGTCGTGGTTTCGGCTAAGAATGTGCCCCGTCAGGCTGAAATTACAGTGATGTCTGCGCATTAATTCCATGTGAGGAACGCATAGAAACATGAGCCGCCAACTGCCATCGATCGAGCTTTTGCAGGCCTTCCTGACGGTTGCCAAGACCGGCAACTTCGGCAAGGCGGGCGAGCAGCTCAACCTCAGCCAGAGCGCGGTGAGTCGCCAGGTCGCGCAGCTGGAAGCACGCCTGGACACCCGCCTGTTCGAGCGGCACACGCGCAGGATCGTGCTCACCGCCGAAGGCCGCTCGCTGGTGCCGGTGGCGGAACAGGTCATCGGCCTGCTCTCGGACGCCTCGCACATGCTCGCCACCGTGGGCACCAGCGTCAGCCTGCGGGCGCATCCGACCATGGCCGCGCGCTGGTTGATTCCACGGCTGACGGCGTTCTATCGCGAGCATCCGCAGGTCACGGTCAGTGTCGACACGGTGTATCACCGCTTTCCCGATTTCGCCTTCGAATCGATCGACGCCATGATCGCCTACGGAACCGCCACCTGGCCGGACTTCGAAGCGCTGGATTTATGGGAGGAAGAGCTGATTCCCGTGTGCTCGCCGCAGCTGCTCGAAGGCACCACACCCGAAGATCTGCTCAAAACCGCGCGGCTGGTCGACTCGAGCATGGACCGCCTCGACTGGCGTCGCTGGGAAGAGTACTACCCGGACTCGATTGGCCCGGATAACGCGCATCTGACCTTCGACACCCTGGAATCGGCCATTGTCGCGGTGAAATGCGGTCAGGGGATTGCCTTGGTCGACGCGGTGCTCACCCAGGATGAATTGCGCAACGACCAACTGGTTCGCGTGCATGCCGGACGCATTGTGACCGGTGGGCGATACACGCTGGTGTATCCGCGGCGGGTGAAACATTCGAGCGGGTTTTCCGAGTTTCTCGGCTGGTTGGAAAACCAGAGAACCGCTTAACGGGCAACATCGATGTTGAATGTGCCGGTCTCATCGCGAGCGGGCTCGCTCCCACAGTTTTTGTGTCGACCACCCGTTATTCGGCCAGCCCCAGAAACTGTAGGAGCGAGCCTGCTCGCGATGGACTCAAGAACGCAGCGTTTATCCAGATACCCCGCGTTATCGTTGACGACCATCGCGAGCAGGCTCGCTCCTACAGGGAGAGGGCAAACGATGTGCTTAGTGCCATCACACTAAGGTGCATTCGCGCTATACCCGGGGATGATATCGATGGCAGTGCCTGTCCCCGCACACTCACCTCCTGGGCGAACCCGTCGCTTTCACGTCGAAAGTGTGGCTCTTGCCCCCCATCAGGAGAGTGACCATGACAACGTACCTGAACCACTTCGCCCAAAAGAAAGCCTCGCAGACGCCAGTCCTGGTCCCGCACAACCCGGCGTTCGAATACCAGATTCCTTCGCGCTACGCGGTGCGGGTCGGTGATATCGATGTGATGGTCATCAGCGATGGGGTGTTGCCGCTGCCGACCGAGACCATGTCCACCAATGCCGCCCCGGCGGAGCGCAAGGCGTGGTTCAAGGAGATGTTCCTGGGGCCGGACGCGTTCGACTGGGCGCTGAACGTGCTGGTGGTGCGCAGCGGCGAGCAGGTCATCCTGGTCGACGCGGGCCTGGGCAATCAGTTCCCCGGCTTTCCCCGGGCCGGGCAGTTTCCCAAGCGCCTGGCAGCCGCCGGCATCGATCTGGCATCGGTCACCGACATCGTCATCACCCACATGCACATGGACCATATCGGCGGGCTGCTGGTGGACGAGGTGAAAAACAGCCTCAGTCCTGACGTGCGCATCCACGTGGCGGCCACCGAGGTCGACTTCTGGGCCGAGCCCGATTTCACCTTCACCGAAATGCCGGCACCGGTACCGGATGTGCTGCGGGCAACCGCCAACGCATTCATGAAGGAGTTTCACAGCAAGCTGCGCACCTTCGACGACGAATACGAAGTGGCACCGGGTGTGGTGGCGAAAATGACCGGCGGCCATACCCCGGGCCACAGCGTGGTCTACGTGCAATCGGGCGACGAGAAGTTGACCTTTGCCGGTGACGCCCTGTTCCCGGTCGCCTTCGAACACCCGGACTGGCACAACGGCTTCGAACATGACCCCGAGGAATCGGTGCGGGTGCGGGTCCGTCTGATGCAGGAAGCGGCGGCCAGTGGAGAACTGTTTGTCGCCACGCACCTGCCCTTCCCTTCGGTGGGCCGGGTGGCGGTCGATGGCGAGGCCTTTCGTTGGGTGGCGGCGTTCTGGGATTTCTGACCGCTGCGGCAAACAAAAAACCGGCGCCTGTTCAGACGCCGGTTTTGTTTGTCAGATGCGGGCAAATTTGTCGGGACAATGTACAGCCCTTGGTCAACCGCCCTGCCCGTTCCCCAGCGCCTCGGCCATGCGCACCAGATCGGCAAAGGACTTGGCGTGCATTTTTTTCATGGCATGGGAGCGGTGGATCTTGATGGTGATTTCGCTCAGGTTCATCTGCCCGGCAATTTGCTTGTTCATCAGGCCTTTCACGGCCAGCGCCATCACTTCCCTTTCACGAGGTGTCAGCGACTGGTAGTCGGCATGCAGGTTCGAGGATTTGCGCTCCAGTTCACGGCGCTTCATGTCGGTCTGCAGTGCGGCCGACACCGCGTCCAGCAGATCCTGCTCGCGAAAGGGCTTGGCCAAAAAATCCACGGCACCGGCTTTCATTGCCTTGACGGACATTTCGATGTCCCCGTGGCCGGTGATGAAAATGATCGGGATATTGATGTTCGAATCCACCAGCTGACGCTGGAAATCCAGACCGCTGCTGCCCTGCAGGCGCACATCGAGGACCAGGCAACTGGCGCCATCGGTCTTTGAATGCTGGAGAAATTCTGCAGTCGAGGCGAAGGTCTCGACCCGCATGCCGGCAGAGCGCAACAGGTTGCTGAGCGCATCGCGGATGGAGGCATCGTCATCCACCACGAACACAATGGAAGCAGTGTTTTGCGACTCGCTGAGCGGAGCGTTCATGCACGGCAATCCCTGGGAGAATGGTGGAAAAAAAGTGTAGCACAACGCCACCCACAGCCCGGATGCCCCTCCGAGCGGCTTTATTCGTTTGGGAAAACTTGCGGGCGTCACGCAATCAGGCTGGATTCCAGCGCCGAGATCATCGAGAAAAAACCACGGGGCGAATGCAGGAGCAATTCCACCTGGGCACTGCGACTTTCCCCCCGTGTGCACCAATTGCAGAAATGCTCGCAGTTGTTGGAGAAAATCCGGTAATGGCGCTCACCCACTCTTGAGTACGCGCGACGGACGATTTCTTCACTGGAGTACTCGCTCTGCGCTTCAAGAATCCAGACGGGTCTGCCATTGGCGAACTGTTCCAGATCGGTCACCTCGATGGGCCCCGGCGTGAATGAACCGCTGTACCCGGCGTAGTGGGCGACCCGACCTTCACCCAGGTAGATGCCATGGTGAATGTAGAATTTTCGCGATGTGATCAGATGCGAACCGGCCCGGATTTGAGGCAGTGCCTGTTCGACATCGGCTATCAGGCTTTTCACGATAAAGTTCTCCGCAACCCTTGAAATGACTATATCGCCGGGGTTGCGGCACTACATTTGTACAAGCGATTACTTCGTCAGACCCATTGATATGCGCCCGTTAAACCAAAGTATGAAGCCGGGCGCCAATGGGTCGCTGCCGAGGACTGAACGCGCCAAAAGCGTTCACTCCTGCAGCACCGGAAGGGTGAATTGAACAGTGGCGCCACAGGGCTGGTGGGCACTCGCCCACAGACGGCCACCATGGGCCTCGATGATCGAGCGACAGATCGACAGGCCCATGCCCAGCCCGGTGGGCTTGGTGGTGTAGAAGGACGTGAACACCTGGTCGACGTTCTCCGCGGCAAAACCCGGCCCCGAATCGCTGACGCTGACCAACACGTAGCCCTGCTCACCCGGCACCGCGCTGATCTGCAACTGGCGCTCGCCCTCGGGCGTCGCGCCCATGGCTTCAAGGGCATTCATGATCAGGTTGAGCAGCACCTGCTGCAGCTCCACACGGTCACCGACGATGAGCTGCAAGCCATCAGTGAGTTGCGTCTGCAACACCACGCCATTCTTCATGATCTGGCCACGGGTGAATTCGATCATTTCGCCGATGGCAACGTTGATGTCCAGCGGCCCTTTCTGCGGCGGCGCCTTGCGGATATGCCCACGGATCCGCCCCAGCACATCGGCTGCGCGGTTGGCATCCTGGATCAGGCGAGCGAGCACCTGACGCACTTCATCGAGTTCCGGTGGCTGGATATTCAGCCAACGCTGGGCGGCATTGGCGTTGAGGATGGCCGCGGCAATCGGCTGGTTGACCTCATGGGCGATAGACGCCACCAATTGCCCCATGGTGGCGACGCGATTGGCGTGGGCCAACTCGGTCTGCACCTCGCGATACCCACGGTACAAACGCGCGTTTTCAAGCGAGATCGCCGCTTGCGATGCCACCAGCTTGAGCACGGCGATTCGGCTTGGGCTGAACACCCGCGCGGTCAGATTGTTCTCCAGATACAACGCGCCTGTCAGCTTGGCCTGGTTCATCAAGGGCAGGCAGAGAATCGAGCGGGCGCGTTGCTGGCGCACGTAAGGGTCGGTGGCAAACGGCGCCTCGGCCATGGCATCGTCCAGGACGATGCTCTCGCGGGTGCGCAAGACATGATAAAGAACCGACTCCGGCAACAGTTGCGTGCTGACCGGTATCTCGCGCAACAGCGTCGCGTCATCGCCGGTGGTCACCTGCGCCGCGATCCGGTGCTCGCCAGCATCGGACAGAATCAGCAGCCCACGCTCCGCGCCAGCCTGTTCGATCGCCGTGAACATGACCATGTCGATCAGTTTTTCCAGCACGATCTCGCCCGACACCGCCTGGGAGACCTTGAGCACGGTGGCAAGATCCAGGTGCTCGACTGCCGTGGCCATGGTGGTGGTCGGACCCAGCGCGTGCTCCTCAGTGCGCAGCGCGGGGTACTTCGCATCGAGCTGGCGCACCTTGCCGTCGGCCCCCCAGCGCAGATAGCCGTAGCGGGCATCTTGCAGATAGACCCGGGCGATCTTGCCCAGGCCCCGGGCCGCGTAGAAGCGCGACGCCAGTTCGTTGGCCAGCGCCTCGATGTGGATGAAGCCGCTTTGCTGCGCCAGATGGATGCTGTGCTCGTAAAGCCCTTCGGCCTCCACAACGCGCCCTTCGACACGGGCGATTTCCGCCGCGACCAGGGCGGCCCGGCTGGCAAAATTCTCCGGACACTGCTGCGCCCAGCCCTGCAACTGCTGGTGATCGACCGCCATGGCGGCCAGATGCTCCGCATGCCTGCTGCGGGCAGCACCCTCACAGCACGCCGCCCGGGTCAGCGCGTCATAGAAGTAGTATTCCGCCTCCTCGAAAAACGACTGGCAAACCCACAGCAACTGCTGCGCCCTGCCCGCGGCCTGCAGGGCGGCTTCAGGCTCGCCGGCCATGTAGCGCGCCTGCAGTTTGCGCACCCAGTACAGACACTCGGCCAGTACCAGATCCGGGGTGCTGGCCAGATGAGTTTCAGTGTCGGCTTCGTTGAACTCGCTGTCCTCCAGGCGCCCGAAGGTCGGCGTCAGGCCGCGCAGCATGCGAATTTGCAGCAGTTGCGTGGTGATGAAATCCGTCACCAGGCCGAAGCGTACTTTCTTCGCATAATCCAGGCCCTGCTCGGCCTCGCCCTGCACCTCGGGCAACGGCTCGCCGGCAAACAGCAGATCGGCAGTGAGGTTGTTGCCCGAATAGGCACCATAGGGCAAGTCGCCGATCCGGTTGGCCGCCACGAACGAGCGGCGCAGCAGGTCCCGGCATTGCGCCACGGGTCGCATCCAGCGCACGGCAAAACACGAAAAACACAGATAGGTGCTGGCCTCGAACCGTGTCAGCCCGCGTTGCTCGACCAGGTCGCAGCCCAACTGCCCGAAGCGGAACCCCACCTCATGGTCACCGAAGCGTCGACCGGCCACCCGGAAGGCATTGGCATAAAGCACGCAGGAGGCATCGCAGTTGCCCCACTCCAGGCTCATGCTGATGGCCTTGCAGATCGACAGGTCTGACAGGTTCGCATCGCTCTGCAATGCAGGGGCAAAGAGTTTGCCCAGCACGTTGACGGTCACCAGGGACGTCGCGTCCTCCATCAACGGCAAGTCGATCAGATCCTCGATGGCCCGGTCCCCCAGCAATTCGCCGATGCGCTCATATTCGCGCCGCACATCATCATCGCTGGGGTGAGGCGACCACTCGATGCCCACATGCCGCAAGTAGTCAAGACAGACCGCACAGGCGGCATCGCTGCGATCCAGCAGCAGATGAACGTCCATTTGCAGGCAGGCAACGCTGGCCCGCTCGATCACGGTCATGGCACGCCGGGACAGAGCAATCAGGCGCCCGTCGGCGATGGCAAGCTGTCCGGTCAGGAATTCGCATTCGGCCCTGTTCAGTTCCAGCGCGAAACTGAGGGTACTGCGACGCGTCCAGCTACCCTCACCCAACAGCCGGGCACCCGTGGTGAGGTACTTGAGCGCCGAGGCGTAGGCAGACGAAGCCTTGGCACGCTGGCCGGCAATCAGGTTGAACTCGGCCAGTTGTTCCCGCTCGCTCTGTTCGGTGAGCAGTGCGGCGCCACGATTGAGCTGGCCAACGATTTCAAAGATCGACTCCTCCAGCCCTTGCGCGAGCGCCTGCGCTGCAAGCAACCGGCCGATCCGCAAATGGGCCTGGGCCCGCTCTTCCCTGGGGATCAGCGAATAGGCGGCCTCATGGATACGGTCATGAACAAAGGCATAGGCACCGTCCAGCCGCTCGACGAGTTCCTGGCGAATGGCCTCCCACAGCACCGTGCGCAGTTGCGCTTTGGGTACTTCCATCGCCGTCGCCAGAGCGCTGATACCGGCAACGTTTCCCAGACAGGCCAATTGCTGCAGCGCTTGCTGGGTATCGGTCGGCAAGCGGCTCAGTTTGCCGACCATCAGGTCCACGATGTTGTCGGTATAGCCCTTGGCATGGATGCGATCGGTGTCCCAGATCCAGCGACCCAAAGGGTGATCGAATGTCAGCAACTGCTCCTCGGCAAGGGCTTGCAGGAACTGGATCACGAAGAACGGATTGCCGGCGGTCTTGTCCAGTACCAGCTGTGCCAGCGGCTCCACCCGCGCGATCTCGTCATCGAGCGCCTCGGCGATCAACTGCTCGATGTGCGCCTTGGCCAGCGGCGCCAGGGTGATTTCGTCGACCCTGCCGTCCGCCTTGCGAATCGCCTGGATCTTCACCGACAGCGGGTGCCCGTCATCCACCTCGTTGCTGCGGTAGGCGCCGACCAGCATCAGGTGCCGCGTGTCCGAGCTGGTCAACAGATCTTCCAGCAAGTCGAGGGTTGCTGCGTCGAGCCATTGCAGGTCGTCGAGAAACAGTGCCAGCGGATGTTCGGCCTGGGCGAATACACCGATGAAGCGCCGTAGCACCAGCAGGAACCGGCGTTGCGCCTGTTGTGGATCCAGCGCCGGAACGGGTGGCGGTTCGCCGATGATCAGCTTCAGTTCGGGAATCAGGTCGGTCATCAGCCGCGCATGGGGCTCCAGCGCGTGCTGCAGGGCGTCGCGCCAATCCGCCAGTTCCGTGTCGTTCTTGCCCAGCAGCGTACGGACCAGGCTCTGGAATGCCTGCACCAATGTCGAATAGGGAATATCGCGGCTGTATTGATCGAACTTGCCGGAAGCGAAGAGCCCGCGCGGGGGGACCAGCACCTTGTGCAGCTCATTGACCACCGAGGATTTGCCGATACCGGAATAGCCGGTGACCAGCACCAGTTGCGGCGCGCTGCTGGCAATGATCCGGCCGAACGCGGCCACCAGCGTCTCGACCTCGCGCTCGCGGCCGTAGAGTTTTTCGGGAATCAACAGCCGGTCGCAGGCACCGTGTTCGCTGAGGGTAAAGGCCGTGATCCGGCCGGTCTGCTCCCATTCGGCCAGGCATCGGCGCAGGTCATGTTCAACCCCGGCGGCTGTCTGATAGCGCTCCTCGGCAGTCTTGGCGAGCAGCTTGGCGACAATGTCGCAGAGCACCTGGGGAATGGATTCGACCCTTGATTTGGCCGGCACCGGCATTTTCGCAATATGGCAATGCACCCATTCGATGGGGTCTGCAGCGGTAAACGGCAGTGTGGCGGTCAACATCTGGTACAGCGTGACGCCAAAGGAATAGAGGTCACTGCGCGAATCGATCGAGCGATTCATCCGGCCGGTCTGCTCGGGTGCCATGTAGGCCAGCGTGCCGGCGATTGTCTCGGGCGCCTGGCGCTCGCGCGGCAATTGTGAAGCGAGGCCGAAACCGGTGAGCCTGGCCTGGCCGTCGGTGCAGTTCACCAGGATATGGCTGGGCTTGATGTCTTTGTGGACGAGGCCGCGTTGATGGAGTTTGCCGATCGCCATCGCGATGTTGATGGCGTGATGCAGAAAAACCGTTGTCGGCATCGGCGCTGTCAGCAGTTGCACCAATGGCTCGCCACCCGGGTCTTCGAGCACAAGCTGCACATGGCCGTTCTCGCGCGCGATCTCCAGCGGTCGAACCGCCCAGCCACCTTCGAGTTCATCCCTGAGGGCAAACTCGTGGGCCAGACGACCAAGGCAGGCCGGAAGCGGCTGCTCGGCGGCAGGTCGCGTGACCAGGACCGAGTTCTCGCCATCGGCACCCGAGCGCAGTTCCCGACAGAAGACACGCTCGCCGTCGTCCCAAAGTATCTGCATGCTGTCATCCATCTGAATTGGAATGAAACCAGTCAGTTGCGCCACAACACTGTAGCAGGACAGGGAACAGCGACCCCCGCCGCCTGATCAATCGACAAAGATGACATTGAATGAGCTTGTCTACATCAACACTTAGATCTTAGCGACCTATACCTAGATATGATTTTCCCCCATCAAAGACCGCGTATCGTGTGAGGACAACGGCGCAGTAACGAGCAAATTCAATGATGCAAGACACTCAGCAGCGCACTGCACCGAACATTGCAGTTGTGGATGATGACGATTCGGTTCGAGGTGCCCTGGAAAGCCTGTTGCGCTCCAGCGGTTATAAAACCCGAACCTTCTGCAGTGCGCTGGAGTTTCTCGCGGCGAACGTTTCAACCCAGACCGATTGCCTGGTGTCAGATATCCAGATGCCGGGCATGAGTGGCGTAGAGATGTTCGAACAGTTGATTGCATCAGGCATTCACATCCCCACGATACTGATCACCGCCTATCCCGCCGCCGCCCCGCCCCTGAACGAGCACCGCCCGGAACTTATCGCCTGCCTGCCCAAACCCTGCGATGCCGACAAACTGCTGAACTGCATCGAAACCGCGCTGACACAGCGCCACTGAGACCCATTCGGCACGACCGCCAACAAACCTGTAGGAGCGAGCCTGCTCGCGATGGACTTGAGGACGCCGCGGGGAATCAGGTACCCAGCGTCATCGTTAACGACCATCGCGAGCAGGCTCGCTCCCACAAATGGAGCCGGTCAGCGCTTGAGGTTGGCCCGCGCGCTGTGCAGTTTCTTGTAGCTGTCGATCAGGCGCAGGTGGCGGTCGAGGCCTTCGAGTTTCATGCTGGTCGGCGTCAGGCCGTAGAAGCGTACGCTGCTGTTGACCGAGCCGATCGCGGCGTCCATCCGTTCGTTGCCGAACATCCGGCGGAAGTTGACCTCGTAGTCTTCCAGCTCCAGATCTTCGTCCAGTTCCATCTCCAGCACCGCATTCACTGCTTGATAGAACAAGCCGCGCTCGACGGTGTTGTCGTTGTACTGCAGGAAGGTTTCCACCGCCTCTTTCGCCTCTTCGAATTGCTGCAGGGCGAGGTAAATCAGCGCCTTCAATTCGAGGATCGTCAACTGGCCCCAGGCCGTGTTGTCATCGAACTCGATGCCGATCAGGGTGGTGATGTCGGTGTAATCGTCCAGCTCGCTTTCCACCAGACGCTCTACCAGATCCTTCAACTCGTCTTCGCTCAGGCGATGCAGGTTGAGGATGTCAGCACGGAAGAACAGCGCCTTGTTGGTGTTGTCCCAGATCAGGTCGTCGACCGGGTAGATCTCAGAGTAATCCGGCACCAGGATGCGGCAGGCCGTGGCACCGATGTGCTCGTACACCGCCATGTACGCTTCCTTGCCCATGTCCTTGAGGATGCCGAACAGCGTCGCGGCTTCCTCGGCATTGGAGTCCTCGCCCTGGCTGGTGAAGTCCCACTCGACGAACTCGTAATCGGACTTGGAACTGAAGAAGCGCCACGACACCACACCGCTGGAATCGATGAAATGCTCGACGAAGTTGTTCGGTTCGGTGACCGCATGACCTTCGAAGGTCGGCTGCGGCAGATCGTTCAGGCCTTCGAAACTGCGGCCCTGCAACAGCTCGGTCAGGCTGCGCTCCAGCGCCACCTCGAAGCTCGGGTGCGCGCCGAACGAGGCGAAGACACCACCGGTGCGCGGGTTCATCAAGGTCACGCACATGACCGGGAACTCACCGCCCAGCGACGCATCCTTGACCAGCACCGGGAAGCCCTGGGCTTCCAGGCCCTGGATACCGGCGAGAATCCCCGGGTATTTCGCCAACACGTCGGCCGGCACGTCCGGCAGCGCGAACTCGCCTTCGATGATTTCGCGCTTCACCGCACGCTCGAAGATTTCCGACAGGCACTGCACCTGGGCTTCAGCCAGGGTGTTGCCGGCGCTCATGCCGTTGCTCAGGTACAGGTTTTCGATCAGGTTGGACGGGAAATACACCACCTCGCCGTCGGACTGACGCACGAACGGCAGCGAGACGATGCCGCGCTCCTCATTGCCGGAGTTGGTGTCGAACAGGTGCGAGCCACGCAGCTCGCCATCGCGGTTGTAGATCTTCAGGCAGTACTCGTCGAGGATCTCCGCCGGCAATGCGTCCTTGCGCCCGGGCTGGAACCAGCGCTCATCGGGGTAATGCACGAACGGCGCGTTGGCGATCTCTTCGCCCCAGAACTGGTCGTTGTAGAAGAAGTTGCAGTTGAGCCGCTCGATGAACTCGCCCAGTGCCGAAGCCAGCGCGCTTTCCTTGGTCGAGCCCTTGCCGTTGGTGAAGCACATCGGCGAGTGCGCATCGCGGATGTGCAGCGACCACACGTTGGGCACGATGTTGCGCCAGGAGGCGATTTCGATCTTCATGCCAAGGTCGGCCAGGATCCCTGACATGTTGGCGATGGTCTGCTCCAGCGGCAGGTCCTTGCCGACGATGTAGGTGCCGCCATCGGAGGTCGAGTTCGGCATCAGCAAGGCCTGGGCGTCAGCGTCGAGGTTCTCCACCTCTTCGATCACGAACTCGGGGCCGGCCTGCACCACCTTCTTCACCGTGCAACGGTCGATGGAGCGCAAGATGCCTTGGCGGTCCTTGTCGGAGATGTCGGCCGGCAGCTCGACCTGGATCTTGAAGATCTGGTTGTAGCGGTTTTCCGGATCGACAATGTTGTTCTGCGACAGGCGGATGTTGTCGGTGGGGATGTTGCGGGTCTCGCAGTACAACTTCACGAAGTAGGCGGCACACAACGCCGACGAAGCCAGGAAGTAATCGAATGGACCCGGTGCCGAACCATCGCCCTTGTAGCGGATGGGCTGATCGGCGATCACCGTGAAGTCATCGAACTTGGCTTCAAGTCGAAGGTTGTCGAGAAAGTTGACCTTGATTTCCATGGGGGAATACCAGAATAGCGAGCTAAGCGAAATTGGCCGCCATTATCCGGTTTTTGAGCGGCAAGTCTTGTGCTTTTCCCCGGTGGCCGCTGACCGGTTCTACATACCCTGCGCAGGATGCGCCAGCGCAGGGTCGTATAGGGCCTTACTTGCGGATCGCGGTATAGGACTCACGCAGATCACTGGCCCAGCCATCGAGCACGACCTTGACGTCATCCGGGGTCAGGACCTGTTTGTCGTCGTCCAGCGCCAACCCGGTGCCCTTGCGTACGACCTCGGCCACCACTTCCCCGGTGGCACCGTCCTCGAAGGACACTTCGGTGAAGATTTCACTGTCCTGGTCGCGGATGCCGGTGGCGGTGCTGACACCGGCGGCGACCAGGGTGACCGGCAGCCATTCATAGAATTTCAGGCCCTGGGTACTGGTCGCGACCCGGGTGATGGCCGGCCGGACAACCAAGGTGTCGGAGTCCGGTTTCGTCACCAGCGGCAGCATTTTGCTCAGTTCGGCGCGCAGGGCGGCGTCGTAGTAGTCGGTGACGCCGGACAACGTGCTCAGAGGAATCCGCTCGGTCGGCTCCGGCCCCGGATAGAACTGGCTAGGCGCCAGATAGACCTTGCTGTAGCGGCCGCGCTTGACCGCAGGGCTGACCCAGCTCAAAACCGTCTGGCCCGAGGGCGACTGGCGTTCCGTCAGCAGACTGTAGTCATACAGAAACCCGGTATACATTTCAGGGGTGACTTTCTTGCTGCTACAGGCCGACAGGCTCAGGGTGGCCGCAAACAACAGCGACAGCGAGCGAATGCTTGTGATCATGGTGATTCCTTGTAGGGCGGGACGGCCTGCACCGTCAGGCATGGGCTTGGAACTGGGTGTGCGGGGCATCATCCGAATGCTCGATGCGCAACTGGCCATGAGTCATGATCCAGTGGATGAATTCGGCGGTCGGGATGGAGTGGATGTATTCCACCCAATGGGAATCTTCCGGGCTGTAGCGCTCGAAATAGCGGCGCATCACGATCTGGCTCTGATCGCTGGCCAGCCCCAGGCAGGTCTCCTGGAACAGGATCGACTTGTCGCCCCCGGGCAATGCCGTACGTTGGGTCAGGATCAAGGGACGGCCAGTGGTGTGCCCCCCGGCGCTCTGGCTGCCGTTCAATACCTTCATGAATACCTCCGTGCAATGGAATGCCCGCAGGTTGCCCGAGAGTTTTTGCCTGAGGATGTCCGCTTGATGTCTGCGCCGAAGGAATGTTGCTCGATTGAAATAAATGACCGGGGCAGCGAAATGGTTTTAGATGCGCTCTTTTTTCGACCCGGGATGCGGTAATCGTGAGCAGACTGCTGATCGTCGACGACGATATGGAAATTCTGTCCCTGCTGAAGAAGTTCTTCGTTCAGCATGCCTATGAGGTGGACGTGGCGCCCCATGGCGAGGCCATGTGGGCGGCGATTGCGCAGAACCGCCCGGACACGATCATCCTCGACGTGATGCTGCCCGGCGAAAGCGGCCTGAGCCTGTGCCAGAAAGTACGGGCGCAGACCGGGATCCCGATCATCATGCTCACCGCCATGGCCGAGTTGAGCGATCGCATCGTCGGCCTGGAACTGGGCGCCGACGACTACCTGACCAAACCCTTCGCCCCCCAGGAACTGCTGGCCCGGGTGCGCGCCCTGCAACGTCGTGCCGGCGAACAGAAAAGCCCCGTTAGCGAACCGTCTCGGCCGGTCAGCAGCTTCGCCGGTTGGCACCTGGATATCACCTGCCGCGAATTGCGCTCACCCGATAACGTGATGATTCCGCTGTCCGGTGGCGAGTTCGACCTGCTGGTGGTGTTCCTCGAGCATCCCCAGCGCATCCTCACCCGCGAGCAACTGATCGACCTCACGCACGGCCAGGGCCATGACGCCTTCGACCGCAGCATCGATGTGCAGGTCAGCCGCCTGCGACGCAAAATCGAACCCGACAGCAAGCGCCCGGACCTGATCCGTACCGTGCGCAATGGAGGCTATATGTTCACCGCCAAGGTCACCCGCTCGTGATCGGCCGCCTGTTCCGTCGCGACACCTTGCGGCGCCGGATTGCCCTGACCATCGTCGCCGCGATGGTGGCCTCGCTGACCCTCAATGCCCTGTTCGTGCAAGTCGCCGGCACCTGGGCCCGCCCGCCCATCGAGCGCACCGGCCTGCTGGAGCAGATTGCCGCGGCCACCCGGGTGATCGAAGCGGCGCCGCCCCAGCTGCGAGGGCAATTGGCGGGCGCGGCCAGCAACCCCATGCTCGATGTGGCGTGGAGCGCCGATCGCGGCACCCTCAACCTGCCGGCCGGGGGCGCGCCCGTGGAAACCGGCAAGGTGCCGGTCATGCATCAATTGTTGGGTGATGAGCGCGAGATCGACGTGTTCAACCCTTCCAATTGGCCGGCTGACAGCCCCGAGGCGCGTTACGTCGCGCTGGTGCGCCTGGTCGATGGCAGCTGGTTGACGTTCACCCCGCCCGAACGCAGCTGGGGCCTGGACACCCGCACAAGGATCGCCGTGATCATCGCCCTGGGACTGATCGCCACCCTGCTGGTTGCCTGGATCGCCACGCGCCAACTGGCCAATCCCCTGCAACGTTTCGCCAGTGCCGCGCGGCGCTTCGGCGGCGACCTGAGCGCCCCGCCCATCGTCATCGAAGGCCCCCACGAAATACGCCAGGCGATCATCGCCTTCAACACCATGCAGGCGCAGATCCAGCACTTCATTGGCGAACGCACGCACATGCTCGCCTCCATCTCCCATGACTTGCGCGCGCCCCTGACGCGGATGCGCTTGCGCAGCGAGTTCATGGAGGATCTGGACCATCAGCGCAAAATGATTCGCGACATCGACGAGATGCAATCGATGATCAGCGCGGCCCTGGCGTTCTTCCGCGAAGACACGCACCTGGAGCCATCCACGGCGTTCGACCTGTCGGAACTGCTGCAAACCATCATCGACGACTTCCGCGACCAGGACCTCGTCATCGCCTTCACCGGCCCGGCGCACTGGGTGTATGACGGCCGCCCGCTGGGGATCAAGCGGGTGGTGGTCAACCTGCTGGAGAACGCCGTGAAGTACGGACTACGCCCGGGCACCACGCTCAAGTTCGATGAAGACTGGGTCTACATCGAGGTCAGCGACGAAGGGCCGGGCATTCCCGAAGACGCGCTGCAACGGGTGTTCGATCCGTTCTTCCGCCTGGAGACCTCGCGCAATCGCGACACCGGTGGGGTCGGGCTCGGACTGTCGGCCGCGCGGGCGATCGTTCGCGAACAGGGTGGTGAGCTGACCTTGAGCAATCGCAGCACCGGAGGATTGCTCGCGCGGGTGGCGTTACCCCGCAACCGATAAGCTTCAGGGAGCAGGTTTGCGTCGTGCCTCTTGTTCCTCCAATGCCTGACGCACCAGCGCCCTCGCCGCCCAGGCCGCGGCGCTCAAAGACTCGTCGACGCTCGCGCCGCCCACATCGCGTACCGCGATCAACGCCTCGGTGCCCATGACCATTGACAGCGCCTGCTTCAGCCGCTTGCGCGCCCGGGGTGGGAGCACGCCCTTGAGCGAGTCGACAATCGGCTCGATATAGCTCATGCGTCGCCCCGGCCGCAGAGGCGATTCGTCGGGCTGGTTTTCCAGCCACACGGTCATGAACGAACGCTCCATCATGCGCAGGCCCACCTCGTCGCCGATCAGCAGCCGGTTCAGCGCATCCGCTGCCAGGCCCATGCCCTTGGCCGGGTCGTCTCCCGGTTGCCAGAAGTGCTCCAGCGGCTGCATGTCACGGTCCATCGCCGTCTCGCTGATCAACGCTTCCGGCGAGGGAAAGTAGCGATAGGCCGTGGCCCGCGACACCATCGCGCGCTCCGCCACCTCGGCAATCGTCGGGTTCAGCCCCTCCTCGCGCAACGCCACAGCGGCCTCGATCAGTGCCTGACGGGTTCGATTGCGCTGGTTGGCGCGGCCCTGATGACCGTTCGGGGATGAGATGCTTGACTTCGATTTGGCCATGGAATAAATGATACTCCGTCTTATTGTGAGACTCGCGTCTCATAATAGATACCAGGAAGCGCGCCAACAAGTGCTCGCCTCAAGAGCCCGACCGCGCGCCAGAAGGACCTCATTTCAATCGTCCTGCAACTGAGCGCGCCTGCCGGCGCATGAGGTGAATGCCATGAATCACAACTCCCGTTCGCAAACCTGGTTTCGGCTCGCTGTCGTCTACTTCGCCATTGGCGTGGGGCTGGGCGTGACGATGGGCGCCTCCGGCGACCACTCACTCTTCGCGGTCCATGCCCATGTCAATTTGCTGGGGTGGGTGTCGATGGCGCTGTTCGGACTGATGGGGACGGTCCGACCGTCAATCACCGAAGGCCGCCTCGCCGCTGCGCAATTTTGGAGCTGGAATATTGGGGTACCGGTGATGCTGGGTGCGTTGACCTTGCGCCTTAAGGGTTTTCCGTCTGTTGAGCCGGTGATTGGCGTTGCCTCGATACTGATTGGGTGCAGTGTGCTGATGTACGTGTGGCTGGTTTTTTCGCGGGTCGGGGTGGCGGCTGAGGATTTGGAGAGAATGGCGGAGGAATCGCGGGTGTCATGATCCGAACCAACGTAGCTGCCCTTCGCCGGGGGCAGCTACCGAGTCCCACTACACTGCAACGCCGGCACCTGCGAAAAATCGCCCCAAGCCTTACAATCGCGCCCATTCATCGCAAAATCAGACAGGCTACAAGGCTATGGCGCTCGACCCTCCCACTATGTTGACTATCTCCGTCGCCCTCGCTGCGGCCGCCGCGTTGTACCTGGCGATCGAGTGGCGCAGCATTCGGGAACCTTCTCTGCTGTGTTTCAGCGCGGGTTTTACCACGATCACCGTGGGCTCCACCCTCGCCCTGTTGCGCATGAGCGGTCTGTTGCTGATCGGTATCTGGTTCGCCAACGGCCTGTTGGTGCTGGCTCACTGGCTGTTCCTGCTGGGGGTTGCGCGTTTTACCCGTGTGCGGCTGGCCCGGGCCTGGTACCTGATTTTCGTGGCGTGGCTGGCTCTGCTGTTTCTGCCGGATGATCCGTCATGGTCGAAGATCATGCTGGTAGCCAATTCGCTGCTGGTGGCGCTGTTGTCGATCCGGGCCAGTTTCCTCCTGCGCCCCCACGGCAAGTCGTTGAGCGTGGGGGCGGTGCAGTTGCGTTATGTGCTGATGGCCCACGGGATTTTCTATATCGCCAAGGCGTTGACGGCGGTGGTGCCGGGCACGCTGATCGATCTGGCGTCGTTGCGCGGCGAGATCATCCAGATTTCGCTGGTTGAAGGGGTCATGGCGATCATGCTGATTGCCTTGTCGATGACCGGCACCGAGCGTTATCGGCGCGAGAAAAAGATCGCGCACTTGGCCGAGCGTGATCCATTGACCACCCTGTACAACCGTCGCGCCTTTGAAGTGCGGGCCATGCGTCTGCTGGGCGAGGTTTCGGTGGACCGGCCGGGCGCCCTGCTGCTGATTGATATCGACAACTTCAAGCTGGTCAATGATCTGTATGGACACACGGCGGGCGACCGTCTGCTAGTGACGTTGAGCGAGATCATCGTTTCGCAGTTGCCTGAGGGTGCACTGGCGGCCCGTTTGGGCGGCGACGAATTCGTCATCGTGTTCCGCGATGCATCAAATGAGCGAATCATCGAATTGGGCAGCACCTTGCGCGACCGTTTCTACGGCGCGGCTTCACAGGCGTTCGACACGCCGGAAGCGGTGACCCTGAGCATCGGCGCCCACCTGTTCGACCAGCCACCGGCCAGCCTGACGGAGATCATCGAGCCCGGTGACGTGGCGCTGTACCAGTCCAAGCGCGGTGGGCGAGACAGTATTCGTCTGGTCGATGGCACCCGCACTGGGGCCGAGCCGTTGCGGGTGGACTGATTGACGATCGCCCACCCCTGTAGGAGCTGCCGAAGGCTGCGATCTTTTGATTTTGATTTTTTAAAAGCAAGATCAAAAGATCGCAGCCTTCGGCAGCTCCTGCAAGGGTTAAGCTCTCTCCCGCTGAACGGTTCCAAGTCAATAAAGAGCAGCGTCTAAGCTAAGCAGACACCCCGCCCAATCACGCCGCCGAAGGGGAATCAGGATGCCCGGAAAATCTGTGCGCCCCTGCTCGTCATGGGTCCTGCCCTCGCTACTCATCCTCGACCTGCTGCTGACTGCCGGGTGTTCGCACAAAACCGCCACGGCTCGCCCGGCCGCCTCAAGCCTGGGTGATCCCTGCTATGCCAAGGCCCTGCCGACCACCGGAGAAGGCGGCCTGGCCTGGGGCGCCACCTTGGGCGTGGCGCGCAAGAAATCCCTGGATAACTGCATGCGCTATGCCGGGCGCTCCGGCGGCACACCGGACACCTGCCAGGTGGTGCTGGCGCAATGCAAAAAATAAAACACGCATCAACAAAAAAACGCCCCGGCTTTTCGGCCAGGGCGCTATTGATCAAGCTATCAATCAGAAGTCTTGCGCGGTCGGACGCAGGACGATCTCGTTGATGTCCACATCAGCCGGTTGCTCGATGGCGAAGGCGATGGCCCGTGCGACCGAAGCGGCCGGAATGGCCTTCTTGTAGAACTCGCCCACCACCTCGGCGCTCGGCTGGTGGCCGCTGCCGAACTTCAGTTCGGATTCCACCGCACCCGGTTCGATGGTGGTGGTGCGGATGTTGCCGCCGACTTCGTGACGCAGGCCGTCGGAGATGGCGCGGACCGCGAATTTGGTGCCGCTGTACACCGAACCACCCGGGCTGAACACCTTGATGCCAGCCACCGACGAGATGTTGATGAAGTGCCCGCTGGCCTGTTTCTCGAACAGTGGCAGTGCCGCGGCAATCCCGTACAGCACGCCCTTGACGTTGATGTCGATCATGCGATCCCACTCATCGACGCGCAGCTCGGAGATCGGCGAAATCGCCATCAGGCCCGCATTGTTGATCATCACATCGACCCGTCCGAACGCTTCGACCGCCTTGGCCACCAGTGCCGTCAGATCCGCCTGGCGGGTGACATCGATCGGGTGGGCAATGGCCTTGCCGCCTTCTGCGGTGATCTCCTGGACAATCGCGTCCAGACGATCCTGGCGACGGGCGCCCAGCACCACGTGGGCACCGAGTTTGGCCAGATGACGCGCCGTTTCTTCGCCCAGACCGCTGCTTGCACCGGTAATGACGACCACTTTGCCTTGGATGTTGTTGCTCATGGTTCAGTACTCCTGAAGGGGCTTGCTTGAGTTGATGGGTTCAGTCTGTACTGGTTTTATTCGTCAGAAAATGGAAGAGTTCGGATTTTAGAATTCCACTTTCTGGAACGGAGTCGACGGCCATGCTCAATCGAATGGAGCTGATCCGGATCTTTTCGGTGGCGGCGCAGTGCACCACCTTTCGCGAAGCGGCCACGCGCCTGGGCACCTCGCCGCAAACCGTGACGCGGGCGATCAAGGAGCTGGAACGCACCTTCGGCGAATTGCTGTTCCACCGCAGCACCCGTCAGGTGCATGTCACCACCTTTGGCGCCGAGCTTGCCCAGAAGGCCCGTGAAACCCTGGACCAGGTGGATCAGCTGTTTATCGCCCACAGCAAGCAGCAGGACCAGGGTATCGTCGGACGCGTCGGCATCACGGCGCCCCACGCCATCGGCAAGCTGTACCTGACGCAATTCCTCAAACCGCTGATGCGGGAAAATCCCGGGCTGCGCATTGACCTGAGCCTGGATGACCAGATCACCGACGCAGTGGCCAGCCGGATCGACATTGGCGTGCGGGTTGGCGCCGTGCGGGATCGGCGTTTTATCGCCAGGACGGTGGCGCGCATCGTGCTGAAAATCGTTGCGGCCCCTGCCCTGCTCGATACGGTGGCGCGTCCCGAGACTGTCGAGGAACTGAAGCGCCTGCCGCTGTCCATGTTGATGGATCGCAACAACGGTCGCCCCTGGCCGTGGCTGCTGGCCGAGGGGCAAGTGTTCCTGCCGGTGTCTCCGGCCTTCACCTGCGATGACCCGGAGACCGAGCGCGAGATGGTGCTGGAGGGGATCGCCTTCGGGCAGTTGCCGGGTTATCTGGCAGACCCGTACCTGACTGACGGGCGACTGGTGGAAGTTCTGCAACAGGAAGTCCCGGCGCCCTTCGAGCTGATCATGTATCGCCCGCAAACCGGGCCGGTGGCGCCTCGGGTGCGGCTGGTGTACGACCATCTGGTGAAGTGCTTCTCCGACCCGGAGATTTTCCCGCAAAGTTCGCCATGAACTCGACGATAGGCGCCGATCAGTACAATTTCCCTTAGGTTTCGCTTCACGAACCCGATTAATGAGCTATACCGGCTAATTCCCCATTGCAGTTCTTCGACACAGGAGTTTGGCAATGAAACCTGGAATCCCACTCGCGGCGCTCATCATCGGCACCAGCCTGCTCGGTTGCGCCAGCTCTTCCTCAGACCGTGGCGTGAACGTTCCCCTGACGGCCACCCGCAACAACGCCGGTCAGATCGGCAACGTCACCCTGACTGACCTTGAGCAGAAAACCGGCCTCAGTTTCTTCATCAGCGGCGTGCCCAATGGCGCCGTCCTGCCCTTGCGGGTGCAGTCGTTCATCTACAAAGGCAGCTGCCAGCAACCCGGCGCCGTGGCCTTTGCCATGAATGATCAGGTCAACACCTCACGGCAGCCAATCAAGGGCTGGACCTTCTCGCGCATCGCACCGGTGGCGAGATCCGTGCTGCTGTCCGGCGATTACTCCGTGGTGGTGCGCAGCACGGCGGACAGTGGCAACCAGGATCTGTTTTGCGGGGATATCAAGCAGGGCAATCCGGTGAAATAGCTGGGGCTGGAAAATTTCCGGCGCCTGAGCGGACGCCTTCGCGGGCAAGCCACGCTCCCACAGGGTTTCGCGGTGTACGCAGAAATCGCGGCCAACCCATATCCCTGTGGGAGCGGGCTTTCCCGCGAAGTGGCCCTGACAGGCACAACAAAATCCGGATCAGCTTCACACCGGCGAAATCGTCGCCAACACGCCAATCAAAATAGTCACCAGCAGAAAGCCACCCAGAAAAATCGCCATCTTGCCCATAAGGCCCCCTACACATTGAGTTTGCGGTGCACCGCGCGTGTGGCGGCGGAACGTGCCGTTATTGTGCGGCGCCAACTGAGTGCATTACAGACGCAGAAAGCGCGGAAAAATACGGATCAGATGGGATTCGGGGCATGAAAAAGCCCACTGACGCTCGGTCATGACGTCTATCGCGAGCTGCCTGCTCGCGATCGTGGTCTTCTTTTCGAATACATATCCATTGCTGCAGTAACAGCCACTTAAAGTTCAGCCCTTACGGCGGGGCAGATCGGTGATTCCTGTAGGAGCGAGCCTGCTCGCGATGGACGACAGAACACCGCGGGGTGTCAGGCTGCCAGCGTTATCGTTGACGACCATCGCGAGCAGGCTCGCTCCTACAGGGGATCGGGTACGTCCGTGAAATCAGGTCGGCTGGCAAGCCAGCTCCCACAGGTACCTGCGCGCCCATGAAATCCGGGGGCGACCATCAACAAAAAAGCCCACTGACCGTCTCCGGTTCAGTGGGCTTTTCGATTACGTGTATTTACTTACAGCGCCATATCAGTCGCCGCATTCTCT
Source organism: Pseudomonas putida (assembly GCF_003228315.1). NCBI lineage: Bacteria > Pseudomonadati > Pseudomonadota > Gammaproteobacteria > Pseudomonadales > Pseudomonadaceae > Pseudomonas > Pseudomonas putida. The sequence continues at coordinate 1,609,742 of NZ_CP029693.1, forward strand.
TTCACAGGCTTGGCCTTTTCCGCTTCAACAGCCGGAGCTGCCACCTGACCAATCACCGGAGGCGTAGGCAGTTCCAGCACCTTGGCGGTGTAGGCCCACTCCTCGGCCACTTTGGCCGGGTCGTTGTTCAGCTGGGTGCCGTAGCTCGGGACGATCTTGTGCAGCTTCTCTTGCCACTCAGGGGTCGCGACCTTGTCCTTGAACACCTTCTGGATCACCGAGAGCATGATCGGCGCAGCGGTCGAGGCGCCTGGCGAAGCACCCAGCAGGCCGGCCATCGAACCGTCGGCGGAAGCGACGATTTCGGTACCCAGCTTCAGCACGCCACCGGCGGCTTCGTCACGCTTGATGATCTGCACGCGCTGGCCCGCTTGCCACAGGCGCCAGTCTTCGGCCTTGGCGTTCGGGAAGTATTCCTTCAGGGCGTTGAGGCGGTCTTCATCCGACAGCATCAGCTGGCCGGCCAGGTACTCCACCAGCGGGTATTCCTTGATGCCCACGCGGGTCATCGGCCACACGTTGTGCGTAGTGGTGGTGGTCAGCAGGTCCAGGTACGAGCCTTCTTTGAGGAACTTGGTGCTGAAGGTCGCGAACGGGCCAAACAGGATCACGCGCTTGCCGTCCAGCACACGGGTGTCCAGGTGTGGAACCGACATCGGCGGCGCGCCAACGGAGGCTTTGCCGTAGGCCTTGGCCAGGTGCTGCTCGGCGATGGCCGGGTTGTCGGTCACCAGGAACGAGCCACCCACCGGGAAGCCGGCGTATTCACGGGCTTCAGGAATGCCCGACTTCTGCAGCAGGTGCAGGGCACCGCCGCCGGCGCCGATGAACACGAACTTGGCGTCGGTTTCCGACTTGCTGCCGTCCTTGAGGTTCTTGTAGCTCACGCGCCAGGTGCCATCGGCATTGCGGGTGATGTCCTGCACTTCGCTGGACAGCTTCAGGTCGAATTTCGGCGTGGTTTGCAGGTGTGCAACGAACTGGCGGGTGATTTCGCCGAAGTTCATGTCGGTACCCAGCGGGCTCCAGGTGGCCGCGATTTTCTGGTTCGGGTCACGCCCTTCCATCATCAGCGGGACCCACTTCTTGATCACTTCCGGGTCTTCGGAGTACTGCATGCCGGCGAACAGCGGGCTCGCCTGCAGGGCTTCGTAGCGCTTTTTCAGGAACTTGATGTTGTCATCGCCCCACACGAAGCTCATGTGCGGTGTGGTGTTGATGAACGAACGCGGGTTCTTCAGCACGCCCTGCTGGACCTGCCAGGCCCAGAACTGGCGGGAGACCTGGAAGGCTTCGTTGATTTCAACGGCCTTGGGGATCGAGACCTTGCCGTTCTCGTCTTCAGGGGTGTAGTTCAGCTCGGCGAGTGCGGAGTGACCGGTACCGGCGTTGTTCCAGCCGTTGGAGCTTTCCAGGGCGACGCCGTCCAGACGCTCGATCATTTCCATCGAGGTGCCGGGTTCCAGCTCGTTGAGCCACACACCCAGGGTGGCGCTCATGATGCCGCCGCCAACCAGCAACACATCGACTTTCTTGGCGTCTGCGGCCTGCGCTGTCGTCATCCCCAACGACAGAGCCAGCCCCAGCAGGGCCGTGTTCACTTTCTTAAACATCTGTAACACCTTTGATAAAACGTCATCCGCCCTTTTGATTCTTACCCGCAGGCCCCGTGTTTCACGGCATTCAGGCAAATGTCGTGGGCGCCTGGTCGTAAGTTTCGCAGGGTGGGCACACAAGGCCGATGAACCGCATCGACCCCAGTTATAAGTCCCTACTGAACTGACTTTTTATCTTTTTTGGCTTCAGCTACTTGAGCGACAGTGATTCCGTTCGCCCGCCGCGAAAGCAGGAAAACCGAATAGGTCAAACCAAGTTGTTGCGAAGAATATCACGACACGGCAAACCCGCGCGTCTGTTGATGCCCCTGTGGGAGCGAGCCTGCTCGCGATGGACCAGAGAACGCCGCGGGGTATCAGGCTCCCAGCGTTATCGTTAACGACCATCGCGAGCAGGCTCGCTCCTACAGGGGACAGCGGCTTCGCCAGCCGTTACAAAAATTGCGTTGAAAAGGTAATGGTGAACTGATCGGCATTAGGCGCCCCCGGCCTTCTATACTCAAGCGGGTCTTTTTTGAAGAGCGTGTGAGGGCAAGCCATGAGCGACAAAGACGATCTGCGCAAGTATTCCGCTGAAGTGGTCGATGGCATCGAGGCCGCGCCGGCCCGGTCCATGCTGCGCGCCGTGGGCTTTACCGACGAAGACTTCAAGAAGCCGCAGATCGGTATCGCCTCCACCTGGGCGATGGTCACGCCGTGCAACATGCACATCGACAAGCTGGCGCTGGAAGCCGAAAAAGGCGCCAACGCCGCCGGGGCCAAGGGGGTGATTTTCAACACCATCACCATTTCCGACGGCATCGCCAACGGCACCGAAGGCATGAAGTATTCCCTGGTGTCCCGCGAGGTGATCGCCGACTCCATCGAGACCGTGACCGGGTGCGAGGGCTTTGACGGGCTGGTGACCGTGGGCGGTTGCGACAAGAACATGCCCGGCTGCCTGATCGGCATGGCGCGGCTCAATCGGCCGTCGATCTTTGTTTATGGCGGCACCATCCGCCCGGGTGCCGGCCACACCGACATCATTTCCGTGTTCGAAGCCGTGGGCCAGCATGCCCGTGGCGACATCAACGCGATCCAGGTCAAGCAAATCGAGGAAGTGGCGATCCCCGGCCCCGGTTCTTGCGGTGGCATGTACACCGCCAACACCATGGCCTCGGCCATCGAAGCGCTGGGCATGAGCCTGCCCGGTTCCAGTTCCCAGGATGCCGTGGGCAGCGACAAGGCTTCGGACAGTTTCCGCGCCGGGCAGCAGGTGATGGAACTGCTCAGGCTCGACCTCAAGCCCCGGGACATCATGACCCGCAAGGCCTTCGAGAATGCCATTCGCGTGGTGATCGCCCTCGCCGGCTCCACCAACGCCGTGTTGCACCTGCTGGCCATGGCCCATGCGGTGGATGTCGAATTGACCCTGGATGACTTCGTTGAACTGGGGACAGTCTCCCCGGTGGTGGCCGACCTGCGCCCCAGCGGCAAGTACATGATGAGCGAGCTGGTGGCCATCGGCGGCATCCAGCCGCTGATGAAGCGCATGCTCGCCGCCGGCATGTTGCACGGCGATGTCATGACCGTGACCGGCAAGACCCTCGCCGAAAACCTTGAAGCGGTCGCCGATTACCCGGATGGCCAGGACGTGATCCTGCCCTTCGACCAACCGATCAAAAAGGACTCGCACCTGGTGGTGCTGCGCGGCAACCTTTCGCCCAGCGGCGCGGTGGCCAAGATCACCGGCAAGGAAGGCTTGCGCTTCGAAGGCAAGGCGCGGGTCTACCACGGCGAAGAAGGCGCGCTGGCGGGAATTCTCAACGGCGAAGTGCAGCCCGGCGAAGTGATCGTGATTCGCTACGAAGGCCCCAAGGGCGGGCCGGGCATGCGCGAAATGCTCTCCCCCACGTCAGCGGTGATGGGCAAGGGCCTGGGCAAGGACGTGGCGCTGATCACCGACGGGCGTTTTTCCGGTGGTTCCCATGGTTTCGTGGTAGGTCACATCACCCCGGAAGCCTTTGAAGGCGGGCCGATTGCGCTGATCGAAAACGGTGACACCATCACCATCGACGCGGAGAGTCGGCAGATCACGGTGGATGTGTCCGAGGCCGAAATGGCCAGGCGCAAGGCACGCTGGGTGCGGCCGCCGTTGAAGTACAAGCGCGGGGTGTTGGCCAAGTATGCGAAGACGGTGTCCAGTGCTTCGGAGGGGGCAGTGACTGACAAGTATCTTTAGGCAATAAGTCTGGCGGCGCCTGGAATGACGCCTTCGCGAGCAGGCTCGCTCCCACATGGGTTCTGTTGTGAACACAGCATTTGTGAACACTGAAGATCCCTTGTGGGAGCGAGCCTGCTCGCGAAGAGGCCTTATCAATCACCCAAAAATCAACAGGCCTGACGCTGCCCGACAGGCTCACGCAAGAAATCCAGCGCCGCAACCGCCACCTTGGCCACCTGCGCGTCCTGGTCCGGCTTGACCCCGGACACACCGACGGCCCCCACCACCTGCCCCGCCACCAGAATCGGCACGCCACCTTCCAGCGTGGCACTGAGCACCGGCGCCGAAAGGAAGGCGGTACGTCCGCCATTGATCATGTCTTCATAGGCCTTGGTTTCCCGTCGCCCAAGCGCCGCGCTGCGGGCCTTTTCCGTGGCGATGTAGGCGCCGACCGGCGCACAACCGTCCAGGCGTTCGAGGGCCAACGGGTGGCCGCCGTCGTCCACCACGGCGATGGTCACCGGCCACTGAGACGCCCGGGCTTCATCTCGGGCAGCGTTGAGCATCAGTAAAACTTCGGCTTGGGTCAGTACCATTTTGCTTTGCATGGTCAGGGCTTCCGGATTCAAGTCAGGGTAATCACGAGACACGTTCGGCCAGTCTTCGGGTCAGCCAGTCGGGGTCCATCTGCGGCACCGATGCCAGCAGCCGCGCCGTGTAGTCGTGGTGCGGCGGGCTGAACACCTGGGCCAGCGGCCCCTGTTCGACGATCTTGCCCTGATGCATCACCACCACCTGGTCGGCGATGCTGCGCACGGTTTCGATGTCGTGGGTGATGAACAGGTAGGACAGCCCCAGCGACGCCTGCAACCGTTGCAGCAATTGCAGAATCTCCTTGGCCACGATCTGGTCGAGCGCCGAGGTCACTTCGTCGCAGATGATCACCTTGGGCTCGGCAGCCAAGGCCCGGGCAATGCAGATGCGCTGCTTCTGCCCGCCGGACAGCTCACCGGGGAAGCGGTCGATGATCCGCGCGGGCGAGAGTTCGATCTGCTCGAGCAACTGATGAATTCGTGCTTCCTTGGCCTTGCCGGTGAGCCCCAGGTAGAACTCCAGTGGCCGCCCGAGGAAATCGCGCACCCGCTGACGCGGATTGAGCGCGGTGTCCGGCATCTGATAAATCATCTGGATGTGGCGCAACAGCTCGCGGCTGCGCTGACGATAATCGAGCGGCAACGCCTCGCCCTGGAACGACAGCTTGCCCTTGCTCGCCGGCAACAGCCCGGTCAGGACCCGGGCAACCGTGGACTTGCCGGAACCGGATTCGCCCACCACCGCCACCGTCGCCCCTTTCGGCACTTCCAGGGAAATGTCATGCAGGATCGGCAGCTGCCCGTAGCCGGCACTCACGCCCTCAAGCTTCAACACCGGCGCTTCCTTGGCAAACACCCTGGGCTCGTGATGCATCTCGCGCACCGCCCACAGGGTCTTGGTGTAGTCCATTTGCGGCGCGGACAGCATCCGCCGCGTGTCGGCCTCCTCCACGGTGTTGCCGTGGCGCAGCACCATGATCCGGTCGGCCATCTGCGCAACCACCGCCAGGTCGTGGGTGATATAGATGGCAGCAGTCCCGGACTGCTCGACCACCTCGCGGATCGCCGCCAGCACTTCCACCTGGGTGGTCACGTCCAGCGCCGTGGTCGGTTCGTCGAAGATGATCAGGTCAGGCCGGCAGGCCATCGCCATGGCCGTCATCGCGCGCTGCAACTGGCCACCGGAGACCTGATGCGGGTAGCGAAAGCCGATGTTCTCAGGGTCCGGCAGGCGCAGGCGGCGATACATCTGCACCGCATCGCTGCGGGCCTGTTCTTCGCTCATCACGTTGTGCAGCACGGCGGTTTCGACGAATTGATCGATCAGGTTGTGCGCCGGGTTGAAGGCTGCTGCCGCCGACTGCGCAACGTAGGCGATGCGCGAGCCCCACAGTTGCAGCTTCTGCTCGCGGGGTGCCTTCGAAAGGTCAGTGCCGTCAAAGACGATGCTGCCCTGGGTGATCCGGCAACCCGGCCGTTCGTAGCCCATCGCCGCCAGGCCAAGGGTCGACTTGCCGGCCCCGGACTCGCCGATGAGGCCGAGGATTTCTCCCCGGTGCAACTCCAGGTCGATGCCCTTGACGATTTCCTGCCAGGCCCCGCCGCACTGCGCCTCGATGCGCAGGCCGGTGATTTTCAGCAGCGTGTCTTTCGCTTGAATCTTGTTGTTTTCACTGGTCATCGCGCAGGCCACTCGTCAGATGCAGGAACCAATCCACCACGAAATTCACGCCGATGGTCAGCAGGGCAATGGCCGCCGCCGGCAGCAACGGCGTGATGTCGCCATAGGAAATCAGCGTGGCGTTGTCGCGGACCATCGAACCCCAATCCGCCGTTGGCGGCTGGATCCCAAGGCCGAGGAAACTCAAGGCGCTGATGAACAGAAAGGTGAAGCAGAACCGCAGGCCGAACTCGGCCACCAGCGGCGCCATGATGTTGGGCAGGATTTCGCGGAACATGATCCAGCCGTTGCCTTCGCCGCGCAGGCGCGCCACTTCGACAAAATCCATCACCGCGACGTTGCCGGCGACCGCACGGGTCAAGCGAAACACCCGGGTCGAATCCAGCACCGCAATGATGATGATCAACGCCGGAATCGAGGTACCGAACAGCGTCAGCAGCATCAGGGCGAATATCAGTTGCGGGATGGCCATCAGCACATCGACGATCCGCGACAGCGTTTGATCCACCCAGCCGCCCCGCGCCGCCGCCAACAACCCGGCCGCACCGCCTAGCAGGAACGCCAGGCTGGTGGCCAGCGCGACGATGCCGATGGTATTGCGGCCGCCATACAGCAAGCGGGTGAGCATGTCGCGACCGAGGTTGTCGGTGCCCAGCAGGAACTGCGGTCCCCAGGGTTCGAACGCCTGGGCGACCACCTGGGATTCGCCGTAGGGCGTCAGCCAGGGGGCGAAAATCGCGCCGAGGGTGTAGAGCACGATGACCAGCATGCCGAGCTGCGCCGTCCAGGGTGCCGCGCGCAATCCGCGCCACACGCGTTTGCACCGGCTTGAGCGTTGTGGAGGCTGGAGCACAGAGGCCAATCCCGAGCTGTCCAGGTTCATGTTTGACTTGATCATTTAGGGTGCCTCAACCGTGGGTTGCTGAGGACTGACAGCACATCCGCCGTCAGGTTGAGCACGATGTAAGTGGCCGCGAATACCAGGCTGCACGCCTGGACCACCGGCATGTCGCGCTTTTTCACCGAGTCGACCATCAACTGGCCCATCCCCGGATAGACGAACACCACCTCGACCACCACCACGCCCACGATCAGGTAGGCCAGGTTGAGCACGATCACGTTGATGATCGGCGCCCAGGCATTGGGCAAGGCATGGGTCAGGATCACCCGCCAGCGCGGCACGCCCTTGAGGGTGGCCATCTCGATGTAGGGACTGGCCAGCAGGTTGATGATCGCCGCCCGGGTCATGCGCATCATGTGCGCCATCACCACCAGGGTCAGGGTCAGCGCCGGCAGCGTCACCCGGTAGATGCGTTCCAGCAGCGGCTGGGACGGATCGACGTTGGCCAGGCTCGGCAGCCAGCCCGCCTTGACCGAGAACAGCAGGATCAGCAAGTAGGCGAGGAAGAACTCGGGGAAGGAAATGAAGGTCAGCGTGGCGCTGTTGATCATCCGGTCGAAGAAGCCATTGCGGTAGATCGCCGCGAGAAAGCCAAGGCCCAGGGCCAGGGGCACGGCGATCACCGCCGTGACCGAGGCCAGGAACAGGGTGTTGAGCAAGCGGCTGCCCAGCAGCTCGGCAATCTGCCGGCCGTTGGCCAGCGAACTGCCGAAGTCGCCCTGGACGAAAGCCGTGAGCCAATGGATGTAGCGCATGTGCAGCGGTTGATCGAGCCCCAGCCCATGCCGGAAGGCCGCGACGGCCTCCGGCGTGGCGGACTGGCCGAGGATTTCCGTGGCGATGTCGCCGGGCAGGAAATCCACGCCCAGCAAGATGATCACGGAAACGAACCAGAGGCTCAGGCAACCCAGCGCCAGGCGCCGGGTCAGCAGGGTTTTGATGTCGGTCATGAGTGTTTACCCCCGTGGTCGTTACGCGCCTGTCCACCAAAAGCCGGGGAACGTCTCATGCAAACCACCAGCGTTCCGCGGCACGCAGGCCGTCCAGGTCCCAGTTGCTGGCCAATTTGTCGTGGCCGATGCGCCGGGAGATGCCGTCGACATAGTTGGCGAACAGTGGAATCAGCGCGCCGCCGTCGTCACGCAACATGCCTTGCATCTCGCCGTACATCTGCCGGCGTTTGGCGTCGTCGAGTTCCGAACGCGCCGACAACAGCAGCGAGTTGAATTGCGTGTTGTCCCAGAAGGTTTCGTTCCAGCTCGCACCCTTGCCGTAGACCAGCGAGAACGCCCAGTCGGCAGTGGGTTTGCCGCCCCAGTAGTCCATGCTCCAGGCTTTTTTCATCCAGACGTTTTTCCAGTAGCCGTCGTTCGGCTCGCGCACGACGTTGATGTCGATGCCCGCCTTGGCCGCGTGCTCCTTGAACAGCACGGCGGTATCCACCGCACCGGCAAACGCCGCGTCGGCCGCGCTCAAATCCACCTTCAAGCTGTCCAGGCCCGCCTGCTTGAGATAGAAGCGGCTCTTGTCCGGGTCGTACTCGCGCTGCGCCAGCTCCTTGTTGAAATAGCGGTAGCCGGAACTGATCGGGTGGTCGTTGGCGACCTCGCCGTGTCCATGCAGGATGGTTTCGAGCATGGTCTTGCGGTCCACCGCGTGCTTGAGCGCCATGCGCACGTTGTTGTCGGTGAACGGCGCCATGGTGGTGTTCATCGGCAGGCTGTAGTGCTGGCCGCCGTTGATCGAGGAAATCTCCAGCGCGGGGTTGCGCTTGAGCAGGTGCACGGTCTTCAGGTCGCAGCCGTTCATGGCGTGGATTTCGCCGGTGCTCAAGGCATTGGTGCGTGCGCCGACATCGGCGATCACCAGGAACTCCACCGAGTCGAACCAGCCGCGATCGGGCTTCCAGTAATTGGGGTTGCGCTTGACCAGCGTGCGCACGCCCGGGTCGAAGGACTCGCGCATGTAGGCACCGCAGCCGATCCCGGCGGTGGCATCGACCTTGCCGTCCTGGGATGGCATCACTGGCAAGTGATAGTCGGATAGCAAGTAAGGGAAGTCGGCGTTGCCGCCGCTCAGGGTGATGGTCACCTGATCCTTGCCGTCGGCGCGGATATCGTCGATGGGCGCCAGCAGGCTGTTGGCCGCCGACTTCGAATCCTTGCCGCGATGGTGGTTGAGCGAGGCCACGACGTCGGCGGCTTCCAGCGGCTTGCCGTTGTGGAACACCACCCCTGGGCGCAGCTTGAACGTCCAGACCTTGGCGTCGGGCGAAGGCTCCCAGCTTTGCGCCAGCTCGCCGATCAGCTCGCCGGTGTTGGTGACTTCGGTCAGGTAGCTGTGGATCGAGTGACCGACCGACTGCATGTAGTTGTCGCCGAAGGTGCCGGGATCGAACGAGTCGGTGGTCGATCCGCTGGCGATACCCAGCTTGAAATGCCCGCCGCGCTTGGGCGCCGATGCCGTGGTATCGGCCATGGCAAAGCCCGGAAAACCGCTGGCCAAAGCCATGCCGGCGCCCGCCGCCAGCATGCCTTGCATAAAGGTACGTCGATCGATTCGCCCTTGTTTCAGGCCCTGTGTCAGATCGTCAATGAGTTTGCTCATGAGGTGTCCCCGTTATTGGCTGTTTTATCAGGAGTTGTCTCAGCGGGCTGTCTTCACCCTCGCCGGACCCACACACGTGTCGCTGTACCTGTGATCGCTTTTCAAATCCTTGCGGTCACCGCCTTGACCCGGCAATAACTGCGCAAGCCTTCCAGTCCCTTCTCCCGTCCGAAGCCGGACAACTTGTTGCCGCCAAACGGCGTTTCGACGCCACCGGCGTAGTACTCGTTGATGTACACCTGCCCGGCATCGATATCCCGCGCCAGGCGCAGGGCCTTGGTGATGTCCCGGGTGTAGATGCCCGCCGCCAGGCCGAACGGCGTGCCGTTGGCCAGCTCCAGCGCATGCTCGGCCGAGTCGGCCACTTGTACCGCCAGCACCGGGCCGAAAATCTCTTCCTGCACCAGGCGATCCATCGGCCGCAGGTTGTCGAGCAGGGTCGGCGCAAAGAACCAGCCCGAGCCGCTGGCCGGATCGGTCAACCGCGTGCCGCCGGCCGCGACCTTGATCCCGCGAGCCCTGGCATCTTCGACATAGCCGCTGATCTTCTCCAGCTGTTGCAATGAGCTGATGGCGCCAATGTTCGGATTCTTCAGGCCATGGCCGAGGGTCAGTTGATTGGCGCGGGCCGCCAGGCGCTCGACGAATTCGGCGTGGATGCTGCGCTCGATGACCAGCCGCGAGCCGGCCGAGCAGATTTGCCCGGCGTTGGAATAGATGGCCCACAGCGCGTCTTCGATGGTCGCGTCCAGATCACAATCGGCGAGCACCACCATCGGTGACTTGCCACCCAGTTCCAGGGTGACGCTGGTGATGTTGCGCGCAGCTGCCTGCATCACCGCGCTGCCGGTTTGCACCGAGCCGGTGAAAGTGACATGGCGCACCTTGGGATGCGCCACCAACGGCGCGCCGACCTTGGCCCCGGTGCCGGTGACGACGTTGCACACCCCTGCCGGCAGCCCGGCCTGATGCAGGATCTGGGCGAGCAACAGCGCGCTCAGCGGCGTCTGTTCGGCGGGTTTGAGCACCGCCGTGCACCCCGCCGCCAGCGCTGGCGCCAGGCCTCGAGCCGCCGTGGAAAATGGATAGTTCCAGGGAATCACATGGGCGGTGACGCCGACCGGTTCGAGCATCGTTTGGGATACGTAGTCCGGCCCCAGCGCCATGGTCTCGCCATGCAGCTTGTCGGCCGCACCGGCGTAGTACTCGAACAGGCGCGCGGCGGAACGCACGTCGGACTGGGCTTCACTCAGGGTCTTGCCGTTGTCCAGGGTTTCGATCACCGCCAGGCGCTCGGCGTTGGCGCGGATGCCTTCGGCGGCGCGCAGCAGGATGCGACTGCGCTCGGCGGGGGTGCCCTTGCTCCAGGGACCGCGCATGGCACGGTCGGCGGCATTCACCGCCAGTTCGACGTCCTGTTCGCAACCGCTGGCAAACGCGGCAAACGCGCGGCCCAATCCCGGATCGAACGTCTCCATGGCGTCGCCGCCGGCAGCCGCGTGCCACTGTCCGTCGATCCAATGATCCCGTGGCAAACCGGCCAGGGTGCCGGTGGCAAAATATTCGGCGATCAGTGCTTCGGTTTCGTTGCTCATTTAGCCACCTCGCTGACCTGATAGCTGGAACGTTCCAGCCACTGCGGCGAGACCTCGATGCCCCAGCCCGGCGCATCGCTGACGGTCACGTGGCCGTCTTCGACGGTGTACGGCGACTCGACGAACAGGCCGTCCTGCCACGGGTAGTAATCCAGGCCTTCGATGGACAGTTCCAGGTACTTGCCGGCGTTGGGAATGGCCTTGAGGTAGTGCATGGTGAACAGGGTCACCAACGACAGGTTGGCGCTGTGCGGGGTGCACGGCAGCCCCGCCTGCGCCGCCATTTTCGCGACCTTCATCGAACGGGTGATGCCGCCCAGGTACAGCACGTCCGGCTGCACCACATCGACGGCGCGCATGTCGATCATTCGGCGCCAGGTCGCCAGGTCGCAGTCCTGCTCGCCGCCGGTCACGTCCAGGCGCAGGGCGTCGGTCACCTGTTTGGTTTGCTCCAGCTCCCAGTACGGGCACGGCTCCTCGAAGTGCTCGATGCCGTAGTCCTGCAACATCCCGCCCACCTCGATGGCGCGGCGTGGGGAGAACCCGGAATTGCCGTCCACCAACAAGGACACGTCGTCACCCAACGCTTTGCGGACGGTCGGCACGATCTGTTCGGTGCGTCCTGGCCACTCGTCAACGTCATGCCCGCACTCGCGCCCGACGCGGAACTTGAAGGCATCAAAACCATAGCTGTCGCGCAATTGCTGGAAACGCCGGGCTTCGTCATCGGCGCTGATGTCGCGGCGCATCGACGAGGCGTAGGCGCGCAATTTCCCTGGCGTGCCGCCCAGCAACTCGACCACCGGCTTGCCTTCGACCTTGCCGCGCAAGTCCCACAGGGCGGTATCCAGCCCGGCCATCGCCCGGCACATATAAGTGCCGGGAAACTTGTGCTCACGCTCGGGGATCAGGGTGATCAGGCTGTCGATGTCCATTGCATCGGCGCCCAGCGCCCAGGGTGCGACCTGGCGATGGAACACTTGCGCGGTGATGTCGGCGTTGTAGGTGGACAGCTGCCCCCAGCCGACCGCCCCGGTGTCGCTGGTGACGCGAACGAACCCGACGTAAGGATCGCAAAAGGTTTCAAGCTTCTTGATGCGCATCACGACACTCCACTTTCTTGTTATCGGCCAGGATCAGGTCCGCTGCTTTCTGCGCGACCATGATGGTTGGGGCATTGGTGTTGCCCGAAGTAATGGTGGGGAAGATCGACGCGTCGACGACCCGCAGACGCTCGATGCCATGCACCCGCAAACGGGTATCGACCACCGAGGTGCGTGCATCCAGCCCCATGCCGCAGGTGCCGATGGGATGGAACACCGAGCCGCAGCGCTGACGGAAGTCTTCGAGGATCTGTTCATCGGACATGCCGCCCAGATCCGGCTCGATGGCCTCCTTGATCAGGCCGCGCAAGGCCTGGGTGCGGACCATTTGCTGAATCAGGCGGCCACCGGCGATGACCGCCTCGACATCCTCCGGCTCCGAGAGGTAATTGGGGCGGATCTGCGGGCTGACGCGCGGGTCGGCGCTGCGGATGTCGATGCGTCCGCGACTCTTGGGCCGGCACGGCTGGAACGAGATGATGAACCCCGCGAACGGGTCCGGATTCATCAACGGGCGCTTGCCTTCCGGAGCGGTCGAATAGGTCACCGGGTTGAAATACAGCTGCGTGTCCGGAGCACTGCCCAGCGCATCGGCACGCACGAAACCGCCGGACTGGTTGACGCTGACACTCAGCGGGCCCTTGCGAGTCAGCACATAGCGCAGCCCTGCCCACAACTTGCCGTGCATCGGGTGCAGCAGGTTGTTGAGGGTCGGCTCGGTGGCCTTGTAGTAGTAGTTGATGCCCAGGTGGTCCTGCAGTTGCCCGCCCACGGCCTCGTTGTCCAGCACCACCGGAATGCCGTGACGCTTGAGCAACGCGGCGGGCCCCACGCCGGATAATTGCAGCAGTTGCGGCGAGTTCACCGCGCCCGCGCTGAGGATTACCTCGCGCCGGGCATGGGCGACAAACACCTGGCCATCCTGTTCGAACTCGACACCGACGGCGCGGCGCCCCTCGAACAACACCCGATGCACCAGTGCGTGGGTCATCAGGCGCAGGTTGTCACGCTGCAGGGCCGGACGCAGGAAGGCATCCGCCGCCGAGCAGCGCATCCCTTTGTAGGTGTTGATCTGGTAGGACCCTACCCCTTCCGGGCTGCTGCCGTTGAAGTCCTCGGTGTAAGGCAGGCCGACTTCCCGGGCGGCGGCGAAAAAATGCCGGCGCAGCGGATGCAACTCGGCGCTGACGTCGGACACATACAGCGGGCCGCCCTGCGCGGCGTTGCCCTGGGCATCGACGCGGCGCTCGGAGCGTTGGAAGTAAGGCAGCACATCAGACCAGCCCCAACCGGTATTGCCGAGTTTTTCCCAGCTGTCGAAATCCACCGGCAGGCCACGGCAGTACACCATGGCGTTGATCGAGCTGGAGCCGCCGATGACCCGCCCGCGCGGCCAGTAGCTACGGCGTGAATCGATGGCCGATTCCGGCTCGGTCTCGTACTTCCAGTTGATCCGTTCATCGAAAAAGGTACGCCCGTAACCGATGGGCATCTTGATGAAGAACTTGCGGTCGCTGCCGCCGGCTTCCAGTACCAGTACCCGTGCCGTGCGGTCGGCGGAAAGACGTTCGGCCATTACCGAACCTGCCGAACCGCTGCCCACGATGATGTAGTCAAACGCCCCCATTACCGCCATGTCCCTTGCCTCTTGCTCGAAGTTCATCGCAGAACCGGTTGGTTAGCCGGCAGGCCTTTTTTGTTTGTGTGGCCTACTTGTTCGCGCTCATCATTTCGGTAAAGCTCCTTCAAGACAAACAAGAAAAAAATGGCCTTTGGGCCAAAAAAATTTAAGGCTCGGCCATGTCCTATAAACTCCCCCACCTCCCCTGGTTGCGTACCTTCGAGGCCGCCGCGCGCAGCCTGAGTTTCTCTGCCGCCGCCGAAGACCTGCACATGACGGCCGCCGCCGTCAGCCTGCAAATCCGCTCGCTGGAGCAGTACCTGGGCTTTCAATTGTTCGAGCGCCTGCCGCGCGGCGTGAAGCTGACTGACATGGGCCTGGCGTACCTGCCGTCGGTGCGCAAGGCGTTTGACGAGTTGTCGCTGTCGACCGTGGGGCTGTTCGGCAGTCGCGGCGACTGCTCGATCACCGTGCGCTCCACCGCCGCGTTCGCGGTGCTGTGGCTGGCGCCCAAGCTGCACTCGTTCATCGAGGCGCACCCGGACATTGAAATCCGCTTGCTGGCCGACATCTGGGCAGACGCACAGGGGGCGGACCAAAGCGCGGTGGATATCCGTTTTGGCGACGGACATTGGGAGGGATTCGAAGCTGAGCTGATCCAGAAAGAGGCGTCGATACCGGTGTGCAGCCCGGCCTGGCTTGAGCGTGCCGGATCCCCCCAGGCACTGGTCAGCCTGGCCCGGCAAAACCCGATTCACATCATGGGTTGCGAGGATCTATGGACCCGCTGGTTCCGCGCCGCCGGTGTCGCGCAGGACTGCGAGCGCAAAGGCCTGCAGGTCGACACCTCCCTCACGGCGCTGGAACTGGCCAGCGCCGGCTCGGGCTTCGCCCTGGTGCTGCGCAGCCTGACCAGGTCCTATATCGATTCCGGGCGGCTGGTGTCGCCCTTCGAGGGTGAACTGCCCATTGACCAGGCCCATTACCTGCTGCAGCCCAAGGCCGGGAAACGGCCGAGCCCTGAGGTGCTGATTTTCAGGCAGTGGTTGTTGGAAACGGCGCGGGGTCAGTAAAAAGCAAAAGATCGCAGCCTGCGGCAGCTCCTACAGAGGGCCGTTGTAGGAGCTGCCGCAGGCTGCAATCTTTTTAAAAACACCTCAAAGCCTGAAGCGGTCCACCGACTGCGAAAGCTGCCCCGCCAGGCTCGACAACTCATCGGTGGTCGCCGCCGTCTGTCCAATCACCTTGCTGTTGCCTTCGGACATGCCGGCGATCATCTCCACTTGGTGAGCAATCTCATTACTGGCCAGGCTTTGTTCGCCGATGGTGCGGCTGATGTCGTTGACCAGTTGCGTGGTGTTGAGGGTAGCGTCGAGGATTTCGCGGATGGCCCGTTCGACCTCGGCGGTCACGGCCATGCCCTTGTCGACCTGGGCCACGCCCGCCTCCATGCTGGTCACCGCCTCGCGGGTGTTCTGCTGGATGCGCGAGACCATGGCGGCGATTTCCTGGGTGGAGGCACTGGTGCGCCCGGCCAGGCTGCGCACTTCGTCGGCCACCACGGCAAACCCGCGCCCCTGCTCACCGGCGCGGGCGGCCTCGATGGCGGCGTTCAGGGCCAGCAGGTTGGTCTGGTCGGCGATGCCCTTGATCACCTGGATGATGCTGAAAATCCCTTCGGACTCCTTGTCCAGCGTGCGGATGACCTGGGCCGACTGCTGCGCGGAACGGGCGATGCCGTCCATGTCGTTGACCACCTGATGGATCACCCGTCCGCCATCCTTGGCCAGGGTTTCGGCCTGGTTGGCCATGTCCAGAGCGCGCTCGGCGTGCCGGGTGATTTCTTCGATGCTGGCGGTCATTTCGCTGGCGGCGGCCGCCATGGTGCTGGCCGCCGCGCTCTGCTGCTGGCTGCTGCCGGCGACTTCGTGGCAACCGTTGCTGAGCAACTCGCTCATGCCACTGACACCATGGGCGTTGCTGCGCACCACTTCGATCATGCCGCGCAGATCCCGCTGCATGGTCGCCAGGCTGCGGATCAATTGACCGG
The DNA here is from genome assembly GCF_003228315.1 of Pseudomonas putida. NCBI lineage: Bacteria > Pseudomonadati > Pseudomonadota > Gammaproteobacteria > Pseudomonadales > Pseudomonadaceae > Pseudomonas > Pseudomonas putida. The sequence goes on from NZ_CP029693.1 coordinate 1,625,712, forward strand.
CTTCGTCTTCGCGTCGGGTCTCGGCAATCGGCTCGCTGAGGTTACCGTGGGCGATGCTTTGGGCAATGCGGCTGGCGGTCTGCAACGGCCCCATGATGCTGACGATGGCCGAGCGGCCCAGCACCAACAGAAGCAGCAGGCTGGCGATCAGCACCACAGCGACCGTGAGGTTGGCATTGCTGATGGCTTGGGCCGTGCCCTGGCTGGTGTGCTGAGTGTTGGTTTCAATCAGCTCGCTGAGCGCCGCCATCTGGCCTTCCAGTTGGCTGAATGCGTTGTTGAAACCACTGAGTTCCTTTTGCGCGGCCTCGGGGTTTTCCAGGGCCAGGCCGACAATGCGCTCGGCGGCGCTGATGTAGGTGTCGAGGCTGGGCTTGATCTGGTTCAGCGCGGTTTTCAGGGTGTCGTTGACCGGCAGCTTGAGGTTGTCCGCGAGCATCTGCCGAAAATGCGCGGCGTGTTCCTCCAGGGAACTGCGCACCTCGGCCTTGGTGCTGGTGCTCTTGTCCAGCCCCACCAGCATCGCCGACAGCACGTCGGCACGCAGGGCGTCGTGCATCATGTCGGCTTCGAGGTGATTGCGCAGCGCGGACATGCTGACGTCATTGTCCTGCACCGCTTGCGCCATCCGGCCATTCCCCAGGTAACTCACCAGTCCCATGATCATGGCGGCGAGCACGCCTGTTCCGATCAGCAACAGTAAACGCAGTTTTATGGACACTCTGTGGTTCCTCTTTTCGCACGTTTCGATTGATGCAAGCCCATTGCTGAAAGGGTTATCGGCGCGCATCGGCAGTAGTTGAAAGCCTGCACCCGGTTATAGCGAGTTTTACGACATGCGGTAGCAGGCGGCCCTGATCAATCTGCGTTCGAGCATCTTCCATTCCGGGCGAAACCTGCTAGGTTGTACGACGACTTACAACAACAAGGAAATACCCATGAAAAGAGTCAAAGTGCTGGTTGGTTTTCTCTGCCTGTTCAGCGGCTATGTCGCCGCCGCCCCCTCGTCCAGTGACAAGGACGTTGCGCAAGCCGTCGATCACCTGACCGATGCGATGCTGCACAAGAACATCGCGCAGCTTCAGGCGCTGACCGCCGACAACCTGACCTACGGGCATTCCAGCGGCAAAATCCAGGACAAGAAGGCCTTCATCGACGATATCGAGACGGGCAAAAGCGCGTTCAAGACCCTGGAAATGCAGAACCAGACCATCAGCGTTTCCGGTGACGTAGCGCTGGTGCGCCATCACTTCTCGGGGCAGGCGATCAAGGGGGGTGACGTGGTTCCGACCGAGATCGAGAACTTTCAGGTCTGGCAGAAACAGGGAGGGAAATGGCTACTTGTAGGACGACAGGCCTATAAATTCTGATGTTGGTTTAACTGATGGATCGCGCTCGACGGGTTCTTCTGTAGGAGCGAGCCTGCTCGCGATGGTCGTTAACGATAACGCTGGATGCCTGACACCCCGCGGCGTTCTCGGGTTTATCGCGAGCAGGCTCTCCTTCAAGTGAAAGGTGAGACTGCTCGCGGAAAACGCCAGGACAATGCAGTCATCCAGATACGGCGCGTTATCGTTTACGTCCATCGCGAGCAGGCTCGCTCCTACAGGGGACGGTGGGTCCTCGCTTGGTCAGGCGATGCCGACCTCCACCCTGCCCTCATTCAACCGTGCCGGCCACACCCGCAAGCGCTGCTCCGGATACTCCAGGCAACTGCCGTCTTCCAGGCGAAAGTGCTGTTTGTAAATCGGCGAGGCCACCACCAGGTCGCCCTTGATGCTGCCCACCAGGCCACGGCCAATGACATTGGCCCCCGATTGCGGATCGTGGTTGTCGATGGCGTAGAGGGTCTGGCCCTCGATGCCCGGCAGGTAGAACAGCGCCACTTGCGCACCGTCCAGCCACACCACCACACCGGAGTCGTTCACCAGATCCTGCTGGCTGCACACCGCTTGCCAGACGTCGACGTTTTCTGCACGGGCGGCCATGCGTTGGGTATTGGACTGATTCATCAGACACGCTCCTTGACGGGGATGAGGTTGAGTTCGGCGGCCATGATCGGGCGCCGCTGGCCGCGCTCCTGGACAAAGTGGATGTCCGGGTCCGGGCGTTTGTCGTTGACGAAGGTGCGGAAGCGCTTGAGCTTTTCCGGGTCTTTGAGGGCGTTGGCCCACTCGCACTCATAACGATTGACCACCAGTTGCATCTGCGACTCGAGTTCCTCGCCCAGGCCCAGGCTGTCGTGGATGATCACGTCCTTGAGGTAGTCCAGGCCGCCTTCCAGACTTTCGCGCCAGACCGAGGTGCGCTGCAACTTGTCGGCGGTGCGGATGTAGAACATCAGGAAGCGGTCGATGTAGCGGATCAGCGTCGCGTCATCCAGATCGGTGGCGAACAGTTCGGCATGACGCGGGCGCATGCCGCCGTTGCCGGCGATGTACAGGTTCCAGCCCTTCTCGGTGGCGATCACCCCCACATCCTTGCTCTGTGCTTCGGCGCACTCACGGGTGCAACCAGACACCGCGAACTTGAGCTTGTGCGGCGAACGCAGGCCCTTGTAGCGATCTTCCAGGGTCAGGGCCATCTGCACGCTGTCCTGCACGCCGTAGCGGCACCAGGTACTGCCGACGCAGGATTTCACCGTGCGGGTCGACTTGCCGTAGGCGTGACCGGTTTCGAAACCGGCCTCGATCAGTTCACCCCAGATGTCCGGCAATTGATGCAGCTGGGCGCCGAAAAGGTCGATGCGCTGGCCGCCGGTGATCTTGGTGTAGAGGTCGTATTTCTTCGCTACCACGCCGATAGCGATCAGCTTGTCGGCGGTGATTTCGCCGCCGGGAATGCGCGGCACCACCGAGTAGGTGCCGTTCTTTTGCATGTTGGCCATGAAGGTATCGTTGGTGTCCTGCAACGGCACCAGCGAGGGGTCCATGATCGGCTGGTTCCAGCACGAGGCCAGGATCGAGCCCACGGCGGGTTTGCAGATGTCGCAACCGGTGTGTCCGCGCCCATGCTTGGCCAGCAGTTCCTCGAAACTGATCACCCCTTCCACCCGCACCAGCGCGTACAGCTCCTGGCGGGTGTAGGCGAAGTGTTCGCACAGGCTCTTGTCGACGCTGACGCCCCGGGCGATCAGTTCATGCTCGAAGACTTGCTTGAGCAGCCCGGCGCAACCGCCGCAACCGGTGCAAGCCTTGGTCTGCGACTTGAGCAGGCCGAGATCGGTGCAGCCGCCGTCGATGGCCGAGCAGATGGCGCCCTTGGTCACGTTGTGGCACGAGCAAACCGTGGCCGATTCCGGCAAGGCGCCGGGGCCGAGGGTCGGCGCGCCTTCGGACGACGGCAGGATCAGGCCCGCCGGTTCCGCTGGCAAGGCAATCGCGTTCTGCATGTATTGCAGCAGGGTGTCGTAGTAGCTGTTGTCGCCGATCAGCACCGCGCCGAGCACGTGCTTGCCGCTGGCGTCGACCACAAGGCGACGGTAGCTGGCGCACGTCTCGTCGATGAACTGGTAGCTGCGCGCGCCGGGGGTATTGGCGTGGGCATCGCCGATGGAGCCGACGTCCACTCCCAACAGCTTGAGCTTGGTCGACATGTCGGCGCCACGGAATGGTTCGGCGCTGTCGTCGCACAGGCGTGCCGCCACGCTGCGGGCCATCTGGTAGCCGGGGGCAACCAGACCGAACAGGCTGCCGTTCCACGACGCGCATTCGCCGATGGCATAGATGTTCGGGTCGCAGCTCAGGCAGGTGTCATCGATCACCACGCCGCCGCGCGGGCCGATCTCCAGCGCACATTGGCGGGCCAGTGCATCCTGGGCGCGGATGCCGGCGGAGAACACCACCAGGTCGGTTTCGAGGAACTCGTCGTTGGCGAAGTTCATCCGATAGCGGTATTGCTCGCCGGCGCTGATCGACTGCGTGGCGCGGGACAGGTGCACGCCAACGCCCAGCCGCTCGATCTGCGCCTTGAGCGCCAGGCCACCGAGGTCATCCAGTTGCACCGGCATCAGGCGCGGCGCGAACTCCACCACATGGGCTTCCAGGCCCAGACTTTTCAGGGCATTGGCCGCCTCCAGGCCGAGCAGGCCACCGCCCACCACCACACCGCGCCGGGCATTGGCCGCCGCGGCGCGGATGGCGTCGAGGTCTTCCAGGGTGCGATACACCAGGCGCGACTCGCCTTCGGCGCCTTCGATCGGCGGTACGAACGGGTAGGAACCGGTGGCCAGAATCAGCTTGTCGTAAGCCACGCGGCCTTGTGCGGTGACGACCTGGCGCTGTACGCGGTCGATTTCCAGCACCGGTTCACCCAGATGCAACGTGACGCCCGGCGTCTCGTACAGCGAGGCGTCGCTCAACGCCAGCGACTCGGCATCGCGACCGGTAAAGTACTCGGACAGATGCACACGGTCGTAGGCGCGCATCGGCTCTTCGCTGAAGACGTGCAGGCGATAGCGGTCAAGGGCACCGCGTTCGATCAGTTGCTCGACACAATGGTGTCCGACCATGCCATTGCCGATCACGACCAGCGTTTGCAGCTTGTTCAACGTGGCTACATTGCAATTCATATACGACCCTGCCAATCACGGTTCAAAAAGCAAAAAAAACGCCTGAAACCTTGCGGTTCCAGGCGTCTTTGCCTGTTCTTCTGCGGTGTCGAAGCCGGACGGCCATGCCCGGTCCACCGATGTTGCCCACGACCTGTGCGGTTGATCGATCGACGTTGACCGAGGGGGCTTTGGGGGATCTTTGCAGGGTTTGTGCCAGACGATGGTTCAGGGCTGTGGAGGCGGCGATTCAGGCGGGTTTCAGCGGATTGACCGGGGATCAATGACGGTCAGGTGGATCGGCAAATCGCTACGCGCTGGTGCACGCTGTCTGTCCCTGCGCTTTATAAAAGTGCGCTTTTCTGTAGGAGCGAGCCTGCTCGCGATGGTCGTCAACGATAACGCTGGATGCCTGACACCCCGCGGCGTTCTCAGGTTCATCGCGAGCAGGCTCGCTCCCACAAAAGCCCCCCGCGACCATTTGGCGCACGACCTTCGGGCGATCGATTAAGCGTGATCGGGCAACAGTTTGTTAACATCCCTGCGCTTTTTCTCGCCTGGTCGGTCAGGCACTGTGTTTTTTCTGTCGCTACACAGGAAGCTTTATTTCCATGAGTACGTTGTATTCCCGCCGTTCGGTGCTGCAGGGCATGAGCCTGCTGAGCCTCGGCCTGCTGGCTGGCTGCGACGACAGCAGCAAGCTGTCGTTCAAGTACGGCAAGGATCTGAGCGACAAGATCATGGGCCGTTCCTTCAAACTCACCGATTCCCAGGGCGAAACCCGGATGCTCGGCAGCTACCGGGGCCTGATGCCGATGATCTTCTTCGGTTTCACCCAATGCCCGGCGGTCTGCCCGACGACGCTGGCCCGCGCGGCCCAGGCGAAGAAACTGATGGGCCGCGATGGCGAACGCCTGCAGGTGGTCTTCATCACCCTGGACCCCGAGCGCGATACCCCGGAATTGCTCGACAAATACGTCAAGGCCTTCGACCCGAGCTTCGAGGCGCTGTACGGCACGCTGGAAGAAACCGCCGCCGTGGCCAAGGAGTTCGGCGTATTCTTCGAGAAGGTCCCCAGCGGCGATACCTATACCCTGTCCCACACCGCCACCAGTTACGTGTTCGACTCCCGGGGCAATCTGCGCCTTGGCCTGTCCGCGTCCCTTACCGCTCAAGAGTGCGCAGAGGATCTGCTCACTGTCATGGAGGTCTGCTGATGACTTCGTTTTGCGCTGCACGTATCAAACAACTCGCCCTGGGCGTTGCCCTGATGGGTCTGGCCTGGCAAGCGTCCGCTCAGACTCAGGTCAGTGACGCCTGGGTCCGTGCCACCGTGGCCGGGCAGCATTCGTCCGGCGCGTTCATGACCCTGAAGGCCGACTCCGACAGCAAGTTGATCAAGGTTGAATCGCCGGTGGCCAAGCTGGTGCAAATCCACCAGATGAGCATGAAAGACGATGTGATGCGCATGGGTCAGGTCGAGTCGGTCGACTTGCCCGCCGGCAAGCCGGTGAGCCTGGATCCCAATGGCTACCACATCATGCTGATGGACCTGACTGCTCAGGTGGCCGATGGCAGCAAGGTGCCGCTGACGTTGACCGTGGAAAATGCCAAGGGCGAGAAAGAGACGATCAAGGTTGAAGCCGATGCCCGTGCGCTCAACACGATGGATCACAGCAGCATGGACCACAGCAAGATGCAGTAAGGGTCTGACGGTCTCGATCAACGAGGCCGTTCATTGATGGGAGGTGCGTACATGACGACGAACACCGAAACCGCCATCCTCGCCGGCGGTTGCTTCTGGGGCATGCAGGATCTGTTGCGACGCTACCCCGGCGTGCTGGCCACGCGGGTCGGCTACTCCGGCGGCGATGTGCCCAATGCGACCTACCGCCACCATGGCACCCACGCCGAAGCGATCGAGATCGTCTTTGATCCGGCGCAGATCAGCTATCGCCAAATCCTCGAGTTCTTCTTCCAGATCCACGACCCGAGCACCAAAAATCGCCAGGGCAATGACCTGGGGACGAGCTATCGTTCGGCGATCTATTACCTGAGCGAAGAACAGAAGCGCACTGCCCTGGACACGGTCGCAGACGTCGACGCCTCCGGGCTCTGGCCCGGCAAGGTGGTGACCGAGATCGAGCCGGCCGGGCCGTTCTGGGAAGCGGAGCCCGAGCATCAGGATTATCTGGAACACTATCCGAACGGCTACACCTGCCACTTCATCCGGCCGAACTGGGCGTTGCCCAAGCGCGGATGAACACCGGCCTGCTTTTCTGTAGGAGCGAGCCTGCTCGCGATGAACGCGAGAACGCTGCGGGGTGTCAGGCCTCCAGCGTTATCGTTGGCGACCATCGCGAGCAGGCTCGCTCCTACAGGGAAAGCGGGTTATTTGCGCTTGGAGGTGTTGAGTGTCACGGCGGCGCGAATCAGCGCCTTGAACGCGGCTTCATCGATCACCTCGCCCTCATGCAAATCGATGGCGCGCCGGGTGTTGCCTTCAAGACTTGAGTTGAACAGCCCTGCAGGATCCTCCAGTGCCGCCCCCTTGGCGAAGGTCATCTTCACCACCTGCTTGTAGGTCTCCCCTGTGCAGATGATTCCGTCGTGGGACCACACCGGCACGCCCCGCCACTTCACTTCCTCGATCACCTCGGGATCGGCCTGTCTGACCAGCGCCCTCATCCGGGCCAGCGTCTGGCCGCGCCAATCGTTCAGTTCGTGGATTTTCGCGTCGATAAAATCGGAGGCAGAGTCCATGCCCTGCGCGGGTGTCGAGCCCGTGTTGTCCTTGTGCATGATGGTTGTCGTCTTCTTCAGGGGAGCCGATGACTTGAGTCGGCAAAGGGGTGTAATCCACGAGTAAGGCACAGCAACGCGTGGTCTGCCATGTCGCCGGTCGCCCGGTAACGCGCCTGAAAAATCCGTGATTGGTCTCACACAAATTGCTCATCAAATAAACAATTGCAAACTAGACTTGATTAATGGACGAAGCGCAGCACTCACCGGATCAGCCAAAAAATTAATAAAAACAAGGATATAACCTTGAACATCAGAATCTTTGTCCTGATGGGGAGCTTGCTGGTGTCCGCCGGCGCATTGGCCAACGGGAGCATTCCCGTGCTGGAGCTGGACTTCACAAGGTCGGCCACCGAAACCCTGAAAAAACACGGGATCAACGACGCCTGCATCATCGTCGCCTCCAATCCCAGCGGGTTCACCTATTGCCGCGAAGGCTCGGCAACGCTCTGGAAATACCAGGCGCGGGACCTCAATCAACCCGGCGGCCAGGGCCCGATGCTGGTCTCGCTGGATGACGGGCGTATCAGCATCGCCGAAGACGACAGCCCCGCTTGCGTGGAAGAACTGCCCAAGCCCACAGTCGATCCGGTGATCACCCGTACCATCGCCATCAGCCTGATCGTGCTGTTTCTGATTCTGGGTTTGCGCTTCACCTACAGGGCCACCATGGACGGCTACTTTGCCCGCACCGTGTATTCCGGCACCCACCTGCAGCGTTCGACCGGCTCCGCCCGCGCCCATCGCTCGGCCTCCAAGGCCCTGGTCTGTTTTGCGATCTCGGCGGCCGTGACCTTCATCTATTTCGGCTACGGCGCGTTTTGAGCATCGCGCCCGGTAGCGAACCGGCCATCCTCGCCCCCCTGTAGGAGCGAGCATGCTCGCGATGGTCGTTAACGATAACGCGTACTGACTGGTTGAACGCAGCGTTCTTGAGCCCATCGCGAGCAAGCTCGCTCCCACAGGTACAGCGGCGGATTCAAACGTGCGTTCAGGGCTGCGGGCGATTGACCACGCAGCCCCTGAGGGACAGTCACTCTTTTACCAGTGGCCCTGGCAGCGCGGCGCCTTGCTGGAAGATCACGGTCTGCGCCGGCATTGGCGCCGGGAAGCCGGCTTCGCCGAGGGCATCCTTGATGACGCGGTTGGTGTCGAAGTAGACCTGCCAGTAGTGCTCGTTATGGCAGTACGGACGCACCGCCAGCACCGGGCCGACCAGATTGAACTCGAGAATTTCCACGTCGATTGCCGGGGTTTCCAGCACGTTGGGAACGGCGGCGATCTTTTCCTTGAGCAAGGCGGCCGCCGCTTTCCAGTCAGCGGCACCGGACAGCTGGGCCTTGAGCTCGACCCGGCGAAACGGGTTGTGGGTGAAGTTCTGGATGTTGTCGCTGAAGATCTTGTTGTTGCCCACCAAGGTCAGCACGTTGTCCGGGGTGTTGATCGAAGTGGCGAACAGGCCGATCTCCATCACGGTCCCGGTCACGCCGCCGGCGCTGATGAAATCGCCGACCTTGAACGGACGCAGCACAATAATGAAGGCGCCGGCCGCGAGGTTGGCCAGCAGCCCCGACCAGGCCATGCCGATTGCCAGGCCGACCGCAGCGAGCAGTGCCGCAAAGGTGGTGGTCTGCATCCCGAGGTAACCGAGGATGGCGATGACCAGGATGATGTTCAGGGTGACGGTGATGGCCGAACCGACATAGCGCAGCACGGTGGGGTCGACTTTCTGCTTGCCCAGGGCTTTTTGCACCATGCCGACGGCAAATCCGATCAGCCAGCGGCCGACGATCCAGAAGGCAATGGCGGCCAGCACCTTGACCGCAAAAGCGACACCGTAGGCCTGCACGACTGCAATCAGTGCGTTGAACTTCTCGGTGGTTACGTTAACGATTGTCTCGTCCATGGCAGAAGCTCGCAAATGAGGATTGACCTCAAGACGCTAGCACAGCCTTGGCGGGTCGCCAGTGGGATTGCTCCGGGATCAGGGCTGCAAACAAATGGCGGGTTCGACAAATGACCTGTAGGAGCAAAGCTTGCTCGCGATGGCGGTGCATCAGCCGCCACATCAGTAAACAAACTGACGCCATCGCGAGCAAGCTTTGCTCCTACAAGGAGGCGCGCCCTTAGTGCGGGGCGCGGGGGATGGTTTTGAGCAGGTCTTCGGGGCTGATGTAACCGACCACGGGCTGCACGCTGCCCGGTTGCGGCATGTTGAGGATGTGGCCTTTCATCTTGCCGATGATGTGCATTTCGCAAGGCTTGCAGTCGAACTTCAGGGTCAGCACTTCGTCGCCGTGAATCAGCTGCATCGGCGCGACCTTGGTGCGCACGCCGGTCACGCCCTTGGCCTGTTTCGGACACAGGTTGAACGAGAAGCGCAGGCAGTGCTTGGTGATCATCACCGGCACTTCACCTGCTTCTTCGTGGGCCTCATACGCCGCGTCGATCAGCTTGACCCCGTGACGGTGATAGAAATCCCGGGCCTTCTGGTTGTAGACGTTGGCCAGGAACGACAGGTGCGATTCCGGGTACACCGGCGGCGGATTGGTCTCGGCCTTGCGGCCTCCGCGCGGATGCGCCTTGATGCGCGCCAAGGTCAGTGCCTCGATCACTTCCCGGCGCAGCGCCTTGAGCTGCGAGTTGGGAATGAAGAACGCCTGCGGCGCGTCCAGCTTCACGTCGGTGGCGTGGTACTCGGTGGTACCCAGTTGGCAAAGCAGATCGCGCAATTGCTCAAGCGCCTGCTCCGGCTTGTTGGCCACACCGAACGGACCGTCCAGGGACAGGCTGGCGCTGACGCCCTCCTCGCTGGTGGCGGTCAATTGCAGACGCTGCTCGTCCAGGCGCGCGACCCAGGCCACGCCAATGCGACGTTCGGCGGAGGTCTTCTGCAAGGCCTGCTGCCAGTTGTGATCGAGGTTGCGGTTCAGGGGATGGTTGGGCCGCAGCTTGTACAGCCCTTCCGGCATTTCGTTGGGTTCGACGCGATAGCGATAGCGCTTCTCGCCATCTTCCTCGAATTCACCCTTGGGCTCGGCAATGTTGGTGCGCCAGCCGACGACTTCGCGCTTGACCAGCACGTTGAGGCCATCACCGTTGGACAACGGCTCCTCGGTGACCACGATCAAATCGCGCTTGCCGACTTTTTCCACCACGCCCACCGGCAGGCCGGTGAAGGTCGGCGAGTCGAAGGCGCCGATGTCGATCTTGCGCTCGCTGACAAAGTAGTCAGTGCTGCCACGGTGGAAGGTCTTGTCCGGATCGGGCACGAAGAAGTGCGCGGTGCGGCCGCTGGAAGCGCGGGCCAGGTCCGGGCGGTCTTCGAGCACATCGTCCAGGCGCTGGCGGTAGTAGGCGGTGATGTTCTTCACATAGCCCATGTCCTTGTAGCGCCCTTCGATCTTGAACGAGCGCACGCCGGCTTCGACCAGGGCGCGAATGTTGGCGCTCTGGTTGTTGTCCTTCATCGACAGCAGGTGCTTTTCGTAGGCGATTACGCCGCCCTTTTCATCCTTAAGGGTGTACGGCAGGCGGCAGGCCTGGGAACAGTCGCCACGGTTGGCGCTGCGCCCGGTCTGCGCATGGGAAATGTTGCACTGGCCGGAGAACGCCACGCACAGCGCGCCGTGGATGAAGAACTCGATCGCCGCCTCGGTCTCGTCAGCGATGGCGCGGATTTCCTGCAGGTTCAGCTCGCGGGCCAGCACCAGTTGCGAAAAGCCGGCCTGGTCGAGGAATTTCGCCCGGGCCAGGGTGCGAATGTCGGTCTGGGTACTGGCATGCAATTCGATCGGCGGGATGTCCAGTTCCATCACGCCCAGGTCCTGGACGATCAGCGCATCGACGCCGGCGTCGTACAGCTCGTGGATCAGCTTGCGCGCCGGCTCCAATTCGTTGTCGTGCAGGATGGTGTTGATGGTGGTGAAGACCCGCGCGTGGTAGCGGTGGGCGAACTCCACCAGGGCGGCGATATCGCTCACCTCATTGCAGGCGTTGTGGCGCGCGCCGAAGCTCGGGCCGCCGAGGTACACGGCGTCGGCGCCATGCAGGATGGCCTCGCGGGCGATGGCAACATCGCGGGCAGGGCTGAGCAATTCCAGGTGATGCTTGGGCAAGGACATATGTTTTTTTAGTCAGGCGGTCACGGTCGAGGGGCGCATTGTACCGGTGAATGGCCTGAGGGGCATCTGTGTGCTGCCGGGTGGCAGCAGGATCACCCAAATCCCTGTAGGAGCGAGCCTGCTCGCGATGGCGGTGAGTCAGTTGATACTTTTTTGACTGTCAGACCGCTATCGCGAGCAGGCTCGCTCCTACAGGGGGAGCAGTGCCGGAATCAGGCCTTGGCCGCCATCGCGACGACTTCCACTTTCATGCCTTCCACCGCCAGCGCTGCCACACCCACGGCGGCACGCACCGGCCATGGCTTGGCGAAGTAGCGCTTGTAGACTTCGTTGAACGCCGCACGGTCGGCCATGTCGGTGAGGTAGATGGTCAGATGCATGACGCGGTCCATGGAGCTGCCGGCGCGCTCCAGTGCGACCTTGAGCGCCTGCAGGGTGCATTCGCTCTGCACGGTGATGTCGCCCAGTTCCAGGGTGCCATCGGCGCGGGTCGGGATCTGGGTGGACATCAGGATGCCGTTGAAGGCGGCAACGTCGGAGGAAATGGAGTCCTCGTCGGGATCGGGGGTGAAGACGATGTCTTGGTTGGCCATGGTGCGCTCTTGTTTGAGGGGTAAAGGGGCGCAGTTTACCAGACGCCCCCGCTACATCTCTAAACCCGTGGCTGATGACTGGTCACACAGTGGATACCGCCGCCACCGGCCGAGATGGCATCGATGTTCAGCTGCACCACTTCACGCTCCGGATACAGCCTTGAGAGCAGGTCGAAGGCCTTGCGATCGGCCGCCTTGTCGCCGAACTCCGGCGCGATGATCGCCCCGTTGATCACGAAGTAGTTGATGTAGCCGGCGGCAAAGTCCGGATTGTCGCGATTGAACTTGCTCTTGCGCGGTTTCAACGGCGGCGACACCGTGTGCACCTGCAGCTTGCGGCCATCGGCATCGGTGGCGTTCTTCAGGATTTCCAGATGCGCGCGGGTGACCTTGTTGTCGTAGGACTCGGGGTCGGTGTCGAGGTTGGCGATCACCACGCCCGGCTTGACGAAACGCGCATAGAAATCGACATGGGCGTCGGTGATGTCCTTGCCTTTGATGCCCGGCAACCAGATGATTTTGCGCAAGCCCAGGCGGAATTTGAGTTCCTCTTCGACTTCGGCCTTGCTCCACTCGGGGTTGCGGTTGGCGTTGATCCAACTGCTTTCGGTCATGATCCCGGTGCCGTGGCCATCCACTTCGATCCCGCCGCCCTCGCCCACCAGTTCGCTGCGCTGATAACTCGCCTCTTCGCGACGGGCCACCAGCTTCGCCACCTGCGCATCCTTGCCGTGGCGCTGCTTGTTGCCCCAGCCGTTGAAGTTGAAATCCAAGGCGCCCAGCCCACCCTTGCCATCGACGACGAAATTGGCGCCGATATCGCGCATCCAGATGTCGTCGAGCTCGGTGATGACGTAGGTGACATTGGTCGTGCCGCAATGCTCTTCGGCCAGATCCCGCTCGCTCTGGCGGCAGAACACGGTCAGTGGTTCGTAGGCGGCGATGGTCCGCGCAATCCGGCCGAGGGCCGCCTGCACGTCGCCGGTGAAGTCTTCCCAGATGGCGTCCTGGGCACCGAAGGCGATGAAGGCTTGTTGGTGTTTGTCGCCTTCGTCGGGCATGTACCAACGGCCTTCGCTGGCGGCCAGCACGGACGACGGTTTCAGGCCAAGCCCCATGCAGGCGACGGCCACGCCGGCGGTAACCGATACCTGTTTGATGAATTCGCGACGCGTTGACATGTAGATGTTCCTGAAAAATTAATTACGACCCGGCCAACAACACTGAACCTGTAGGAGCGAGCCTGCTCGCGAAGGCATTCTTTCAGACGACACCCATGCCGCTGATAGACCGCCATCGCGAGCAGGCTCGCTCCTACAGTGGGCAATGCAGCATCACTGGCCGGTGGCGGTCTTGAACTTGGTCCAGGTTCGCATGCGCGCACGCATGTCCGCCTGGGGGATGTCCTTGCCGGGGATCAAGCGCGCGTAGGTGGCTTCATCAATATAGATGTCCGGGTTGTCGCGCATGGTCGCGTCGACGCTCGGCCGCGCCTTGGCATTGGAGGTCGGGTAGCCGGTGAAGTTGCTGATGGCCGCCATGTTCTCCGGGCGCATGACGAAGTTGATGAATGCATAGGCGTACTCCGGATGCTTGGCATCGACCGGAATCGCCATGGTGTCCATCCATATCGTGGTGCCTTCGCGGGGAATGCGGTACTGGAACCGGGTCTTCTTGCCCGCCGAATCCGACGTGCGTTGCGCCTGGGTCATGTCGCCGCTGTAGCCCAGGGACAGGCACAGGTTGCCATTCACCAGGTCGGTCACCGGTTGCGACTGGAACTTGCGAACGTACGGGCGCATCTTGGCCAGCAGTTCACCCGCCGCCTTCAGGTCTTCGGGCTTGGCACTGCGGGGCTCGCGACCGAGGTAGTTGAGCACCACCGCCAGCACTTCGTCCGGCGAGTCGATCATCGAGATGCCGCAATCGGCGAATTTCGACGCCAGCTCCGGCTTGAACAGCATGTCCAGGCTGTTGACCGGCGCATCGGGCATGCGCTGCTTGATCTGCTCGTCGTTATAGGTCACGCCGATGGTGCCCCAGGTGTAAGGCACCGTGGCCCCGGTGGAATGCTCGTACTGCCCGCGCAATTTTTGCAGTCCCGGTTCGATATCAGACAGTTCGGTGAGTTTCGAGCGGTCCAGCGGCAACAAGCTGCCGGCACGCATCAAGCGTTCGGCCACGGTGTCGCCGGGGAAGATCAGGTCGTAGCCGCTGCCACCGGCGAGCATCTTGGCTTCCAGCGTCTCGCTGCCGTCCATGACGTCGTAGATCACCTTGATCCCGGTTTCAGCGGTGAAGCGGCTCAAGGTGTCTTCGGCAAAATAATCGGCCCAGTTGTACAGCCGCAGGGTTTTCTCCTCGGCATGCAGTGCCGGCACCACCGCACCGATGGCCAGCCCGAGGACGGCGGGCAACAGTCGATTGAAGGTACGCATATCAGACCCCCTGGCCATTCCAGCGTGCATGAAGGTGGCGCCCGTCCAGGCTCAACATGGCCCCGTACATTTCCGGGCGACGGTCGCGGTAGATGCCCCAGCTCAGGCGCTCTTCGCGCATGGCGGCCAGATCGAGGCTGTGCACCAGCACGCCGGTGCTGTCGCGGTCGGCCTCGGCGAGCAATTTGCCCTTGTGGTTACTGATGAAGGACGAACCGTAGAAGCTCATCTGCAAGTTTGGATCAAGGGTCGCCACCTCCCGGCCGACGCGGTTGGACGCCACCACCGGCAGGATGTTCGCCGCCGCATGACCGCGCATGGTCATTTGCCAGTGATCACGCGAATCCAGCGTGGCGCAGCCAGGTTCCGAGCCGATGGCGGTAGGAAACAGCAGCACTTCGGCGCCCATCAAGGCCAGGCAACGGGCGGTTTCGGGGAACCACTGATCCCAGCAGATGCCCACGCCGATGCGCCCGAAGGCCGTGTCCCAGACCCGGAAACCGGTGTCGCCGGGGCTGAAGTATTCCTTCTCCTGATAGCCGATGGCGTTGGGGATATGGGTCTTGCGATACACCCCCAGCAAACGCCCGTCGGCATCGGCCACGGTCAAGGAATTGAAGTAAGCGTTGCCGGCCTTCTCGAACCAGCTCAGGGGCAACACCACACCCAACTCCCTGGCCAGCGCGGCGAAGCGCTTGAGAACCGGACTGTCGCCGAAGGTCTGCGCAAGGGCCAGGTGCTGATGGCTTTGCTCGATGCAGAAGTACGGCGTGGCGAACAGCTCCTGCAAGAGGATGACCTGTGCGCCCTTGGCCGCCGCTTCACGCACCAGCTGTTCGGCTTGATCGAGGTTGTGGTTCAGGTCCCAGGTGCAGGGCATCTGGGTGGTGGCGATGGTCAACAGGGTCATGGCCTCAACCCTCCACCGGCCAGGCCGGCTGTTGCTGGGTGATGCAATGCACCCCGCCGCCGCCATGGGCCAGATTATTGATGCGCACCGGTACCACTTCGCGTCCGGGGAATGCCTGGGCAAGGGTCTTTGCCGCCACGTCATCGGCGGCAATGCCGTAGGCCGGCATGATGATCGCGTCGTTGGCGATGTAGAAGTTGGTGTACGAGGCGCAAAACACTTCAGCTTCAGTGTCCACGGCTTCGCTGGCTTCATACAGCTCGATCAGCTCGAACTTGCGGCCCTTGGCATCGGTGGCCAGTTCCAGGGCGCGACGGTTCTCCCGCGCCACTTCGGCATACACCGATTGCTGGTCGTGGGTGGCGTCCACCAGCAACACGCCGGGACGGGCGAAGGCGCACACGCCATCGACATGGCCATCGGTCATGTCGCCGGTGACGTAGTCGGGGTCGCCCGGCAGCCAGATGGTTTTCTTCACGCCCAACAGACGGGCGAAGATGTCTTCCATCTCGGCTTTGCTTATGCCCGGGTTGCGGTTGGGGTTGAGCAGGACCGACTCGGTGGTGATCAGCGTGCCTTCGCCGTCGACGTGGATGGCACCGCCTTCATTGCTCAGGTGCGTGCCAAAGCACGGCAGGCCCAGATGATTGAGTGCGCGACGCGCCAGACCTTCATCCAGATCATGGGCCGACTTGCCGCCCCAGGCGTTGAAGCGCCAGCTCACACCGGCCAGGCCTTGTTGCGGATGGCAGACGAAGCTTGGGCCGGAGTCACGGCACCAGCTGTCGTTCACCGGCAGCTCGATCAGTTCGATGTTGGCGCCGCACAGGGCCTTGGCGCTGTCTACTGCCGAGGGGTCGACGACCATCTTCACCGGTTCGAAACGGGCAATCGCGTTGGCCACGCCGGCGAAATCTTCCTGCACCTGCGCCAGGGTCACGCGCCAACCCGACTCCCAGAGCGCCTGGTTGTGCGGCCAGACCATCCAGGTCGCGGCGTGGCGAACCCACTCCGCCGGCATCATCCAACCACTGTTTCCCATCTCGTTCTGCTGCATGATAAAAAGCCCTTTAGTTAAGCCATTGTGTTCAATGAAAACTGCCTTGGCGGTCTTGGCATACATGCTACGGCGCGTAAAAATGGCAAACAAACGATGGATTTTGCAGAAAAGTGATTAGAGGAACTTATCAGTATGCTCAAGCACTGGCCGCCGCTCAGCACCCTGCGCGGCTTTGAAGCGGCTGCCCGGCTGGGCAGTTTTCACAAGGCTGCCGAGGAGTTGCACCTGACCCAGTCGGCCATCAGCCAGCAGATTCGCAGCCTCGAGGCGTACCTTGAACAGCCGCTGTTTTTTCGCAGCGGGCGCAGCGTCAGCCTGACCGATGCCGGCCACGATCTGCTCAGCACCACCCAGGCGATGCTGCAGCAACTGGCCGTGGGCATCCGCCGACTCGGGCAATATCAGAAACCCAATCAACTGGTGCTCAACACCACGCCGGCGTTCGCCCGCCACTGGCTATTGCCGCGCCTGGGGGATTTTCGCAACCGGCACCCGCAGATCGACCTGTGGATCTACAGCACCGATGAGGTGCCGGACATGGCCACCCAGACCATCGACATCGCCGTGCGCGATGACATCAGCTCCCAGGCCGAGTGCAGCTTCAAGGTGCTGTATGCCGACCGCCTCTACCCGGCGTGCCACCCCGGCGTTTTGGCGCAACCTGTCGAGGCACGCACCACGCTGCACGGCGAACGGGAAATGGATTGGAGTCATTGGGCGGTGGAGGCCGGGGTCGATGTCGGCCAACAGGATCAGGGTCTGAACTTCTCCGATCCGGGCCTGTTGCTGGATGCCGCGTGCGCGGGGCTGGGTATTGCCCTGGTCAGCCAGGTGCTGAGCCGGCAGGCGCGGGCCACCGGCCTGTTACAGCCGCTGGTGGAACAGACCATTCGCGGTCCGAACTGGGCGCTGTTGACCCATCGCGACAGTGAAAACAGTGCGCTGGCGTTCAGTGAGTGGCTGGTGGAGAACCTGGATGCGCAATAAACCCTGTAGGAGCGAGCCTGCTCGCGATGGTCGTTAACGATAACGCTGGCTGCCTGACACCCCGCGGTGCCGGTGCCTCCATCGCGAGCATGCTCGCTCCTACAGTTGATTGCGTTCGCCCGAACAACCCGAGTAATCAGTGCCGGGACATCAGGCCGTGCAGGACCCCGAAGCGCAAGCCAGGCTCGGACGGTGTCATGTGCGAAATGCCGAAGACCTTGAACGCCGCGAGCATCAGCACCAGGCCGCCCGGCAGGATGCTCATGCGATGGGCTTGCAGGCCCGCCAGTCGCAGCTTTTTGACGTGCCCGACTTCCAGCAGGCGTACGGACAAACGCAGCAGGCCACTGTAGGTGATGCCGCTCTGGCCGAAGTCGTTCAGGCCGTTGGCATTGAGGATCCTGGCCAGCATGCGTGCGGTGCCGGATGAGCCGATGGTCTGCTGCCAGCCCTTGGCTCGATAACGCCGGGCCACCTTATCGAACGCCAGGGTAGCCACGCGCTCGGCCTCGAGCAGTGCTTCGGCAGTGATGCGCCCTCCGGCGAAGTAGCGCGCACCGAAGGTGCCGCTGCCGATGGCAATGCTCTGGGTGACCAAAGGCTCGGTGCCGCGCCCCAGAATCAACTCGGTCGACCCCCCGCCGATATCCACCACCAGCCGCATGCTCTCGGCGCAGGGGATCGTGTGAGCGACGCCGGCATACACCAGTCGGGCTTCTTCCTGTCCGGAGATGACGTCGATCCGAAACCCCAGGTGACGCTCGGCACTGGCCAGGAAAAGCTCGGCATTATCGGCCTCGCGCACCGCGCTGGTGGCCACCGCCCGCACCCGCCCGGCCTCGAAACCGCGCAGTTTCTTGCCGAATCGCGCCAGCGCCTGCCAGCCGCGATCCAGCGCCAGTTCGTCCAGCGCCCCGCCCTGAAACCCTTCCGCCAGCCGCACCGGCTCGCGCAAGGTTTTCACCTCCTGAATCATGAACGCCTGATTGCGCCTGACAGGCTGGCCGATCATCAGGCGAAACGCGTTGGAGCCCAGGTCAATGGCGGCAAAAAGGGAGGCGTCACCTTTCATGGTTGGGATTCCTGGCAGTTTTCTTATCGGCCCGCGAGCGGCATTGCACCGCACGCTGAAGCGGTTTGCGCCGATCCTGCCATGGGTTCGGTGACATCCCGATGACAGCGCAATTAAATCTGCCATCACCTGTTCGTCACCACAGCGTCACATGCCCCGGCATAGCATGCTGGCTTCCACCTCTCGTCGGGAGTTCTGACCATGCTGTTGACCAACGACACCCTGATGCAACGCATCCATCGCGAACTGCTCGATCACAGCGACGAAGAGCTTGAACTGGAGCTTCTGGAGGATGATCACGACCTCGGTTCCCTGTTCGGCGATCACCCCGACGAAAGCCCGCAAAAACAGGAACGCCGGCGTTACTTCAGCGAACTGTTCCGCCTGCAGGGTGAGTTGGTGAAGCTGCAGAGCTGGGTGGTCAAGACCGGGCACAAGGTGGTGATCCTGTTCGAAGGCCGCGACGCCGCCGGCAAGGGCGGTGTGATCAAGCGCATCACCCAGCGTCTCAACCCCCGGGTCTGCCGGGTCGCCGCCCTGCCCGCGCCCAATGACCGCGAACGCACCCAGTGGTATTTCCAGCGCTACGTCTCGCACCTGCCGGCCGCCGGCGAAATCGTCCTGTTCGACCGCAGCTGGTACAACCGCGCCGGGGTCGAGCAAGTGATGGGCTTTTGCAACGCGGATCAATATGAAGAATTCTTCCGCACCGTGCCGGAGTTCGAACGGATGCTCGCCCGCTCGGGCATCCAGTTGATCAAATACTGGTTCTCGATTTCCGACCAGGAACAGCACCTGCGCTTCCTCAGCCGCATCCATGACCCGCTCAAGCAATGGAAGCTCAGCCCCATGGACCTGGAATCGCGCCGACGCTGGGAGGCCTACACCAAGGCCAAGGAAGTCATGCTCGAACGCACCCACATCGCCGAAGCGCCCTGGTGGGTGGTACAGGCCGACGACAAGAAAAAGGCCCGGCTCAACTGCATCCATCACCTGCTGAGCCAGATGCCTTACGAGGAAGTCGAGCTGCCGGTGATCGAACTGCCGCAGCGCGTGCGCCAGGAAGACTACTCACGCAATCCGACGCCACCGGAAATCATCGTGCCGCAGGTTTACTGACGAACCGGCGTCTAGGCGTCATGAATCTGTAACCTGGCTGCCGCAATACTGACGCCATACACCGCGTGCTTTTTTTTCCCGCCGTCCTTAAGGACGGCTTTTTTTTGCCCGCTCCCCCTGTAGGAGCGAGCCTGCTCGCGATGGACGAAGGGACACCGCGGGGTGTCAGGCTGCCAGCGTTATCGTTGACGACCATCGCGAGCAGGCTCGCTCCTACAGGGGACCGCGATCTGCTTTTGCTTTGGTTTTTGATCTTGATTTTGATGTTGACCTGCCCCGTCGGAATACCGGAGCGAGGGAACCCTGAGCCTAAGCGAAGGGCCGTACGTCAGGGGATAAAAGCGCTTGGTTACTTGGCGCTTTTCCAAGTAACCCGCCGTCAGGGCGGAACCATAAGCAGCCATCACCAAAAAAACGGATATGTACCCAGTCAACAACACACACGCCAGCTGTAGGAGCGAGCCTGCTCGCGATGGTCGTCAACGATGACGCTGGCTGTCTGACACCCCGCGGTGTTCCGTCGTTCATCGCGAGCAGGCTCGCTCCTACAGGGTTCCTGCCTCAGGGATCGACCTGCCCCATCAGCTCGGCCACCGATTCCTCGCGCTTGGCATAGCGCTGCGCCAACACCGCGCAGACCATCAGTTGAATCTGATGAAACAGCATCAACGGCAGGATCAGCACGCCGATGGTGCTGCCGGCGAACAGCACTTGGGCCATGGGTACGCCGGTGGCGAGGCTTTTCTTCGAACCGCAGAACAGGATGGTGATGCGGTCTTCCTGGTTGAAACCAAAGGCCTTGCCCAGCACGGTCGACGCCACCAGCACCAGCACCAGCACCACGCAGCAGGCCACCACCAGCCCCGCCAGGTCCCGCAGCGGAATCTGATGCCAGATGCCTTCATTCACCGCTTCGCTGAACGCGCCATAGACCACCAGCAGAATCGAGCCCTGGTCGACGAATTTCAGCCAGCTCTTGTTGCGCCCCACCCAGGCGCCGATCCAGCGCCGGGCGATCTGCCCGGCAATGAACGGCAGCAGCAGTTGCACGCTGATCTTGAGGATCGCGTCCAGGGTCGAGCCGCCGTCGCCATGCACATTGAGCAGCAGCGTCACCAGCAGTGGTGTGAGGAAGATCCCGAACAAGCTGGACGCCGCCGCGCTGCAAATCGCCGCCGGAATGTTGCCGCGCGCCAGGGACGTGAACGCAATCGCCGATTGCACCGTGGCGGGCAGCGCGCAGAGATAGAGCATGCCCATGTACAGGTTGTCGCCGATCAGCGGTGACAGCACCGGCTTGAGCGCCAGGCCCAGCAGCGGAAACAGGATGAAGGTCAGGCTGAATACCAGCAGATGCAGGCGCCAGTGGCCGGCGCCGGCAATGATCGATTCGCGCGACAGCTTGGCGCCGTGCAGGAAGAACAACAGGGCAATGGCGATATTGGTCAGCCAGCCAAAGCCCACCGCTACCTGCCCGCTGGCAGGCAGGAAGCTGGCGAGAAGGACCACGCCGACCAGGGTCAGGGTGAAGTTGTCGGGCAGGAAGCGAGGGCGAGTCATGGGGATCATCCGGGTTTGCCAGGAACGTGGGCTCGACTCTACTCCGCCGCACAGCGGCCGGCTAACGCTAGTAAGCCAGTACATGTCGCGTAACGGACAAATCCACCATTCCCCTGTAGGAGCGAGCCTGCTCGCGATGGACGTCAACGATAACGCTGAAAACCTGACACCCCGCGGTGTTTTTGCCTCCATCGCGAGCAGGCTCGCTCCTACAGGGGATCGGTGTCGACCGCGCGTTTCATCGCCCGCTGACGAGAAACTCATTCACAGCTCTTGCACAACCGATATTATGGTATACCATCATACGCACAGACACTTTCTTCCCCCATACGGAGCAGCTCATGAGTTTCGAAATCCGCAAGATCGTCAGCTATGTCGAAGAAACCTTCATCGAAGGCGGCAAGGCCACCGATAAACCCGTGACTATGGTCGGGCTGGCCGTGGTGATGAAAAACCCGTGGGTGGGCAACGGTTTTGTCGAAGACCTCAAGCCGCAGATCCGCGCCAACTGCTCCGACCTGGGCGCGATGATGGTCGAGCGCCTGGTGGGCATCATCGGCGGTGCCGAGAAAATCGAGGCTTACGGCAAGGCAGCAGTGGTCGGCGCCGATGGCGAAATCGAGCACGCCTCCGCCGTGATCCACACCCTGCGCTTCGGCAACCACTACCGCGAAGCGGTCAAGGCCAAGAGCTACCTGAGCTTCACCAACAAGCGCGGCGGCCCGGGTACCTCGATCCAGATCCCGATGATGCACAAGGACGACGAAGGCCTGCGCTCGCACTACATCACCCTGGAAATGCAGATCGAAGACGCCCCGCGCGCCGACGAAATCGTCGTGGTCCTGGGTTGCGCCGATGGCGGCCGCATTCACCCGCGCATCGGCAACCGCTACATCGACCTGGAAGAACTGGCGGCTGAAAAAGCCCAGTAAGACGGGTCGGTCACTACAACAAAAAGGTATGCAGGAGCGCTCCATGATTCGGCTCACCGCTGAACGCACCCCGGCTGGCACCAGTTACCTGGCGACCGGCCAAGGCCAGCCCGTGGTCTTGATCCACGGCGTGGGCCTGAATAAAGAAATGTGGGGCGGCCAGATCGTTGGCCTGGCCACGCAGTACCGCGTCATCGCCTACGACATGCTGGGCCACGGCGCCAGCCCGCGCCCGGCAAGCGGCACGCCCCTGCTCGGCTATGCCGATCAGTTGCTGGAGCTGCTCGATCACTTGCAATTGCCCAAGGCGGCGGTGATCGGTTTTTCCATGGGCGGGCTGGTGGCGCGGGCATTTGCCCTGCACTACCCGCAACGCCTGCAAAGCCTGGTGGTGCTCAACAGTGTGTTCAACCGAACTGAAGAGCAACGCGCCGGCGTCATCGCCCGCACCGCCCAGGCCGCCGAGCACGGACCGGACGCCAACGCCGAAGCCGCGCTGTCGCGCTGGTTCAGCCGCGAATATCAGGCGGCCAACCCGGCGCAGATCGCCGCGTTGCGCCAGACCCTCGCGCAGAACGACCCGCAGGGTTACCTGACCACTTATGAGCTGTTCGCCACCCAGGACATGTACCGCGCCGACGACCTGGCCAGTATCCAGGTGCCGACGCTGGTCGCCACCGGCGAACTGGACCCCGGTTCGACCCCGGACATGGCCGAGCAACTGGCCGCGCGCATTCCCGGCGCGACGGTTGCCGTGCTGCCCGAACAGCGGCATATGATGCCCGTAGAATCGCCGCGCCTGGTCAACCAGCTGTTGCTGGAGTTCCTCGACAAGGCGCATTCCCGACCCAACCATTTGAAGGGGATCGTTGCATGACACTCGCACGTTTCCAGATGTGCATCGGCGGCGAATGGGTCGATGCCCTCTCCGGCAAGACATTCCAAAGCCTGAACCCTGCCCTGGCCGAAGCCTGGGCCGAACTGCCCGATGCCGACGAAGCCGATGTCGAGCGCGCCGTGCAGGCGGCGCAGACGGCCTTCGACAGCCCGGCCTGGCGCGGCCTGACCGCCACCGCGCGTGGCAAGTTGCTGCGGCGCCTGGGTGACCTGATCGCCGAAAACAAGGAACAACTGGCGCAGCTGGAAAGCCGCGACAACGGCAAGCTGATTCGCGAGACTCGCGGCCAGGTCGGTTATCTGCCGGAGTTTTTCCACTACACCGCAGGCCTTGCCGACAAGCTCGAAGGCGGCACCCTGCCCCTGGACAAGCCGGACCTCTTTGCCTACACCGTGCACGAAGCCATGGGCGTGGTGGCGGCGATCATTCCGTGGAACAGCCCGCTATACCTGACCGCGATCAAACTGGCGCCCGCCCTGGCGGCGGGCAACACCATCGTGATCAAGCCCTCCGAACACGCTTCGGCGACCATTCTGGAATTGGCACGCCTGGCACTTGAGGCCGGGATTCCGCCGGGTGTGGTCAACGTTGTCACCGGCTACGGCCCGAGCACCGGCGCCGCCCTGACCCGTCACCCGCTGGTACGCAAGATCGCCTTCACCGGCGGTGCGGCCACGGCGCGCCATGTGGTGCGCAGCAGCGCCGAGAACTTCGCCAAGCTGTCGCTGGAACTGGGCGGCAAGTCGCCGAACATCATCTTCGCCGACGCCGACCTCGACAGCGCGATCAACGGCGCCATCGCCGGCATCTATGCCGCCTCCGGGCAGAGCTGCGTGTCCGGTTCGCGCCTGCTGGTGCAGGACGAGATCTACGATGAATTCGTCAGCCGCCTGGTGGAACGCGCCCAACGCATTCGCATCGGCAACCCTTCGGATGACAGCAGCGAAATGGGCCCGATGGCCACCGCGCAGCAACTGGCCGTAGTCGAAGGCCTGGTAGCCGACGCCATCGCCGAAGGTGCGCGCCTGCGCATCGGCGGCAAGCGCCCGACGGGGGTGGGCGACGGCTGGTTCTATGAGCCGACCCTGTTCGAGTGCGACCGCAACTCGATGAAGATCATGCAGGAAGAAGTGTTCGGTCCGGTGGCGTCGGTCATTCGTTTCAAGGACGAAGCCGAAGCGCTGGCGATCGCCAACGACTCGCAGTTCGGCCTCGCCGCCGGCATCTGGACTCGCGATCTGGGCCGCGCCCACCGGCTGGCCCGGGATGTGCGTTCGGGGATCATCTGGGTCAACACCTATCGCGCGGTCTCGGCCATGGCGCCGATCGGCGGCTTCAAGAACAGCGGCTATGGACGCGAAAGCGGCATCGATTCGGTGCTGGCCTACACCGAGCTGAAAACGGTGTGGATCAACCTGTCCCAGGCGCCCATGCCTGACCCCTTTGTGATGCGCTAGGAGTGCTGCGAAATGATTGAACCCGGCATTTACAAAGACGTCATGGGCTCGTTCCCGTCCGGCGTCACGGTGGTCACCACCCTCGACCCGCTCGGCGGCATCGTCGGCATCACCGCCAGCGCCTTCAGTGCGCTATCGATCGATCCGGCACTGGTGCTGTTCTGCCCCAACTACGCCTCCGACACCTACCCGGTGCTGCGCGACAGCCAGCAGTTCGCGATCCACCTGCTGTCCGCCGACCAGACGGCCGAGGCCTACGCCTTTGCCGGCAAGGGCAAAGACAAGGCCAAGGGCATCGACTGGCATCTGAGCGATCTGGGCAACCCGATCCTGAGCAAGGCCACGGCGATCATCGAGTGCGAACTGTGGCGCGAATACGATGGTGGTGATCACGCGATCATCGTTGGTGCGGTGAAGAACCTGATTTTGCCTGCGCAGCCGGTGACGCCGATGATCTACCACAAGGGCAAGCTGGGGCCGTTGCCGACCCTGGCTTGAGTGCTTCACACATCCCCAACTGTAGGAGCGAGCCTGCTCGCGATGGTCGTTAACGATGACGCTGGCTTTCTGAATGAACGCGGTGCCCGGAAGACCATCGCGAGCAGGCTCGCTCCTACAGGGGGCGGTGGTGAGAGGAGGATTTATGAGCAATGAGAAGTACGAAAAAGGCCTGCAGATCCGCACCCGGGTGCTCGGCGAAGACTATGTGCAGCGCTCGATCCAGAACGCCGACGACTTCACCCGCCCCCTGCAGGAGATGGTCACCGAATACTGCTGGGGTCATGTCTGGGGTCGCGAGGGTTTGTCGCTCAAGGAACGCAGCATGATCAACCTGGCGATGATCTCGGCGCTCAACCGTCCGCACGAACTCAAGCTGCATGTGCGCGGCGCCTTGCGTAACGGCTTGAGTCGTGAGCAAATACGCGAAATTCTGCTTCAGGTCGGCATTTATTGCGGCGTTCCGGCGGCCGTGGACAGTTTCCGGCTGGCCCGTGAAGCCTTCGCCGAAGCCGACGCCGAGGCCTCAAGTTAACCCCAGGTCTGGTCGATGCCCATCGGGTATCGACAGCCACCTTTAGAGCGTACCCCATGAAACGCCTGCCACTCGACGACAGCTTCAAGGTCAACCGCAACCCCGTTACCCTGCGCGAAATCGTGCTGGATAAGCTGCGCAGCGCCATCATGAACTTCCAGCTTCTGCCGGGAGACCGTCTGGTCGAACGCGATCTGTGCGATCGCCTTGGGGTGAGCCGCACCTCGGTACGCGAAGCCTTGCGTCACCTGGAGTCCGAAGGGCTGGTGGAATTCGCTGACGCCAAGGGCCCGCGCGTGGCCATCATCACCCTGGCCGATGCCGTCGATATCTACGAACTGCGTTGTGTGCTCGAAGGCCTGATCGTCCAGCTGTTCACCCTGCGGGCCAAGGCCAAGGACATCAAGGCCCTGGAAAAAGCCCTGGAGGAAAACCGCCAGGCGCTGAAGGAAGGTGAACTGCAACAGGTCATCGATTCGGTGCAGGGTTTCTACGACGTCCTGCTCGAAGGCTCAGGCAACCACGTTGCGGCCACTCAGTTGCGCCAGTTGCAGGCGCGCATCAGTTACCTGCGCGCGACCTCGGTGTCCCAGGAAAACCGCCGTGGCGCCAGCAACCAGGAAATGGAACGCATGGTCGAGGCGATCAAGAGCGGCGACCCGTTGGCCGCCCATCAGGCTTGTGTCGATCACGTGCGCGCCGCTGCCGCCGTCGCCCTCGAATACCTCAAGCGCAAACAGGAAGAGACCGGGGCAATTCCCGAAATCACCCTGCCGATCGCGCTCAAAGAACCTCGCATAGGTCGCTGATCATGTTCAGCCCGAGCTTTTGTCCGAAATGCGGCGCCGGTGGCCTCACGTCACAGGTGCCGCCGGGCGATACGCACGAGCGCCTGATGTGCAGCGGCTGCGGCTACATCCACTACGTCAACCCGAAAATCATCGCCGGCTGCATCATCGAGCAGGACGGCAAATACCTGCTGTGCCAACGGGCGATCCCGCCGCGTCCCGGCACCTGGACCTTGCCGGCGGGCTTCATGGAAGCCGGCGAGACCACCGAGCAGGCGGCCTTGCGCGAGGTCTGGGAAGAAAGTGGCGTGCGCGGGGAAATCCTCTCGCCCTACTCGATCTTCAGCGTGCCGCAGATCAGCGAGGTGTACATCATCTTCCGCGCCATCGCCCTGGAGATCACCGGCCAGCACGGGCCGGAGACCCTGGACTACAAATTCTTCGCGCCCGAGGAGATTCCCTGGGACAGCATCTACTACCCGGCGATCCGGCAGATTCTCGAGCGTTATATCGAGGAGCGGCAGGCTGGGGTCTACGGCATTTACATCGGCAACGATGACAGTGGCAAGGTTCACTTCATCCGCTGATAGCACACTCCCCCTGTAGGAGCGAGCCTGCTCGCGATGGACGTCAACGATAACGCTGGCTGCCTGACACCCCGCGGTGCCCCTGCCTCCATCGCGAGCAGGCTCGCTCCTACAGGTATCGGTTCCTTCAGTTCACGCCTTCCACGATAACGATCTCCGCCCTTCCCGCCCCCTCACGGTGCCGCTTCGCCTCCTGATACTCCGGCGAGCGATAACACGCCAGCGCCTGCTCATACGAGTCGAACTCGATCACCACATTACGCTGCGCCCCTTGCCCTTCCAGCACTTCGCAGCGCCCGCCACGGGCCAGCATGCGCCCGCCGTACAGGGCGAAGGCCTGCGGGGCCCGCTGGGTGTATTGGCTGTATTGATCAGGGTCGGTGACTTCCACGTGAGCTATCCAGTACGCCTTCATATGTGACCTCTCGGTTTGTTTTGTATCATGGTATACCATAATATGAATCAACCCAGCCAACCCGGCAAAGAATGAGACTGCATCATGGCCTTCAACACGATCGAAGAAATCATCGAAGATTATCGCCTCGGCAAAATGGTACTGCTGGTGGATGACGAGGACCGCGAAAACGAAGGCGATCTGCTGCTGGCGGCCGACCGTTGCAGCGCGCAAGCCATCAGCTTCATGGCCCGCGAGGCACGTGGCCTAATCTGCCTGACCCTGACTGACGAGCATTGCCAGCGCCTGGGCCTGGAGCAGATGGTCCCCAGCAACGGCAGCGTGTTCAGCACCGCGTTCACCGTCTCCATCGAAGCTGCCACCGGCGTGACCACCGGCATTTCCGCCGCCGACCGCGCGCGCACCGTGGCGGCGGCCGTCGCCCCGGGCGCCAGCGCCGCCGATATCGTCCAGCCCGGCCACATCTTCCCCTTGCGTGCCCGCGAAGGCGGCGTGCTGACCCGCGCCGGGCATACCGAAGCCGGTTGCGACCTGGCGCGCCTGGCCGGCTTCACCCCGGCGTCGGTGATCGTCGAGGTGATGAACGATGACGGCACCATGGCCCGCCGCCCGGACCTGGAAGTGTTCGCGCAAAAGCACGGGATCAAGATCGGTACCATCGCCGACCTGATCCACTACCGCCTGAGCAACGAGCACACGGTCGAGCGCATCGGCGAGCGTGAACTGCCCACCGTGCACGGCACCTTTCGTCTGATCACCTTTGAGGATCGCATCGAAGGCGGTGTCCACATGGCCATGGTCATGGGCGAACTGCGCCGCGAAGAACCGACGCTGGTGCGGGTGCAT
This sequence comes from Pseudomonas putida, assembly GCF_003228315.1. Classification (NCBI taxonomy): domain Bacteria; kingdom Pseudomonadati; phylum Pseudomonadota; class Gammaproteobacteria; order Pseudomonadales; family Pseudomonadaceae; genus Pseudomonas; species Pseudomonas putida. The sequence continues at coordinate 1,653,882 of NZ_CP029693.1, forward strand.
GTGATCGACCCGCTGCGCGATCTGGTCGGTGCCGAATACAGCGGTCCGTCCAACTGGACCCTGTGGGCTGCGCTGCAACGGGTGGCCGAGGAAGGACGCGGCGTGGTGGTGGTACTGGCCAACCATGAATCGTCCCAGGCGCTGCTCGAACGCGTGCCGCAATTGACCCAGTCGCCCCGGCAGTTCAGCCGCTCGCAGTCGCGGATCTATTCGGAAGTGGGCACCGGCGCGCAAATCCTGCAGAACCTGGGCGTGGGCAAGCTGCGGCACTTGGGCCCGCCGCTCAAATATGCTGGGTTGACCGGGTATGACCTGGAGGTGGTGGAGAGTATTCCTTTCACCGGGTAATTGGAGAGTCCCCCTGTAGGAGCGAGCCTGCTCGCGATGGACGTCAACGATAACGCTGGCTGCCTGACACACAGCGGTGCCTGTACCTCCATCGCGAGCAGGCTCGCTCCTACAGGGGGAGGTGTTTGCCAGATAGCCGGTACGGCAAAATGCTTGCACAAAGTTTGGAATACCATAATATGATATTCCATAGACCGGACAGTCTCAGCGACTCGATGGACCTACTGCTCCCGATAGGCGGGCACTCAAAGCCCCGCTCATAAACACAACAATGAGGGCGTGAAAATGGTGTTGAACAAAGGTGTCACCGCAGTGCTGTTCGCGGGTCTGCTGAGCGTGACCAGCCAGGCATTGATGGCGGCTGAAAGCGTCAACTTCGTCAGCTGGGGCGGTACCACCCAGGATGCGCAGAAGCAGGCCTGGGCCGATCCGTTCAGCAAGGCCAGCGGCATCACCGTGGTTCAGGATGGCCCCACCGACTACGGCAAGCTCAAGGCCATGGTCGAAAGCGGCAACGTGCAGTGGGACGTGGTCGACGTCGAAGCCGATTTCGCCTTGCGCGCCGCCTCTGAAGGCTTGCTCGAACCGCTGGATTTCAAAGTGATCGAGCGCGACAAGATCGACCCGCGTTTTGTCAGCGATCACGGCGTCGGCTCGTTCTTCTTCTCCTTCGTCCTCGGCTACAACGAGGGCAAGCTCGGCGCCGCCAAGCCGCAGGACTGGACCGCGCTGTTCGACACCAAGACTTACCCCGGCAAACGCGCCCTCTACAAATGGCCAAGCCCTGGCGTACTCGAACTGGCCCTGCTGGCCGACGGCGTACCCGCCGACAAGCTCTACCCGCTGGACCTGGACCGCGCCTTCAAGAAACTCGACACCATCAAGAAAGACATCGTCTGGTGGGGCGGCGGTGCCCAGTCGCAACAGCTGCTGGCCTCCGGCGAAGCCAGCCTGGGCCAGTTCTGGAACGGCCGGATTCACGCCCTGCAGGAAGACGGCGCCCCCGTCGGCGTCAGCTGGAAACAGAATCTGGTGATGGCCGACATTCTGGTCATCCCTAAAGGCTCGAAGAACAAGGACGCGGCGATGAAGTTCCTGGCCAATGCCAGCAGCGCCAAGGGACAGGCCGACTTCTCCAACCTGACCGCCTACGCCCCGGTCAACGTCGACAGCGTGGCGCGCCTGGATTCGGTGCTGGCCCCTAACCTGCCGACGGCCTACGCCAAGGACCAAATCACTCTCGACTTCGCGTACTGGGCCAAGAACGGTCCGGCCATCGCGACACGGTGGAACGAATGGCTGGTCAAATGAAAATGATGGCGACCGCAACCCGCCAATCCACGTCCGTCGGGAGCGCCTCCGGCGCTGCCGGCAAGGCCGCTGCGATGACGCAAACCCCGACTTTGGCACAACGCTGGCGCGGCTCGAGCAACCTCATCCCCGCCCTGCTGTTCCTCGGCCTGTTTTTCCTCGCGCCGCTGATCGGCCTGCTGCTGCGCGGCGTGCTGGAACCGACGCCGGGCCTGGGCAACTACGAACAGCTGTTTGCCAACTCGGCGTATGCGCGGGTCCTGCTCAACACCTTCTCGGTGGCCGGCCTGGTGACCATTTTCAGCCTGCTGCTGGGCTTCCCGCTGGCTTGGGCGATCACCCTGGTGCCCCGCGGCTGGGGTCGCTGGATCCTCAACATCGTGCTGCTGTCGATGTGGACCAGCCTGCTCGCCCGCACCTATTCGTGGCTGGTGCTGCTGCAAGCCTCGGGCGTGATCAACAAGGCGCTGATGGCCATGGGCATCATCGATCAGCCGCTGGAGATGGTGCATAACCTCACCGGCGTGGTGATCGGCATGAGCTACATCATGATCCCGTTCATCGTGTTGCCGTTGCAGGCGACCATGCAGGCCATCGACCCGATGATCCTGCAGGCCGGCTCCATCTGCGGCGCCAGCCCCTGGACCAACTTCTTCCGGGTGTTCCTGCCGCTGTGCCGGCCGGGGCTGTTTTCCGGCGGGCTGATGGTGTTCGTGATGTCCCTCGGTTACTACGTGACCCCGGCGCTGCTGGGCGGCGCGCAGAACATGATGCTGCCCGAGTTCATCATTCAGCAGGTGCAGTCGTTCCTCAACTGGGGCCTGGCCAGCGCCGGCGCCGCGTTGCTGATCGTCATCACGCTGGTGTTGTTCTACTTCTACCTGAAGCTCCAGCCGGAATCCCCGGTTGGCGCCAGCAACGCGAGGTAAGCCGTCATGCTCCTGACCCCCAATGCCATGAGCCGCCAGATGCGCCTTGGCCTGTATGCGACCACCGGGCTGATCGGGCTGTTCCTGCTGCTGCCGATCGTGTTCATCGTCCTGCTGTCGTTCGGCTCCTCGCAGTGGCTGGTGTTCCCGCCTCCGGGCTGGACGCTGAAATGGTACGGCCAGTTCTTCTCCAACGCCGACTGGATGAACGCGGCCCTGGCCAGCCTCAAGGTCGCGGTGCTGACCACGATCTTCGCCGTGGCCCTGGGCTTGCCCACCGCGTTCGCCCTGGTCCGTGGCCGCTTCCCTGGCCGGGAAATGCTCTACGGCCTGTTCACCCTGCCGATGATCGTGCCGCTGGTGATCATCGCCGTGGCGGTGTACGCACTGTTCCTCAAGCTGGGGTACACCGGGACCATGTTCGCCTTCGTGGTCAGCCATGTGATCGTGGCGCTGCCGTTCACCATTATCTCGATCATCAACTCGCTGAAGCTGTTCGATCAGTCGATCGAGGATGCGGCGGTGATCTGCGGCGCCTCGCGCCTGCAGGCGGTGTACAAGGTGACCTTCCCGGCGATCCGTCCGGGCATGGTGGCCGGCGCCCTCTTCGCCTTCCTCGTCTCGTGGGATGAAGTGGTGCTGAGCGTGATGATGGCCAGCCCGACCCTGCAAACCCTTCCCGTGAAAATGTGGACCACGTTGCGCCAGGACCTGACACCGGTGATCGCCGTCGCCTCGACGCTGCTGATCGGCCTCTCGGTATTGGTCATGGTCATCGCCGCCGCCCTGCGCCGGCGCAACGAACTCAACGCTTGAGCACCAGGAGTACGACATGAGTGCAGTAATCAAAGATGCCGCGCAGCCAAACGACAAGCCCCTGGTGAGCCTGTGCAACCTGAACAAGTTCTACGGCGACTTTGCCGCCGTGGACAACATCTCCCTGGACATCAAGGACGGCGAGTTCCTGACCTTCCTCGGCTCCAGCGGCTCCGGCAAGAGCACCACCCTGTCGATGCTCGCCGGCTTCGAAACCCCGAGCAGCGGCGAGATCCTGGTCAACGGCCAGTCGCTGGTCAACGTGCCGCCGCACAAGCGCGACATCGGCATGGTGTTCCAGCGCTATTCGCTGTTCCCGCATCTGTCGGTGCGCGACAACATCGCGTTTCCGCTGACCATCCGCAAACTCGATGCCGCCGAGCGTGAGCGCCGGGTCGATGCGATGCTCAAGCTGGTGCAGCTGGAAAAATTCGCCCACCGCCGCCCTTCACAACTCTCCGGTGGCCAGCAGCAACGCGTCGCCATCGCCCGGGCGCTGGTCTATGAACCACGCATCCTGCTGATGGACGAACCGCTGGGCGCACTGGACAAAAAACTGCGCGAAGACCTGCAGGATGAATTGCGCCAACTGCATCGACGCCTGGGCATCACCATCGTCTACGTGACCCACGACCAGGAAGAAGCGATGCGCCTGTCCCAGCGCATCGCGATCTTCAGCCACGGCAAGATCGTCGGCCTGGGCAGCGGCTACGACCTGTACCAGAACCCGCCGAACGCCTTTGTCGCGTCGTTCCTGGGCAACTCGAACTTCCTCAAGCTCAAGGCCCAGGGCAATGCGGTGGCGACCTTTGAAGGCCAGCCGCTGTCGATCCGCCTGACCGCCGGCCTGCAAACCGATCAGGATGTGTTGCTGATGGTGCGCCCGGAAAAGGCCCTGGCGTTGAGCGCGCAACAGGCCAGCGAGGAACCGTTGGCCGCTGGCTGGAACGAGGTCTCGGCCAAGGTCGTGGAGGTGTTGTTCCTCGGTGAAAGCCAGACGTGCAGCGTGGTGACGGCGGGCGGTACCTCGATGACCGTCAAGGCGCTTTCAGCCGCCGGCATGCCGCTCAAGGCGGGGGATCCGGTGAAGGTCCGCTGGGCCACGGCCGATGCCTGCGTCTACACCGAATGGGCGGAAAGTGATTTGAACAAGGCCGCTGGCGCCCACTGATGAGTCACCCTCGGGTCGCCGCAACGTCGGGTTGTGGCGGCCTTTTTTTCGTCCGGAGTTTTTTATCGACTGTACCGCCGCCATCGCGGGCAAGCCTTGCTCCCACAGGGTTTTGTGTCGTTTGCCGCATTTGAGGCTGAACAAAAAAATCCCGCCCGGACAACCCGGGCGGGATTCGCTTCAAGCATCAAGCGTTATGGGAGTCGTGATCAGGCAATCGGAATCAGCGGATCCGCAGCCGCCCAGGCGACGTCACGGTCGGCCACCGGCGGGTAGATCCACACGGTGTTGATCTGGGTCTTGAGCTCTTTGCCTTCCTGTTTGGTCAGTTTGACCTGACGATCCCAGCCTTCGGTGTACACCGCGCCCCAGGCACCAAGGTCCAGGCAGGTGACGTATTTCGGCTGGCGGTAGGCCGTCGGGTCCACACCGAGGATCTGCGCCGCGACGTTGTTGCCGGCATGACGACCCAACACGATGGCGTGCTGGCAGGTCATCAGCGCGTGGTTGCCGATGTCATCGGTGGCCGCGTAGGCGACGTCGCCGGTGGCGTAGACATCATCCTGGCCAATGACTTTCAGGTGGTCGTCAACGTGCAGGCGGCCGAGGTGGTCACGCTCACCGGGGATCTGTTCGGTCAGCGAGTGGGCGCGCACGCCGGTGGTCCAGACCACAGTCTTGGCTTCGATGCGCTGCCCGTCCGACAGGCTCACACCATTGGCATCGACCGCCACCACCGAGGCGTTCAGGTGCCACTTCACACCGGTTTCAATACTGGCTTCGGCAATTTTTTCGGCGATTTCCGGGCCCATCGAACCGCCGACCTTGTCGCCGCGATCGACGACGATCACATTGATGTCGGCACGGTCACCGAGGATGGCACGCAGGCGGGTCGGCATTTCAGTCGCCGTTTCGATCCCGGTGAAGCCGCCACCGGCGACCACTACGGTGTTGCGCGCCTTACTTTCCGGCTGGTTGGCCAAGGACTTGAGATGGTTCTCCAGGCGCACGGCCTGTTCGATCTGGTCGACGTCGAAGGCGTGTTCAGACACACCCGGGGTGTTGGGCAGTGCCAGGCCGCTGCCGGTGGCCAGAACGAGTTTGTCGTAGATCACCACCTGCTTGTTACCCGAAGCATCGGTGTAGCCGACGCTTTTGTTCGCCACGTCGATGGAGTCGGCGGAGCCCTTGATGAACTTCGCGCCTACCGCGTCGAGCAAATCACCGATGGGCGCGGCCAGCGTGTGGGCGTTCGGCTCGTAGAAGCGTGGACGAATCCGCAGCTCGGCCTGGGGCGCCAGGATCGCGACTTCGGTGTTGTTGTGGTCGTGAATGTTGAACAGACGGGTTGCGCTGATCGCTGTCCACATGCCACCGAAACCTGCGCCGATTACCAAGATGTGTTGTTTCATTTTTAACTCCGGGGAAGAAACCAGGCATTGAAAGTTGGTTGGGGCCAGGAGGTTGATCTCGTCTCTCCTTCGAGAGGCATGGCTCACTGCCCGCTGACAACTACGACTATATTGATCCGAGTTAATCCTCGCAACGGATTTCTTTCAATGAGTTCCATCGATGAGATTGATACAGACTGATGAACCCGTATCCATTGCGCTTCGCCGAACCCATCACAGAATGGGAAAAACGCACTCGTTGTCCAGAAAGCCCCTAGCTGGTAGCATTTGCGACAACATTAGTCGGAGATATCTGATGGCTCTTTACAGTGCCGGCGTCGAGTACGGCATTCACTGCCTGGCGTTCCTGGTCGGCAATCACGGCGACACCCGCGAAGCGAGCGTGCGCGACCTTGCCGAGCTGCAAGGCGTGCCGCTGGACTATCTGGCGAAAATCTTCACCAAACTGGCCAAGGCCAAACTGGTGGCCGCCACCGAAGGCGTGCGCGGTGGTTTCAAGCTGGCGCGGCCTGCTGACGAAATCACCCTGCTGGACATCGTCAACGCCATCGACGGGCGCAAGGCGATTTTCGAATGCCGGGAGATTCGCGGTCGTTGCGCGTTGTTTGAAGGCCTGACGCCGGAATGGGCGGTGGAAGGACGCTGCTCGATCCATGCCGCCATGCTGACGGCACAAAAGCGCATGGAAGAGGCTCTGGACCAGCAAACGATCCTGGACATCGCCCGCAAGGTCGGGCGCAAGGCGCCGGCAGAGTTTGGAGAAAAGCTGGAAAGCTGGATGAATGATCGTCGCGACAGGAAAGGCGCCAGCGGTGCCCAGACGAGTGACGATCAACTCATCCAGGTCACCGAAATCTCGAACTGACGGTTACAGGCAGTCGCGCACTGCCTTGCGCATGGCGCCCGACTTCGCCCAGGGCGGCCCCTGGTAGAGCGACACCCGGCTGCCATCCTTGTATTTCACGATATCCAGAATCTCATCGGCAGTGATGATGCTCGGCGCGGTGATCCGGTAGCCGTTGGATATCGACGCTTGTGTGGTGTGCGACACCTCTTGTTGCCAGAGCGGCAGCACACAGGCGGCAAGCTCCTTCGGCGGCTTGTCACTGTACTTGCCCATATTCGGCTCGCCCGGTACCAGTGACGCCGGCAACGAACAGCCCGCCAGCAATGCCAAAACCACTCCCCCCAACCACATCCGACTCTGCATGAAGCGCCCTTAACTCCTGAAAAAAGACAATGTAGCCTGCCGCCGTCCGGACAGCCATGGACTGCTCCGGTTTTCAGCGACTGGCGCTCAAATCGCCGGGCCTCGGGTATGACTGCTCGTTCAAATAACTCATCCAGCGCTCATAGGCTTCGTGCTGCCACTGGCTCACCCGGTCCCATTCCGGCCCGCTGAGCTGGTGTTCGCTGATGAGGTTCATCATTTCACTGGTGGCCGCGTCCAGGTCGGCGATCAGTTGATGGGCATGCGCTCGAAAGTCATCGGTTGCCGTCATGTTGAACGTCCCCTGCCCTGGCGATAAATCGCTACCTCCCTACGACAGCGGATTTTCCATTTCGCACCAATTTCCCGACCAAAGGAAGGCACAACGCCACTGACGAACTCAACCCCCGCCGGCGCAAATGGGTCTAACCTTTTAGCGCAGAGATACAGGAGGTCATCATGTGGCTTAACGAATCGGAACAAGCGCTGCGGCGCGATCTGCAAGGGCTCGCGTCGGACCTGCGATGGTCGGCGGTAGAGCTTGTGCGAATAGCGCAACAGCTGCGCCAGGCGGGCAATGAAGTCGATGCGCAAGCCGTGCAGCGGCTGTGCGATCTGTTTCAGGGGGACGAAGAGCGATTGCTGGGCTACGCCGAGGAGGTCAAGGCCAAGGTCATCAGCCGCAACAAGCCGGAATGAAAGAACGCTGATCAGTAGAGGAGCCAGACCATGAACAGAACTCTGCCTGTGTTCGTCATCGCGATGATGACGCTGGCAGGCTGCAATACCGACTCGCAAGTATTTCGCGATCAACCCCTGGTGGCCAAGGTCCAGATCGGCATGAGCCAGGAGCAGGTCCAGCAAATCGGCGGAGCGCCGCTGTCGATCAGTAACCGCACTGTCGAGGCTGGCACCTGTTTCGATTACAAACTGGTCCAGCCCGACCGCCGACAACCGTACAACATCAGCTTCGATAGCCGTGGCAAGGTTGATCACAAGGGTTTCATGACCTGTGCCGAATGGAGCAGCGCCCAGCAGAAAGCCCGTGAACCTGCACGTTCCAGCGGGGGCGGTGGTTATTAATGAAGTGATTCATGTAGGAGCGAGCCTGCTCGCGATGATCTCAAGGACGACGCGTTCAATCAGTAAGCACGCGTTATCGTTAACGACCATCGCGAGCATGCTCGCTCCTACAGATACAGCGGTATTTCGACATGGTTCAACGATTGGGTTATTCGCTGCGCGACTGCCTGCCCGATCGTGTTCTGTAGCCGGGCAATGAGGCGGCAAACGCCAGTGCTTCCTCCCTGCTGGCAAACGACCCGAGCCGATCACCCTTGGTGCAGACCCGCCAGGGGCCGTTGTTCACGCTGAGTACGTCATAACCGTTCATATGCATTCTGTTCAGCATCGGAACACTCATGGTCATCTCCTTCTCGGCAAGATTCCAAAGCTCACTAACCTACCTTACACCCGCAGTTCGCCGGGAAAACGACCGAACGTCGCATCAAACACCACCTGAATGGCACTTTTACCCCTGAAAACGCCTCAACATGGCAAATGCCTGCGGCAATGGATCCAGCTTGATTATTGCTTTTTTGTTACACTTTTATGACAGCAACCACCGAGCATCCATGAGCAACCCATGAAAGTACGCGCCACCGTCATTTGCGAGCAGGACCGCCACATTCTTCTGGTCAGAAAACCGAAGAGTCGCTGGATGTTGCCTGGCGGAAAGGTGGAAAGCGGCGAGACCCATGCCAGTGCTGCCGCTCGCGAACTGGCGGAAGAAACCGGGCTGGGCGTGGAAGACATGCTCTACCTGATGGAGCTGCAATCGGGCAAAACCCGCCACCATGTCTACGAGGCCTCCACGCTGGAAACCGACCAGGCCCGGCCGTTGAACGAAATCTTCGACTGCATGTGGTTTCCGCTGAACGCGATCCACAACCTCGATACCAGCGACGCCACGCTCAAAATCATCCGGGCGTTTCAGCGTCGCCTGTAACTCCGTCGGTTATCCCTGATCGCCACCGCCCACCGGCATGACCATGCCGGTGATGTAGGAGGCTTCGTCGCTGGCCAAAAACAGAATGGCGCCGGCCTGTTCATCCAGCGTGCCGTAGCGCTTCATCAAACTGCTGTCGAGGGTCTGGTCGACGATCTGCTGGTACCAGACTTTTTCCTGGGCACTCTGTTCGGCGCTGTTGCGCGGAATCACCCGGGGCGGCGCCTCGGTGCCGCCGGGCGCCGTGGCATTGACCCGCACGCCGCGACCGGCGGTTTCGAACGCCAGGCACGCGGTCAGGGCATTCACCCCGCCCTTTGCCGCGCCGTACGGCACGCGGTTGATGCTGCGGGTGGCGATGGACGACACGTTGACGATCGCCCCGCTGCCCTGCTCCAGCATGAACGGCAGCGCGGCATGACAGCACCACAGGGTCGGGAACAGCGAGCGGCGCACTTCCGCCTCGATCTTCGATGCCTCGTAATGCTCGAACGGCTTGGCCCAGATGGTGCCGCCGACGTTGTTGATCAGCACGTCGAGACGACCGAAGCGCTCGACCGCGGTTTGCATCACCCGGCTGCATTCTTCGTATTGCTCAAGGTCGGCGGTCAGGGCCAGGACCTGGCTGTTCTGCCCCAGCGCCTGCTGCACCTCGAACACCAGTTCGGAGCGATCCACCAGAATCAGCTTCGCCCCTTCAGCCGCCATGCGCTCGGCCACCCGCCGCCCGATGCCCTGGGCGGCGCCGGTGATCAGCGCGACTTTTTCGTGAAATCTGTTCATGTGTACCTCGTGACGACCAATGCCCATAACCCTGTAGGAGCGAGCCTGCTCGCGATGGTGGCCAACGATGACGCGGGCTGCCTGAATGAATGCGGTGCTCTCTGGTTTTTCGCGAGCAGGCTCGCTCCTACAGGGGATCTTTGCCGAGGGCGCCATTCGAGCACGCCCTCACTATCACTTCGCAGATCACGCCGCGCTGGCAGCAAACTTCTCGTAGTAGAAATTCGCCGGCTGAATACCCTGCTCACCGATGTACTTGCTGACCGCTTCCACCATCGGCGGCGGGCCGCACAGGTAGACATCGACATCGCCATCGTTCAGGTGCTTGGGCTCGATGTGCTGGGTCACGTAGCCCTTGAGCGGGTGCTGGCTGTCGGGGCTGGCGACGCAGGCGCTGTAGGTGAAGTTGGGGATGCGCGCGGCGAAGGCTTCCAGGCGATCCATCTCCACCAGGTCGAAATCGTGGGTCACGCCGTAGATCAAATGCAGCGGATGCTCGCTGCCCTGCTCGGCGATTTTCTCCAGCATCGCGGTGAATGGCGCCAGCCCGGTGCCACCGGCCAGCAGCAACAGCGGCCGACGGATATCGCGCAGGTAGAAACTGCCCAAAGGCCCCGCCAGGCTCATGCTGTCGCCCGCCTTGGCCATGCCGGTGAGGAAGCTGCTCATCAGCCCGCCCGGCACGTTGCGAATCAGGAAGCTGACTTCGCCGTCGCGCTGCAACGAGCTGAACGAATAGGCGCGGGTCTGCTCGCTGCCCGGAATGCCCAGGTTCACATACTGCCCCGGCAGGAACGCCAGCTTGCTCAGGGACTCGCCCTTGATCGACAGCGCGATGGTGCTGTCGGACAACTGGCGCACGGCGCTGATGGTTGCGTCGTAGCTGGCCTGGCGGGTGCGGCAGACTTCCGAAGACGTCGGCACGCGCACCACGCAATCGCTCTTGGCGCGCATCTGGCAGGTCAGGACAAAGCCTTTTTCAGCCTCTTCGGGGCTGAGGGCGTCTTCGATGTATTCCTCGCCCAGATCATAGGTGCCGGCCTCGGCGAAGCACTTGCAGGTGCCGCAGGCGCCGTCGCGGCAGTCCAGCGGAATGTTGATGCCCTGGCGGTACGCGGCATCGGCCACGGTTTCGCCGGCATTGGCGTCGATGAACCGGGTGACGCCGTCTTCGAAGTTGAACGCGATGGAATGGGTCATGACGGCAGCCTCACAAATGGTAAACATCGATGACCTGGCGAACGTAGTCGTTCTTCAGGATCACTTTCTTGGCCTTGATCAGCGGGTTTTCACCGCGCACATCAAGGGTGTAGAAGCTGCTGCCGAAGTAGCTGTCGACGACCTTGTAGCGAAAGCTCAGGGTGTGCCAGTTGAAACGCACCTTGCACAGGCCGTCGGCTTGCTCCAGCAGCTCGATGTTGCTGATGTTGTGGGAGGTGCGGGTGTCCGGAACGCTGGCGCTGGAACGCTCGGTCTTGATGCGGAAGATGCGGTCTTCAAGGCCGGTGCGGTTGCCGTACCAGATCAGCGAGATTTCCCGCTGCGGGTCCTCGGTCAACTCGTCGTTGTCGTCCCAGGCCGGCATCCAGAACGTCGCGTCCGGGGCGTACAGTTCCAGCCACTCGTCCCATTGGCGATCGTCCAGATAGCGGGCTTCGCGGAAGAGGAAGTCGCGCACGGCGTCATAGGTGATGGTCATTGCACGTCCTCCACGGCGATCAGCCTGGACTGCTCGGCATCCAGCGCCTTGAGCATGGTCTGCTGCCAGTACTTGTGTTGCAGCACGAACAGGCCTTCATCTTCAGTACGTACGCCACTGAGCAGCGGGTGCAGGTCGATTTCCTTCGCCGCGTCATCGGCGCCTTCGATCCAGTGCTCGGCGCCACGGGACATGTCGTTCCAGGTGGTGACGCTGCCCTGGTAGCTGGTCTGGCAGGAGCGGAATTCCTCCAGGTCATCCGGGGTGGCCATGCCGCTGACGTTGAAGAAGTCTTCGTACTGGCGGATACGGCTGGAGCGCGCGTGATCGCTTTCGCCCTTGGGAGCGATGCAGTAGATGGTGATTTCCGTGCGATCGACCGAAATCGGCCGGGCAATGCGGATCTGCGAGCTGAACTGGTCCATCAGGTACACGTTCGGGTACAGGCACAGGTTGCGCGAGTTCTCGATCATCCAGTCGGCGCGCGCCTTGCCGAAATCCTGCGCCAGCTCGTCACGACGCTCGTACAGCGGACGGTCTTCAGGGTTGGCCCAACGGGTCCAGAGCAGCATGTGGCCCTTGTCGAAGGAATAGAAACCGCCGCCTTGCTTGGCCCAGCTGCCGGCGCTCATGGTCGGGTTTTCGTCGCCGGCCTCGCGCTGCTTGCGCTGGTTCTGGGTGGCGGCGTAGTTCCAGTGCACGGAGCTGACGTGATAGCCGTCAGCACCGTTTTCGGCGGTGAGCTTCCAGTTGCCTTCGTAGATGTAGCTGGAGGAACCGCGCAGCACTTCCAGGCCATCGGGGGACTGGTCGACGATCATGTCGATGATCTTCGCCGACTCGCCCAGGTGCTCAACCAGCGGCAGTACATCGGCATTGAGGCTGCCGAACAGGAAGCCGCGATAGGACTCGAAACGCGCAACCCTGGTCAGGTCGTGGGAGCCTTCGCAGTTGAAGCTCGACGGGTAGCCGGCGTTGGCCGGGTCCTTGACCTTGAGCAGCTTGCCGGAGTTGTTGAAGGTCCAGCCGTGGAACGGACAGGTGTAGGAGCTCTTGTTGCCGGACTTGTGCCGGCACAGGGTCGCGCCGCGGTGACTGCAGGCGTTGATGAAGGCGTTGAGCACACCGTCCTTGTTGCGCGCGATGAAGATCGACTGGCGCCCCATGGTGGTGGTGTAGAAATCGTTGATGTTGGGGATCTGGCTTTCGTGAGCCAGATACAGCCAGTTGCCTTCGAAGATGTGTTTCATCTCCAGGTCAAACAGGCGCGGGTCGGTGAACATCTCGCGCTTGCAGCGATAGATGCCTTGGGCAGGGTCGTCTTCAAGCAGGGAGTGAAGGTATTCGGGTCGCAGGGTCATGGCCGCCGCCTCCATTGTTATTGTTCAGGCAAGGCTCATGCTAGGACGGGGCAATGGGGCGGACTATCCGCGGGGTGCAGACCTTTATCCGTTTTGTGCAGGGTGGGTTTTGTGGGAGCAGAGCTTGCTCGCGATGGCGTCGTGTCAGCCAACATCAATGTTGAATGTGCCGGCCTCATCGCGGGCAAGCCTTGCTCCCACAGGTGCAAGGGTGTTTACGAGATCAGTGCCGGCGCTTGAGGGTATCGGACGGCAATTCGCCGAATTGCTTGCGATAGCTGTCGGAGAACCGGCCCAGGTGCAGGAAGCCGTAATCCATGGCCACTTCGGTGACGTTGCGTACGTTGCAGGTCGGGTCGCTCAGGCAGGCGCGGATGCGCTCCAGGCGTTTCTGGCGGATGTAGTTTTTCGGGGTAGTCTCGGCGTTGCGCTCAAACAGGGCATAGAAGGAACGCAGGCTCATGTGCGCCTGTCGCGCCAGATCTTCACTGTCCAGGTTCTGCTTGAGGTTCTTGCCGATGTAGTCGGCAATCGCTTCGAACGTCGCGGTCTGCGAGCCGATTTCCAGGCGGCTGACATTGGTCTTCATCAGGCTCAGCATCTTGCTGGCGATGATCTGCGCGTAGTGCTCCTGCACCCTGGGGATCTGCTCGGTTGACTCGGCCTCCTGGCAAATCATTGCCAGCAGGTTGACGAAGCCTTCCAGTTCTCCCAGCTGATAACGGTTTTCCAGAAACCGCACGCCCTGCCCCGGATACCGCCAGCGTTGTTCGTCGCAAACCGATTCGAACAAAGCGGTCGGAACCTTGAGGATGAATTTTTCGCAATCGTCGGAGTACGTCAGGTCCACCGGATCGTCGGGGTTGATCAGCAGCAATTCGCCGGGGGCGAAGTAATGTTCCTGGCCGTGACCGCGCCACAGGCAATTGCCGCGCAACAGCACTTGCAGGTGGTAGATGGTCTCCAGCGCGCCGGAGGTGACGCGAACGCTGCCGCCATAGCTGATGCGGCACAGGTCGAGGCTGGCGAACTTGCGATGGTTGAGACTGGCCAGAGGATGCCCGGCGCGTGGCATGAGAATGCAGTGGTTACCGACATGCTGATTGACGTAGCCCGATACCGCATACGGGTCGGCATGGTCGAAAATCGTACTGCGCTGACTCAGCAGTTGCGCTTGCATCATCGGCTCACTCTCGTTGTTGTTATAGGGTGCATCGGGCCATTCTAGGGCAGTACTGGCGAAGGTGTATCAACGGACTGACCTGTGGAAGGTTCGCAACAAAACCTGTAGGAGCGAGCCTGCTCGCGATGTACTTGAGAACGCCGCGGGGTATCAGGTACCCCGCGTCATCGTTATCGACCATCGCGAGCAGGCTCGCTCCTACAGGTTAGAGGGGATCAATCCTCGAGGGCACGCACCCGCTCGTGACGCTGCTGCTCTTCCGGTTGGGCCGACGACTGCAGGGTGAAGTCGAATTCGATCTCGGCGAAGCGACCGCTGACACCGTAAGCCGCTGCACGCGCCTGATCTTCGCTGAAGGTGATCTTGGCGATCAGCTCGTCACGGGTGGCGTAGGCGAAGTCGTCGTGCAGGTACTTCTCGCCATCCAGGTTGATCTGGGTGGTCAGGTGACGGTGATCCGGTGCGGAGATGAAGAAGTGCACGTGCGCCGGACGCTGGCCGTGACGGCCCAGTTGATCGAGCAGTTGCTGGGTCGGACCATCCGGTGGGCAGCCGTAGCCCGACGGCACGATGCTGCGGAAACGGTAGCGGCCTTCAGCATCGGTGACGATACGGCGACGCAGGTTGAATTCCGACTGGGAAGCATCGAAGTACGAATAGGTGCCGCCCGTGTTGGCGTGCCACACATCTACCACGGCGCCAGCCAGGGGTTCGCCAGCGGTGTTGAACACGCGGCCCTGCATGAACAGGGTCACACCCGGATCCTGGCCATCGTCCAGGCGCGCTTCGCCCTCGGACAACGGTGCACCGGCCACGTACAGCGGGCCTTCGATGGTGCGCGGGGTGCCGCCGGTCTTGCCGGCCTGCTCGTCTTCGGCGTCCATCAGCAGGTCCAGGTAATGCTCCAGACCCAGGCCAGCCACCACCAGACCGGCTTCCTGGCGAGCGCCCAGCACGTTCAGGTAGTTGACCGCTTTCCAGAACTCTTCCGGGGTCACGGCCAAGTCTTCGATGATGTTCACCGAGTCACGCAGGATGCGGTAGATCAGCGCCTTGGTGCGCGCATCGCCGGCATCGTTATGCAGGCCGGCGGCTTCTTCGAGAAATTTCTGTACTTCGGCAGTGTGGGAAATCTTGACGTTCATTTTAGGGGTTCCTCATCTTGTAATTATTGGCAAAGCGCGCTGAACAGGCTGGGTTCAGCGGTCATCCTCGCGGATCGAAGAAGGGTGCCGGCACATCGGGGTCACTTCGATCGCCATGTACGGGAACAGCGGCAATTGCATCAGCAGATCATGCAGTTCCTGGACGCTGTCGACATCGAACACGCTGAAGTTGGCGTACTGGCCGGCGATGCGCCACAGGTGACGCCACTTGCCCTGGTCCTGCAGGCGTTGCGCCAGGGCTTTTTCGTCAGCCTTGAGCTGCGAGGCGCGCTCGGGGTTCATGTCGACCGGCAGATTCACGGTCATCTTTACGTGGAACAGCATAATGCTCTCCTCAGGCTTGATGAATGGCAGTGGAAGTCTTGTCGCGGCGGAAGAACGCCAGGCGCTCTTCATCCAGGCTCAGGCCCAGACCCGGGGTGTTGGGCACGTGCAGTTCGAAATCCTTGTAAACCAGCGGCTGGCTGAGAATGTCTTCGGTCAGCAGCAGCGGGCCAAACAGCTCGGTGTCCCACGCCAGTTTGTTCAGGGTGACAAAGGCATGGGCCGAAGCCATGGTACCCAGCCCGCCTTCGAGCATGGTGCCGCCGTACAGGGCGATGCCAGCGGCTTCGGCGATGGAAGCGGTGCGCAACACGGCACGCGGGCCACCGTTCTTGGCGATCTTCAGGGCGAATACCGAGGCCGCGCCTTCGCGGGCCAGGTTGAACGCATCTTCCACGCACTCGATGGACTCGTCGGCCATGATCGGCGCCGGGCTCATGGCATTCAGGCGCGCCATGCCGGCGCGGTTGTTGCGCGAGATCGGCTGTTCGATCAGGTCGATGCCGTTGGTGCCGAGGATGCGGCAGGCGCGCAAGGCGACGGCTTCGTCCCAGGCCTGGTTAACGTCGACCCGCACGCTGGCGCGGTCGCCCAGGGCTTTCTTGATCGCAATCACGTGGGCCAGGTCGCGGTTGACTTCACCGGCACCGATTTTCAGCTTGAAGATGCGGTGGCGACGCAGGTCGAGCATTTTTTCCGCTTCGGCGATGTCCTTCTCGGTATCGCCGCTGGCCAGGGTCCAGGCCACTGGCAGTGAGTCGCGAACACGGCCGCCCAGCAGTTCGCTGACCGGCAGGCCAAGACGCTTGCCCTGGGCGTCGAGCAAGGCGGTTTCGATACCGGACTTGGCGAAGGTGTTGCCACGGATGCTGCGTTCCAGACGCAACATGGCAGCGTTGACGTTGCCGCTGTCCTGGCCGATCAGCAAGGGCGCGAAGTGCGTGTCGATGTTGGTCTTGATGCTGTCCGGGCTTTCGTTGCCGTAAGCCAGGCCACCGATGGTGGTGGATTCGCCGATCCCTTCGATGCCGTCGGCGCAACGCACACGAATGATCACCAGGGTCTGGTTCTGCATGGTGTGCATCGCCAGCTTGTGCGGGCGGATGGTGGGCAGATCGACGATGATCGTCTCGATCGACTCAATGGCAGTTGCAAGCATTTCGATACCCATCAGGTTCTTGGAGTTCTGGGGCCGATTCTGGTACGGCTTTTTTCGCGATGCCAATATAGAATTGGTCTGATTTGATACCTTAAAGGTATGCAACCGAAGAATGCCCGGAGGCTCCATGGAACTGCGTCACCTGCGTTATTTCCAGGTACTGGCTCAAACCCTCAATTTCACCCGCGCCGCCGAGCTGCTGCACATCGCCCAACCGCCCCTGAGCCGGCAGATCCAGCAACTGGAGGATGAGTTGGGGGTGATCCTGCTTGAGCGCGGTCGACCGCTGAAGCTGACCGAGGCCGGACGTTTCTTCTACGAACACTCCTCCGCCTTGCTCGAACAACTGAACAAGGTCCGCGACAATACGCGGCGTATCGGTTTGGGGGAAAAGACCTGGTTGGGGATCGGTTTTGCGCCTTCGACGCTTTACGGGGTGCTGCCGGAATTGATTCGCCGCCTGCGCAGTGGCGAGCCGCTGGAACTGGAGCTGGGGCTGTCAGAGATGACCACCCTGCAACAGGTGCAGGCGCTCAAGGCCGGGCGGATCGATATCGGCTTCGGCCGTATTCGCATCGACGACCCGGCGATTGTCCAGACCGTCTTGACCGAAGACCGCCTGGTCGCCGCCCTGCCCGCCGGCCACCCGTTGCTCGCCGGCCCCATCAGCCTGCGCGACCTGGCCCGGGAGCCCTTCGTGCTCTACCCCGGCAACCCGCGCCCCAGCTACGCCGACCACGTGATCGCGCTGTTCGAATCCTATGGCGTGAGCATTCACGTGGCGCAATGGACCAACGAACTGCAAACGGCCATCGGTCTGGTGGGCGCCGGCATCGGTATCACCCTGGTGCCGGCCTCGGTGCAATTGCTGCACCGCGACGACATCGGCTTCACCCCGCTTCTGGAAGACAACGCCACCTCGCCGATCATCCTCAGCCGGCGCGTGGGGGATGTTTCACCGGGGTTGAATCATTGTTTGAAGATGATTGATGAGTTGCTGCCCAGGGACTGACAACGGGTTGCAGGACCCCTTGTGGGAGCGAGCCTGCTCGCGATGGACGTCAACGATAACGCGCATTGTCTGAATGAATGTGTTGTCCGGGCGTTTTTCGCGAGCAGGCTCGCTCCCACAAGGGTTTGTTTCAGGAACAGGCATTCAATAGGCGATATGGAGTCACCCGGCAAACGCCCGGCGCCCCGCGCTCATCTCGTTGCGCAACTCGCCCACCAGGTCGGAAATGGCCCGCACGCTGGTCAACTGCTCGGTGGACACGCCGCTGATCAGCAGCTCCACCCGGCCGGTGGCGGGCTCGTAGACTTCGATGCGCAGCAGGCCGCCATACTCCGTGCACTCGCAGGACAGGGGCGCGAATCCGGACTCCACGATGTTGCACAACACTGAGATGGGAAGCATGGCGGGTGCCTCGGCGGATGGGATCCAATCAGCGTAGATGCCTTTTGCCATCTTTGCCGCTGTCAAAATGCTACCCAGCTCTCATATTCGAGCCTTCCTTCACTCGGTATTTCGCTTCCAGATCCAATTCCAGAACCCCGGCAGCTGCACCGGTTGCGAAATGTCGCGCACGGTACGGGCCATCGCCGCCCGTTGCAGCGCGGCGGTGTCATCGTAAAACGGCTGCTCCGCGGTTTTCACCCCGGTCGCCCGGGCGCTGTCGAGGAGGATTTGCAGGTATTCGCGGGTATGCCGGGCGGTGTAGCGGTTCAGATCATGGAAGGTCACTACCACCGGGATCACCCCGTCGACCACCGGCAACTCGCCCTGGGCGATGCGCTCACGCACCTCGGACATCGAGCGCAGGAAATGCGCCCGCCGCCGCGGGCTGGCGTTGAAACCCCAGATCTTGCCGTCATTGGCACTCAGGTCAGTCAGCAGCACGTGCAGGCCATGCTGCTGATACGCGGCGAAGGTGCGCTTGTCGTAGTTCCAGAACGGCGGGCGCAGCAGCGTCGGGGGTGCCCCGGTAATCGCGGCGATATCGGCGCAGCCCTGGGTGAGTGCTGTTTCGAGCTCCTGCGGGCTTAGCGAGCGGTGATTAGTATGGGAAGGCGTGGCCGTGTGAAACGCCAGAATGTGCCCGGCGTCCCGCTCGCGGTGCATGACTGCACGCCCGATATCACTGTTGCCGGCGCGGGTGGCCTGGGTCTGCACAAAGAACACGGCCTTGATGTCGGTCTGCACCGGGTTGCGCGAGAGGCTGTCCAGCACGGTTTCGGTGGGGTTCCAGAAGCTCGATGCGCTGGGACCGTCGTCGAAGGTCAGCAGGAAGCGGATCGGTGGCTGGGCTTGCAGCCGTTGTTCGGTCTGCGGGGTCAACTCGATGGGCGCGGCGATACAGCCCAGCAGACTGGCTGCCATGGCCATTGCGGTGAAAACCTTGAACAGCTGTTTCATGTTTTGCTTTGGGCCAGACGTCTACGAAGCGGACATCTTACCTGTAGGAGCGAGCCTGCTCGCGATGGTCGTCAACGATAACGCTGGGAGTCTGATACCCCGCGGTGTTCCGTCGTGCATCGCGAGCGTGCTCGCTCCTACAGTTGTTTCGCTTAATTCGCCAGCGCCTGCTGGAACGAGCTGTCGATGATTGGAGCGGTCGCCAGCTCAGTCGGCAGCGCCTTGACCTTGAACAGGAAGTCCGCCGTGCTTTGCAGGTCCTTGGCCGCCTGCGCGTCCACCGGGCCGACGGTCATGTGCGCCTGGCGCAACCAGTGGCGCGAGACGTCCTGATCGAGGTTGGCTTTTTTCGCCCACAGGTCGGCGTACTGGTCAGTGTTGTTGTCGACCCAGGCCCGGGCCTTTTTCAGGCGCGCGAGGAAGTCGGCAATGGCGTCACGCTTGCTGTCGATCGATGGCGTCGAGGCGGCGATGGCGCTCAGGCCGGGCATCAGGTTTTTCGCGGTCAGGATCGGTCGCGCGCCTGAGAACAGGATCTGTTGGGAGATGTAGGGTTCCCAGACCGGGAAGGCATCGATACTGCCCTGGGGTAACGCGGCGGCGGCATCGATTGGCATCAGCTTGATGAAGTCGACATAGTTTTCCGGCAAGTCGGCATTTTCCAGGGCGCGCAAGGTCAGTTGCTGGCTCCAGGCGCCGGGCCAGTAGGCGACTTTCTTGCCCTTGAGATCGGCGATGGTTTTCACCGGTGAATCCTTGGGCACCAGCAAGGCGATGGTGTCGGGGTTCTGCCTTGATACGCCGATCAGCTTGACCGGCGCCTGTTTGGCGGCAAGGAACAGAAAGCCTGAATCGCCGAGAAAACCCAGGTCCAACGCACCGGTGTTCAAGGCTTCGGCCAGCGGCGCGGCGGCCTGGAAGTGTTTCCAATCCACGGTATACGGCGCGTCCTTGAACACGCCCGAGGCCTCCACCGACGCGCGGATGTTGTAGTAATTCTGGTCGCCCACGTGCAGGACGACGGGGTCGGCTGCATAGGCAAGTGGTGCGGCAAACAGGGCACTGGTCAGCAGACTGCGCACGAATCGGGACAGGTTCATCGGGGGCTCCTTGGAAGTGATGGCGATAGACCATAACGCTCTTACAAGAAGCTTTTTAAATTCTATTTATGCATAAACTAATCACCCGCCTCGTCCGCTGTTGGCCCGGCAACAGTCACTGTGCAGAGTGTTTCCCCATCAACATCTCGGAGCTATACCTGTAGGAGCGAGCACGCTCGCGATGTACGACAGAACACCGCGGGGTGTCAGACTCGCAGCGTTATCGTTGACGACCATCGCGAGCAGGCTCGCTCCTACAGTGGGAGACGTGGAGGATTCGCAAATGTGCGGACGCCTGTCGCAATACCGGGGCATTCACGATTTCGTGGCGGTGCTGAGCATCCCCGACGCGTTGATCAATCATGTCGGCGACCAGCCCCTGGCGCACTACAACGCCGCGCCGACCACACAACTGGCGCTGCTGCATCGGGAGGACGATGGGCTGCACGCCGATATGCAGCGCTGGAGTTGGCGACCGCACTGGGCGAAGGATCGCGCGGCACCGATCAATGCCCGGGTGGAGAAAGTCGCCCATGGCCCGTTCTTCCGGGCGATCTGGCCGCACCGCGCGATCTGTCCGGTCGACAACTGGTTCGAATGGGTCGACGCCGGCGATGGCACACGACAGCCCTGGCTGATTCGACGACGGGACCGAAAGCCGGTTTACTGCGCGGCGATCGGGCAATTTCCCATCGGCAGCGCCATGCCCCGCGACGACGATGGTTTTGTCATCATCACGGCCGACAGTGCGGGCGGCATGGTGGACATCCATGACCGCAGGCCGGTGGTGTTTTCGGCGGAGCTGGCACGGGAATGGCTGGACCCTGCGACCCCCAAGGAGCGGGCCGAACAAATGGTCCTTTTGCAGGGTGAAGAGAGCGAGGTGTTCGAGTGGTACAAAGTCACCAAGGCCGTTGGCAACAGTAGAAACCAGGGCGCGGAATTGATCGAAGCGATAACTTGAATTGGCATTATCGACAGCACTAAAGGTATATGTAACAAAGTGAACTGCAGAATTGTTACAACTACTGTTTCAATGAATTAACACTTATATAAGTGCCCGCATTTGGTGCAATACCGCTTGTCAGACAATCCGCTTGTCAATAGATACATTTGCAATGAGTACCGCTAGCATTCGCGCCGCATTTCCAGTGATACAACCAGCTGACCAAAGAGTCAGCAACACCGGAAATTCCATAAAACAAGCCTTGCAGAGAAACTCAATTGCGCGACGATTTCACTAAGAATCAAGTCGTGGAACTGGCGTGTGTCTATCTCACAAAGACGGAGCACTACCAACTCGACTCTTTTATAGGGCAATACATAAGAACCCGAAACCTGCACTCACTTCCCGATATCGACAATCTGCTGAGTTCGACACTCAAGAACTATCCAGGCAAACCGCCGGTGATGGTCAATGAGTTGAATGCCTGGATCGACAAGACGCTGGGCTATCGTGCTTTGCATCCCGAGATTTTGTCGGTGGAAGATATCTGAGCACTGAATTGCATTCCCCCTGCAGGAGCTGCCGCAGGCTCCTGCAGGGGGATGTGTTTTGCTCAATTGATTCAGAACTTGCGATCAGGCTCCGACAATTCCGTACCGTCATCAGGATGCTTCCAGTCCGGCACCGAACGCTTCTGCTGTTCAATCTCTTCTTCCGTAGGCTCATCCACTTCTTCATCCGGATCCGGACGCTTGGGTTCGTTGGCCATGTGCACCTCGCTTCCTGAAGGATCACCCATCAAATAAAGCGTAGAACAATTTCCCCCTGCCCGGCTTACAGCCACGCGCGCAGCATAAAGAAGAAGCCCATGCTCAACAGCATGCTCAGCAAGGTGTTGCGGGTGTAGAGCACCAGGCCCACGGCGACCACTGAGCTGATCAGGTACGGATTGTCCCAATGCAGGTTCAGTTGCTTGTCGGGCATGAACACGATCGGCCCGCAGATCGCAGTCAACATACCTGGCACGGCGAACCCGAGAAACTGCCGGGCATTGCTGCTCAGGCGCACCGGCAGGCGCGGTTCCAGAAAGACATAGCGATTGAGGAACACCAGCACACCCATGCCGAAAATCACTACCCAGACCATCATGTGCGCGCTCCCTGGAATTTGTTGCAGACAAACCCGGCGGTCATCCCCGCCAACCCCGACAGCACCAGCGCCGAGCCCCATTGCCAGTAGCTGAACAGCACCGAGCAAAACAGCGAAACCGCGACGCAGACCACCGTCGGCACATTGCGTACCACCGGAGTGATCAAGGCGATGAAGGTGGCCGCGATGGAGAAGTCCAGCCCCAGGTGTTCAAGGCCCGGAATACTGCTGCCGAGCACGATGCCGGCCAGGGTGAACAGGTTCCAGGCGATGTAGAACGTCAGGCCCACGCCCAAAGCGTACCAGCGGTCGAACTGCTGTTTGTCGTGCTGGCTGGTCAGGGCGAACAACTCATCGGTGAGCAAAAAACCCAGCCCGAAGCGCCAACGCCCCGGTAACGGCGAAATCACCGAGCGCATGCTCATCCCGTAGAGCAGATGCTGGGACGTCAGCAGCAAGGTGGTCAGCAGGATGGAAAAGATCCCCGCCCCGCCCTTGAGCATGCCGATGGCCACCAATTGCGCGGCACCGGCGAACACGATGCTCGACAGGCCCTGGCCTTGCAGCGGGGTGAGGTTGGCTTCGATTGCCATGGAACCGGCCAGCAAGCCCCAGGGCGCGGTTGCCAGCGACAGCGGCGTGATCGCCACGGCGCCGCGAAGGAATGCAGCACGGGGCACATGTGAGTTGGACATAACGCTCTACAACCAGGAGAAAGACCGCAGACTGTGCCAGCAGTCGTGGCCATTGGCTTGAACAATCTTGCGCACTGTTACCAATCGTTTCCGTTCATCGGCTGACGGCTTGCTTCAACCCGGTAGTAGCAACATGATGGCGCCTTTGCCCCTCTAGGTGTCTGCCCTTCATGTACCCAGACGAAACCGACAGCGTTTACAAGACCTTGCTTGAATCGACCAAGGCCATTCCGTGGCGAATCGACTGGAAAACCATGACCTTCAGCTACATCGGGCCGCAAATCGAAAGCCTGCTGGGCTGGAAGCAGGACAGTTGGGTCGGGGTCAACGACTGGGTCGAACGCATGCACCCGGAAGATCGCGACTACGTGGTGGATTTCTGCGTCTCGCAATCGCGGATCGGGGTGGATCACGAAGCCGATTACCGGGCGCTCACCTCGACCGGTGAATACGTCTGGATTCGCGACGTGGTGCACGTGGTGCGCAAGGACGGTGAGGTCGAGGCGCTGGTGGGCTTCATGTTCGACATCAGCGAGCGCAAGAAAACCGAAGAGCACCTGGTTCGCCTGCAAAAGCAGCTCGAGGAATATTCCTTCCAGGACGGCCTGACCGGCATCGCCAACCGGCGCATGTTCGACACGGTGCTGGCACGCGAATGGAGCACTGCCCAGCGTACGGGCGCGCCGCTGTCGGCGATCATTCTGGATATCGATTACTTCAAGCAGTACAACGACCATTACGGCCACATCAAGGGCGATGAATGCCTGCGCCAGGTGGCCAGCACCCTGTCCCGGGCGGCCAATCGGCCACGGGATTTCATCGCCCGGATCGGCGGTGAAGAGTTTGTCTGGCTGCTGCCGGAAACCGACGCGGAATCCGCCAGGCTGGTGGCCAACAAATGCTTGCACCTGATTCGCCAACAGCGCATCGCCCATGAATTTTCCGCGGTCTCGCCACTGTTGAGCCTCAGCCTGGGCGTCGGCACCACCCATGCGACGCAACACGCCACGGCGCTTGAGTTCATCGAACAGGTTGATCAGTTGCTCTACAAGGCCAAGCGCCATGGACGGATGCGCGCGGAGTTCATGGATTTCCGCGCCTGAGCCGGTGAGATACGGCACCGGCCACCCGCCCGAGTAACATGCGGCGATTACCCTGACGCTTGCGGGAGCTTGAATGTTCTACCGGATCGCCGCCGATGGACTGGTGCTGTTTCATCTGGCGTTCATTGTGTTCGTCCTGTTCGGCGGGCTGCTGGTGCTCAAATGGCGCCGCCTGCTGTGGTGGCATCTGCCCGCTGCCGCCTGGGGCGTGGCGGTGGAACTGCTGCACCTGCCCTGCCCGCTGACACGCTGGGAAAACCTGATGCGCCGGGCCGCCGGGCAGCAAGGTTACGGCGCGGGCTTCATCGAGCATTATGTGTGGCCGCTGATTTACCCGGCCGGGCTGACACCGGCGATTCAACTGTGGCTGGCCGGTGTGGTGCTGGTGGTCAACGCAGTGGTCTATCTTCGGGTATTCAGGACGCGTTGAAAAAATCGTAACCACGCCCCCATGGAACAACCAATGCTCTCGACCGAAGACCTCGCCCTGCTCGAAGCCATCCGCGAAACCGGCAGCCTGTCGCGAGCTGCGGCCAAGCTGAGCAAGGCGCCGTCGACGGTGTCCTACGCCGCACGGCAACTGGAGGAGCGCTTCGACGCCCTGCTGTTCGACCGCCGTCGCTATCGGTTGCAACTGACCGCGGCGGGCGAACTGCTGGTCAATGAAGCCTCGCGACTGATGGAAGACGTCTCGCGCCTGACCCAACGGGTGCAGCAAGTGGCCAATGGCTGGGAAAGCCGTTTGTGGATCGCCACCGACGAACTGGTGGAGTTCGAAAACCTTGTGCCATTGATCGAGGAGTTCGACGCCCTGGGTTCCGGCGTCCCGCTGCGCATCACCCATGAAGTGCTCAAGGGGGTCTGGGAA
Source organism: Pseudomonas putida (assembly GCF_003228315.1). Classification (NCBI taxonomy): domain Bacteria; kingdom Pseudomonadati; phylum Pseudomonadota; class Gammaproteobacteria; order Pseudomonadales; family Pseudomonadaceae; genus Pseudomonas; species Pseudomonas putida. Next base: position 1,679,036 of record NZ_CP029693.1, read on the forward strand.
GCCCTGCGTGAAGGCCGTGCGGATCTGGTCATCGGCGCCACCAACGAGCCGCCGGCGATTCCGTCCCTGCGCTGGATACAACTGGGGGAGATGGAATGGGTGTTCGCCGTTTCGCCCAAACATCCGCTGGCCAAGGCCAAAGAGCCGATTTCCCGGGCAACGGTGACCCGGCATCGGGCGATTGTCGTGGCCGATTCGTCCCGCACCAGCGAAGGCCGGACCTATGGCGTCTCCGGCGGGCAACCGGTGATGGCGGTGCCGACCATGCGCGCGAAAATCCTCGCGCAATGCGCGGGACTGGGTGTGGGCTGGCTACCCCGGCATCGGATCAAATCGCTGCTGGAAAACGGCACGCTGATTGAAAAAAACATGGCCGACCCACGGGAACCGAACGTGCTGTATGCCGGCTGGCGCGGCGATCAGGACGGCCGTGCCTTGAACTGGTGGCTGGAACAACTCAAGCAGCCACGCCTGGCCAACCGCCTGGTGCAGGGCATCGACCTGTTCGCCTGAGCGTCAGTTGGCAATCACGCTCATGTTGCGCCCGCTGGCCTTGGCCACGTACAACGCCTTGTCGGCGGCGCCGATCAGCTCTTCGATACTGGTCTGTGACGCCGAATCGTATCCACACACGCCGACGCTCACGGTGATCAAACCCTCCGGGCTTTCACTGTGCTTCACGTCGGCGGCCAGCACCGCGTGGCGGATTTTTTCCGCCACCAGGAACGCGCCCACGTAGTCGGTGCCGGGCAGCACCACGGCGAATTCTTCTCCACCAAAGCGCGCCGCCAGGTCGCCCGGACGCTTGATGTGGTCGGTGATGATGGCCGCGATCCGGCGCAGACAGGCGTCGCCCGCCAAGTGGCCGTATTGATCGTTGAACGCCTTGAAATGATCGACGTCGATCATCAGCAGCGCGAGCCCCGTGTGGTTGCGACGGGCGCGACCGGTTTCCGCCTGGATGAACAGGTCGAACTGGCGGCGGTTGGCCAGGCCGGTCAGCGCGTCTTCCAGCGCCAGCAGTTCCAGGTTGCGATTGAGTTCGAGGAGTTTTTCCTGGGAGCCAAGCAGCTCGAACTGGATACGGTTCTGCTGCTTCATCACCTTGATCAGGCGAAAGCCGAGCACACCGATGAAGGCCAGCAGCAACGACACGATCAACGCACTGAGGATCGATTCCCTGCGCCAGCTGGCCAGGACTTCTTCCTTGTTCAGCGCGGCGAAGACAATCAGCGGATAGCCATCGACCCGGCGATACCCCACCACCCGCTCGACGCCATCGATGACCGACTTGATAGTGGCCGTGCCTGCGCTGGCCTGGGGCAGCAACTGGGTGAACAGTTGGCTTTTGGCCAGGCTGGTGCCGACTTCGGCTTCTTTGAAAGGTCTGCGGACGATAATGCTGGCATCGTCGGCGATCAGGTTGATCACGCCGTTATCGCCCATGTCGATGCTGTCGTACAGCTGCAGGAAGTGGGAGAGATAGAGCGTCGCCAGGGCCACGCCGGCAAAACTGCCGTCGCGATGATTGACCCGCCGCGACACGGTCATGATCCATTCGCCACTGGAACGGCTTTTTATCGACGGACCGATGTGAGGCCCACGATCGGGATGATCGCGGTGATAGATGAAATATTCGCGGTCGGAATTGTTCGCCGTACCCACGTCGGCACCGTTGGAATTGGCGATCCATTTCCCTGTTTCGTCATACACGAACAGGCCGTGGAGCTGGCTCAATTCGCTGCGCTGGGCGCTGAGCAGGCGCTGCAGGCGATTGAGCCGGTCGCCTTCGATGCCGTCGTTTTCCAGGCGATCGACCAGGGCGAACAGCAAGGTATCGGCCTGCTTGATCGAATCCTGCGCCTGGGAAGCCAGGGTCTGCGCCAGGTTGGACATCGCCACTTGTTTGTCATGTAGATGGTACTGACGCGAGTTCCACGACTGCCAGATGACGATCAACGCCATCGACAGGCACACGGCGACCAGCAGCGTAAGAACCGAACGCGCCTTGAGCCTGGCGATACCGGGCCGGCTTTTTTCGATAGGGTCGTAGATAACCGGATGCCCCATGACGGTCACTCCATGATTTTTGTGAAAGAACGAGGCTTCCTGCTCGTTTTTTAGTCGGATTGCCCTGCCAGCGACGCTTGGTCGGTGAAGACTAGACCGATGTCCGCTTCACCGCCTCCAGCCAAGCCGGATCCAGACGCTTTTGCCGGGTGTCGATGCCCATTGCCTGCATTCGCGCCTCGTGTTGTTCCATTTCCCGACGCGATTGCCCATGGTCGCTGGAGTTCCCGTCCAGTTGGTGCATTTGATCCAGGCCCAGATGATAGAAGCGCAACAGCTTCATGGCGTCCGGATCACCCGCCTGCACTGCCGCCGTGACATGGTGCATGACGTTGGTCACGCTCATCAGGCTGCGCTTGAGCTGCCAGCTGTAGACCGCCGGTGCCAACCATTGCTGGTGCCAGAACACCTTGCGCATCAGCGCCACCATTAACAGCACCGCAGCGAACACGCCGCCGATGTTGAAGCGCAAATTGTCCCCGCCGGGCTCACCGAACAATGCTACCGCCGCGGTCGACAGCACCATGGCCAGCGCGAGGAAAACCAGGGCGATGATCAGCGTGCTGCGCCGTGTCTGTTTGCGGTAGATCTCGGCGTTCATCGGCTGGATTTCGAACATGGGCTAAGGGTTTCCTACAAGGGCGGGTAAAAAGTTTGCGGGCATTATCGCCTTTGCAAAGGATTTGGCTATGCTGGGGCTCCTTTTCATCTTTTCATCGTCAAATGGGGACATGGCGAGACCACGCATTCAGTGCCATCTTTCTTTGTGGATACACACTATTCGGATGCCGTTCTTTGGCAGTGGCATCGTTTTAAGGATCTTTGAATGACCCAACGACAAGTAATCAATGCTTCGGTCAGCCCGAAAGGCAGCCTGGAAACACTCTCGCAACGGGAAGTCCAGCAACTGAGCGAAGCCGGATCCGGCAGCACCTACGACATCTTCCGCCAATGCGCCCTGGCCATCCTCAACACCGGCGCCCACGTCGATAACGCCAAGACCATTCTCGAAGCCTACAAAGACTTCGAAATCCGCATTCACCAACAAGACCGCGGCGTACGCCTGGAACTGCTGAACGCCCCGGCCGACGCTTTCGTCGACGGCGAAATGATCGCCAGCACCCGTGAAATGCTGTTCAGCGCCCTGCGCGACATCGTCTACACCGAAAACGAACTCGACAGCCAACGCATCGACCTGAGTACCTCCCAGGGCATCAGCGACTACGTGTTCCATCTGCTGCGCAACGCCCGCACCCTGCGTCCCGGCGTCGAACCGAAGATCGTCGTGTGCTGGGGCGGCCACTCGATCAACACCGAAGAATACAAATACACCAAGAAAGTCGGCCACGAATTGGGGCTGCGCAGCCTCGACGTGTGCACCGGTTGCGGTCCCGGCGTGATGAAAGGCCCGATGAAAGGCGCCACCATCGCCCACGCCAAGCAGCGCATCCACGGCGGTCGCTACCTGGGCCTGACCGAGCCCGGGATCATTGCCGCCGAGGCACCGAACCCGATCGTCAACGAACTGGTGATCCTGCCGGACATCGAGAAGCGCCTGGAAGCCTTCGTCCGCGTCGGCCACGGCATCATCATCTTCCCGGGCGGCGCCGGTACGGCCGAAGAATTCCTCTACCTGCTCGGCATCCTGATGCACCCAGACAACGAAGGCCTGCCCTTCCCGGTCGTGCTTACCGGGCCGAAACACGCCGCGCCTTATCTTGAGCAACTCGATGCGTTCGTCGGCGCAACCCTGGGTGACGCCGCCAAGCAGCATTACCAGATCATCATCGACGATCCGGCGGAAGTCGCCCGGCAGATGACCGCCGGCCTCAAGGCGGTCAAGCAGTTCCGCCGCGAGCGCAACGACGCCTTCCATTTCAACTGGCTGCTGAAAATCGACGAGGGCTTCCAGCGCCCGTTCGATCCGACCCACGAAAACATGGCCAACCTGAAACTGAGCCGCGACCTGCCGCCTCACGAACTGGCCGCCAACCTGCGCCGCGCGTTCTCCGGCATCGTCGCCGGCAACGTCAAGGACAAGGGCATTCGCCTGATCGAAGAACACGGGCCTTACCAGATCCGTGGCGACGCGGCGATCATGCAGCCGCTGGATCAACTGCTCAAAGCCTTCGTCGCCCAGCACCGGATGAAACTGCCGGGTGGTGCGGCGTATGTGCCGTGTTATCGAGTGGTGGCCTGATAATTTGTTGCCTCTGTGGGAGCGAGCCTGCTCGCGATGGACGTTAACGATAACGCTGGCTGCCTGACACCCAGCGGCGATCTCCAGTCCATCGCGAGCAGGCTCGCTCCTACAGGGGTGTACATCAACAAATAAAAGAGATCGACCCATGGACCACGTCAATCACATCCTGATCGTCGACGATGACCGAGAGATTCGCGAACTCGTCGGCAATTACCTGAAAAAGAACGGCCTGCGCACCACCGTGGTGGCCGACGGCCGGCAGATGCGCAGTTTTCTGGAAGCCAACCAGGTCGACCTGATCGTGCTGGACATCATGCTGCCCGGCGACGATGGCCTGGTCCTGTGCCGCGAATTGCGTGCGGGCAAGCACAAAGCCACGCCGATCCTGATGCTAACCGCGCGCGACGACGAAACCGACCGCATTCTCGGCCTGGAAATGGGCGCCGACGACTACCTGACCAAACCCTTCTCCGCCCGGGAACTGCTGGCGCGGATCAATGCCGTGCTGCGTCGCACGCGCATGTTGCCGCCCAACCTGCTGGTCACCGAAAGCGGTCGCATGCTGGCCTTCGGTCGTTGGCGCCTGGACACCACCGCCCGCCATCTGGTGGACGAAGACCAGACGCTGGTAGCCCTCAGCGGCGCCGAATACCGGCTGCTGCGGGTGTTCCTCGATCACCCGCAACGGGTGCTCAGTCGCGACCAGTTGCTCAACCTGACCCAGGGCCGCGACGCCGACCTGTACGACCGTTCCATCGACCTGCTGGTGAGCCGCCTGCGCCAACGCCTGAAGGATGACTCTCGAGAGGCGAGCTACATCAAGACGGTTCGCAGCGAAGGCTATGTTTTCTCCTACCCGGTGGAGATGCTCGACGAACAGGCGTGAAGGGTTTTGTATCCCCGTGTATTAAACGCCGCGACAGATACGCAACTGCCGATTTCGCACCGCTCAAGCACACACCCGCGATACACCCGGGCGTTTAACTGTGACCACCAGCTAGCACGAGCTACTGACCCCTCACACTCAAGCGCACGGAGATTCAAGCATGTTCAACTTCTCGAAAGTTTCGTCCCTGGCCCTCGGCCTGGCACTGGTGGGCGGTCTTGGCCTGTCGACCCTGGCCTCGGCCAACACCCCGGCTGCTGCCTCCCAAAGTTCGATCAAGGCCTTGCTGGCCGAAGGTGGATCGGATCGCCTGCAACAGAATCGCGTCGCCGAAGGCGGTGCCGATCGCTTGCAGGAACTGCGTGAGCGTGTGGCTGAAGGAGGCTCTGACCGGTTGATCCAGAATCGCGTGGCCGAGGGTGGCGCCGATCGCCTGCAAGAGCAGCATCAGCGCGGCGGTGTGATGGTGGCGGAAAACCGCGCCGAGTTCGGCTCGAAGTATCAGCGCTACTGATCCGAGTTGCCGACACAGGGGTTTGTGTTGGATCACTGTTCTCGATAACGACTATGCCCAAGGGTGTTTTCTCATCTCGAAGCTCCAGCCCTAAAGTGGCCCCATCTTCTCACCACGCTCTGGAGCAACCTCATGAAAAGCATCATCGGTATCGGCTTTGCCCTTTCGGTCCTTGGCGCCACTTCGGCCATCGCTGCCCCACACGCCACCCAGGCCGTCGTTGCAACCACGACTGTTAGCCAACCGGCCACAGTCAATGTGAACACGGTCGGCATCGAACATCAGGATGCCGGCAAAGCAAAACTCTACGTCGCGGAAAACCGCCCCGAGTTCGGCTCCAAGTATCAGCGCTACTGATCAACGGCCTTGGGCTGCTTGAAACAGAAAACCCCGGGTAGATCAGGTCTACCCGGGGTTTTCTTCATTTTTGGACACTGCACGCCCCCCCTGTAGGAGCGAGCATGCTCGCGATGGACGTTAACGATAACGCTGGCTGCCTGACACCCAGCGGCGATCTCCAGTCCATCGCGAGCAGGCTCGCTCCTACAGGGTTTACGCGTTGGCCAGACGGGCTGCGAGGGCCTTGGCCTGACTGGCCACGTCGGTCACGGCGGTACTCTCCCACCACATCCCGCGCAGCGGCGGCCCCATGGCGAACAACCGCGAGGCGGCGTGGCCTTCGGCGTCCAGCACGGCGCCATCGGCCTGCGCCGCAATCCCCAGCGCCAATGGCCCCGGTTTGATCAGCCCGCGCGCCAGCAACTGCTGTGGCAAGGGTCGCGCCACCCGGCGCCAGTCGTATTCGATACCGCTGGAGTTGATCAACGCCGCGCCGCTGACAACGCGGGTGTGCGCCTCGCCACGGCGACGAATACGGATGCTGACCCCGCCGTCCGTAGAAGGCTCAAGCCCCTTGAACGATGCCGCCTGAATGCGCAATCGCCCTTCCCCGTGCAAACGCGCCACCAGCTCGGCGCTCAAGGGTGGCGAGCGGTGGTGATGGCTCTCCCACCATGGCCGCACATGCCGCACGAACTGCCGGCGCTGCACGTCGCTGGCCTGGCTCCACAAGCGACCGATATGCGCCCGCACCGTGTCCAGCGGCGCCTGCCAGTCAATGTTGCGGGCGATGGCCTCACGACAATGCCGACGCAGTTCGCGCACCAGTTGGCGTGGCGTGCGGATGCCGTGGTCTTCAGCGAGGAAGTCCGGCCAGGCCGGCGGCTGCCGCCGCACGTGAGGCAGCAGGCCGTGGCGGGAAAACACTTCGATCGGCCCGCGATGCCCGGCCTGTTCCAGCGACACCACGGCATCGACCATGGTCAGGCCCGAGCCGATGATCAGCACCGTCGACTGCGGGTCGAGCTGGCGCATGGCAGCTACATCCCAGGGATCAAGCGCCGCCGCATTCAGGCCGCTGGATTCGGTCTGCGGCGTGCGCGCGGCGGGAAACATCCCGGTCGCCAGCACCGCGAAAGCACCCTGCAGGCGCTGGCCGTCGCTCAAGGTCAGTCGCACCGAGTCGGCATCGCCTTGCAGGTCCACCACTTCGGCCCGCACATGCTCCACGGTCGATCCATGCCCCGCGCCCACCGCCTGCGCCTCGGCCAGACGCTGCTGCACGTACAGGCCAAAAATCCCCCGGGGCGGAAACAGTTCGCTGACCGGCACATGTTGTTCGTCCGATTCCGGCCAGCCACCGCCGGCAATGTAGTCGGTCAGCCACTGGGTCAGGTCGTCGGCATTGTCCGGGTCGACACTCATGCGCGCCGCGTTGCCGTTGAGCGTATGGCCCAGTTCCACGGCGCTATAGGCTTCACCCCGGCCCAGTTCCGCGCGGGGTTCGATCACCAGCAACCGGCGACGGCCCGGCAGACGCAGCAGTTGCGCCGCCAGCATCGTGCCGCTGAGGCCACCGCCGATGATCAGGATGTCTGCGTGGCGGATGGCGTCGGGCGCCTGTCCGTGTTGAATGTCACTCATGCCGTTCTCACTGGTTCCATATAGATTGAAGTCATGCAAATCGTCCCGGGCTGACAACGCCACTGTGCTGCAAGGACGATAATAGGCGCCAATGCCATGCGATGGTCATTGGGCGATACCAAAGTAGGATGCACCCTCGACACCCCACCCTGTAGGAGCGAGCCTGCTCGCGATGGCGGTGTGTCAGGCCACATCGATGTCGGATGTGCCGGCCTCTTCGCGAGCAGGCTCGCTCCTACAGGGGGTTGGGAGGTGACGCTTAGGCCGGCACCACCTTCCTTTCCTGCTGCCGCATCACCCCAAGGTCGCGATAACCACTGCCCGGATGCACCAGCGGCAGTCGCGCCCCTTCCCCGAACAGCTTCTCGCGCAACGTCCCCGGCGCATATTCGGTCTTGTACACCCCACGCTTCTGCAACTCCGGCACCAGCAAGTCCACGGCATCGATAAAGGTTTCATGGGTCAATGCATAGGCCAGGTTGAAGCCGTCCACATCGGTGTCCTCGACCCATTCCTGCAACAGATCGGCGACGGTTTCCGGGCTACCGACGAACAGCGGGCCAAAGCCGCCGATGCCCACCCAGTCCGCCAGTTCATTCGGGGTCCAGACCTTGTTCGGGTCCGCCGTGGAGAACGCCTCCACCGCCGATTGAATGGCATTGGTGTGCACATGCTTGAGTGGTTCGTCCGGCTTGAACTGGCTGAAATCGATGCCGGTCCAGCCGGAAATCAACGCCATGGCGCCTTCGTAGCTGACCCAGGTTTTGTATTCCTCGAACTTGGCCTTGGCCTTGGCATCGGTCTCGCCGAGGATCACCGTTTGCAGGTTGAAAATCAGGATCTTCCTCGGATCGCGCCCGGCTTCGGCGGCACGGCGGCGGATGTCGGCGACGGTCTTTTTCAGCAGCACTTTGGACGGTGCGGCGACGAACACGCATTCGGCATGTTCGGCGGCGAACTGCTTGCCACGACTGGAAGCCCCGGCCTGATACAGCACGGGAGTGCGCTGCGGCGACGGCTCGCACAGATGAATGCCTGGCACCTGGAAGTGCTTGCCCGCGTGGCGGATTTCATGAATCTTGCTCGGGTCGCTGAACACTCGGCGCTCGCGATCGCGCAGGATCGCCCCCTCTTCCCAACTGCCTTCCCAGAGCTTGTAGCAAACCTCCAGGTACTCCTCGGCGAAGTCGTAGCGGGCGTCGTGCTCGGTCTGGGTTTTCTGCCCGAGGTTCTTCGCGCCGCTCTCCAGATACGAGGTGACGATGTTCCAGCCAGCGCGGCCCTTGGTCAGGTGGTCCAGGGTCGACAGGCGCCGGGCGAACGGATACGGATGCTCGAATGACAGCGACGCGGTCAGGCCAAACCCCAGGTGTTCGGTGACCAGCGCCATGGGCGGGATCAATTGCAGCGGATCGTTGACCGGCACCTGCGCCGCCTGGCGAATCGCCGCCTCACCGTTGCCGTTGTAAACGTCGTAGATGCCCAGCACATCGGCAATGAACAGGCCGTCGAACTTGCCACGCTCGAGGATTTTCGCCAGATCGGTCCAGTACTCCAGGTCCTTGTACTGCCAGGAGCGATCCCGGGGGTGTGCCCACAGCCCGGGCGACTGGTGACCGACGCAGTTCATGTCGAAAGCGTTGAGACGAATTTCACGGGCCATCAAGCGGTACTCCAAAAGCTTGCAGAAAAATTCCCGAAGCTTCTGCAGGAGTCGTGCCTGATTTTAAAATCGTTATTTTTCAGTAAGTTAACGAGTATTTGTAGAAATTCTTACAGCATTAAAACAGCAAAGTGTTGAACCGGTGTTGATCAGGCAACAGTTCAAATCACCACGTTGCGCACGAACCGCACCGCCACCGTCCCCTCATTGCGATAGGAATGCGGCTGGTTGCTGGCGAACATGAAGAACTCGCCTGCGTTGATGTGATTCGGTACGTCACCGACCATCACGGTCAGGCAACCTTCGAATACGTAGAACTGTTCGCTCCAGCCATCAGCATCCGGCTCCGACGGGTAATGCTCGCCCGGCTCCAGGCGCCATTCCCACAACTCGACTTCACGGCTGGCATTGGCCTTGGCCAGCAATACCGCCTTGCTGCCGGGAATGGTCCCGGCCCAGGCCAGTTCGTTGATGCGGCTATGGTCGCGCACGTCGGGAGCCTGGATCAGATCACTGAACGCGACATCCAGCGCCTCGGCCACGCGATCGAGGGTGGTCAGGCTGACATTCTTTTCGCCGGCCTCGATGGCCACCAGCATGCGCCGGCTGACCCCGGACTTTTCCGCCAGGGCGGTCTGGCTCATGTCGGCGGCATGGCGCAGGCGGCGAACGTTCTGGCTGACGTGCTGCAGGACCGAAGCCCGTTGCGTGGAATCTTTGTGCACTATATTGCTCACTTGTGGGGCTTGGGCAGTATACTGCCCAACTTCGGGCGCATTGTGCGGCCCCCAAAAATAGTGTGCAAGGTCATGACGTCCGCGAAATCCCCCCAGGCTTCCTCCCGTTTCCTGCGGCTCAGCAAGGCTGAGTGCGTGCTGGTATTGATCACCATGGTCTGGGGCGGGACCTTCTTGCTGGTCCAGCATGCGATGACCGTCAGCGGGCCGATGCTCTTCGTGGGTCTGCGCTTTGCTGCCGCCGCGAGTATCGTCGCCCTGTTCTCCTGGCGCAGCCTGCGCGAACTGACCCTGTTCGAACTCAAGGCCGGCTCCTTCATCGGCGTGGCGATCATGCTCGGCTACGGCTTGCAGACCGTGGGCCTGCAAAGCATTCCCAGCAGTCAGTCGGCGTTCATCACCGCGCTGTACGTGCCCTTTGTGCCGTTGCTGCAATGGCTGGTGCTGGGCCGTCGTCCGGGGTTGATGCCGAGCATCGGGATCATGCTGGCGTTCACCGGCCTGATGTTGCTGTCGGGCCCGGCCGGCGCGTCGTTCCATTTCAGCCCCGGTGAAATCGCCACGCTGATCAGTGCCATCGCGATTGCCGCCGAGATCATCCTGATCAGCACCTTTGCCGGCCAGGTCGACGTGAAGCGGGTGACGGTGGTGCAACTGGCCGTCACCTCGCTGCTGTCGTTCCTGATGGTGGTGCCGACCCAGGAACGCATTCCGGACTTTTCCTGGCTGCTGCTGTGCAGCGCCCTGGGACTGGGCGCGGCGAGTGCGGCGATTCAGGTGGCGATGAACTGGGCACAGAAGAGTGTTTCGCCAACCCGGGCGACCCTGATCTATGCCGGTGAGCCGGTGTGGGCCGGGATTGTCGGGCGGATCGCCGGGGAGCGCTTGCCGGCGATTGCCCTGTTGGGCGCCGGGATGATTGTGGCGGCGGTGATTGTCAGTGAGTTGAAGACCAAGGGTAAGGGTGCTGCGGCCGAAGAAGCGCTGGAGCAAGAAACCCAAGGTTAGGTCGTAGCATTTCTGGTGACAGGTCTGACGCCATCGCGGGCAAGCCTCGCTCCCACAGGGTTTGTGTTGATTGCAATTTTTGTGAACAACACAAACCCTGTGGGAGCAAGGCTTGCCAGCGATGGGGCCGGACCTGACGAACACAACTCTTTGAAACAATGTGAATCAGGCTTTTTCCGTCTATTTTGTAGGATTCTGCGACAGCTTGGCGTTTGGTGATCCGGGAGCTGGCACGTATGATGCTTCACAAACTTCCGCAGATTAGAAGCCTATGTCCTTGATAGTTCTACTGCTCCTGCCTTTCCTGGGCAGCTGTCTGGCCGCAGTGCTGCCACACAATGCACGTAACGCCGAATCCCTCTTGGCTGGCCTGGTTGCCCTGATCGGCACAGTGCAGGTCGCCCTCCTGTACCCGCAAATCGCCCATGGCGGCGTGATCCGCGAAGAATTCTTCTGGTTGCCGAGCCTTGGCTTGAACTTCGTCCTGCGCATGGACGGCTTCGCCTGGCTGTTCTCGCTGCTGGTGATGGGCATCGGCACGCTGGTGTCGCTGTACGCCCGCTACTACATGTCGCCCGACGATCCGGTGCCGCGCTTCTTCGCGTTTTTTCTCGCCTTCATGGGCGCCATGCTCGGGCTGGTGATCTCCGGCAACCTGATCCAGATCGTGTTTTTCTGGGAGCTGACCAGTCTCTTCTCGTTCCTGTTGATCGGCTACTGGCACCACCGCGCCGATGCCCGGCGCGGCGCCTACATGGCGTTGATGGTCACCGGGGCCGGAGGGCTGTGCCTGCTGGCGGGGGTCATGCTGCTTGGCCATGTGGTCGGCAGCTATGACCTGGACAAGGTCCTGGCCGCCGGCGATCTGATTCGTGCACATGCCCTCTACCCCATCCTGCTACCCCTGATCCTCATCGGCGCCCTGAGCAAAAGCGCGCAGTTCCCCTTTCATTTCTGGCTGCCCCACGCCATGGCCGCGCCGACGCCGGTCTCGGCGTACCTGCACTCGGCGACCATGGTCAAGGCTGGGGTGTTCCTGCTGGCACGACTGTGGCCGTCGCTGTCCGGCAGCGAAGAATGGTTCTACATCGTCAGCGGCGCCGGGGCGTGCACCCTGTTGCTGGGTGCGTATTTCGCGATGTTCCAGAACGACCTCAAGGGTCTGCTGGCCTATTCGACCATCAGTCACCTGGGCCTGATCACCCTGCTGCTGGGCCTCAACAGCCCGCTGGCGGCGGTGGCGGCGGTGTTCCACATCCTCAACCACGCCACTTTCAAGGCCTCGCTGTTCATGGCCGCCGGGATCATCGACCACGAAAGCGGCACCCGGGACATCCGCAAGCTCAGCGGCCTGGTCAAACTGATCCCCTTCACCGCGACCCTGGCCATGGTCGCCAGTGCGTCCATGGCCGGCGTACCGCTGCTCAACGGCTTCCTGTCCAAGGAAATGTTCTTCGCCGAAACCGTGTTCATCAACGCCTCGGCCTGGATCGAAACCACCCTGCCGATCGTCGCGACCATCGCCGGCACCTTCAGCGTCGCCTATTCCCTGCGTTTTACCGTCGACGTGTTCTTCGGTCCGCCCGCCACCGACCTGCCGCACACCCCGCACGAGCCGCCGCGCTGGATGCGTGCACCGGTGGAGCTGCTGGTGTTCACCTGCCTGGTGGTGGGGATCTTCCCGGCGCAAGTGGTCGGCTCGCTGCTCGCCGCCGCGGCCCTGCCGGTGGTGGGCGGCACGCTGCCGGAATACAGCCTGGCCATCTGGCACGGTCTCAACGCGCCGATGATCATGAGCCTGATCGCCATGTCCGGCGGCATCGTGCTGTACCTGTTGTTGCGCAATCAGCTCAAGCGCGGGCGCTTCCGCTACCCGCCGCTCATTGGCCGATTGAGCGGCAAGCGCTTTTTCGAGCGCGCCCTGGTGATCAAGATGCGTCTGGCCCGGCGCCTGGAGCGGCGGATCAGCACCCGTCGCCTGCAATCCCAGCTGTTCCTGATGGTGCTCGCCGCCGTCCTCGCCGGCCTGATTCCGATGCTGCACAGCAGCCTGCACTGGGGTGACCGGCCGAAGATTCCGGGCTCGATCGTATTCGTCATCCTGTGGCTGCTGGCGATTGCCTGCGCCCTGGGTGCCGCGTACCAGGCCAAGTACCACCGTCTCGCCGCCCTGACCATGGTCAGCGTCTGCGGCCTGATGACCTGCATCACCTTCGTCTGGTTCTCGGCGCCGGACCTGGCCCTGACGCAACTGGTGGTCGAGGTGGTCACCACGGTGCTGATCCTGCTCGGCCTGCGCTGGCTGCCGCGACGGATCGAAGAGGTTTCGCCCTTGCCCAGCAGCCTGCGCAGGGCGCGCATCCGGCGTATCCGTGACTTGCTGCTGTCGACCGTGGTCGGCGTTGGCATGGCACTGCTGGCCTACGCGATGCTGACCCGGCAGACGCCCAACGACATTTCCTCGTTCTACCTGAGCCGCGCCCTGCCCGAGGGCGGCGGCAGCAACGTGGTCAACGTGATGCTGGTGGACTTCCGTGGCTTCGACACCCTCGGCGAAATCACCGTGCTGGTGGCAGTGGCGCTGACCGTGTTCGCCCTGCTGCGACGCTTCCGCCCACCGAAAGAAAGCCTGCAATTGCCGGCCCAGCAGCGACTGCTCGCGCCGGACGTGGTGACCGATCTGGTCAACCCGCGTCACGCCAGCGACACCGCGCTGGGCTTCATGATGGTGCCGGCAGTGCTGGTGCGCCTGCTGTTGCCGATTGCCTTCGTGGTGTCGTTCTACCTGTTCATGCGCGGGCACAACCAGCCGGGCGGCGGGTTTGTCGCGGGGCTGGTGATGTCGGTGGCGTTCATCCTGCAATACATGGTCGCCGGCACCCAATGGGTCGAGGCCCAGATGAGCCTGCGTCCGCTGCGCTGGATGAGCACCGGCCTGCTGTTCGCCACGGTCACAGGACTTGGCGCAATGGCGGTCGGCTATCCGTTCCTGACCACCCACACCTGGCATTTCGACTTGCCGCTGCTGGGTGACATTCACCTGGCCAGCGCGCTGTTCTTCGACATTGGTGTGTACGCGGTGGTGGTCGGATCGACCCTGCTGATTCTCACCGCCCTCGCCCACCAATCGGTGCGAGGTCACAAGACGGCGGCCCAGCCCAAATCCGTCGTTATCAAGGAGACCGTCTGATGGAAGAAGTCATCGCCATCGCCATCGGCGTGCTGGCCGCGTCCGGTGTCTGGCTGATCCTGCGGCCACGGACGTTCCAGGTCGTCATGGGCCTGTGCCTGCTGTCCTACGGGGTCAACCTGTTCATCTTCAGCATGGGCAGCCTGTTCATCGGCAAGGAGCCGATCATCAAGGATGGCGTGCCGCAGGATCTGCTGCACTACACCGACCCATTGCCACAAGCCCTGGTATTGACCGCCATCGTCATCAGCTTCGCCATGACCGCGCTGTTCCTCGTGGTCCTGCTGGCCTCCCGGGGCCTGACCGGCACCGACCATGTGGATGGCCGGGAGCCCAAGGAATGAATGCGATGACGCACCTGATCGCAGCGCCCATCCTGCTGCCGCTGCTGACCGCCGCCATCATGCTGATGCTCGGCGAGAAACATCGCCCGCTCAAAGCCAAAATCAACCTGTTCTCCAGCCTGCTGGGCCTGGGCATTTCGGTGTGCCTGCTGCAATGGACGCAAACCACTGGCGTGCCCGGCTCCATCGGCGTGTATCTGCCGGGCAACTGGCAGGTGCCGTTCGGCCTGGTGCTGGTGGTCGATCGCCTGTCGGCGCTGATGCTGGTGCTGACCGGGATCATTGGCGTCAGCGCCCTGCTGTTCGCCATGGCCCGCTGGGACAGCGCCGGCTCGAGTTTCCATGCGCTGTTCCAGATTCAGTTGATGGGCCTGTATGGCGCGTTCCTGACGGCGGACCTGTTCAACCTGTTCGTGTTCTTCGAAGTGCTGCTGGCCGCGTCCTATGGCCTGATGCTGCACGGCTCGGGCCGGGCACGGGTGTCGTCGGGGCTTCACTACATCTCGATCAACCTGCTGGCGTCGACCCTATTCCTGATTGGCGCGGCGCTGATCTACGGTGTCACCGGCACCCTGAACATGGCCGACCTTGCACTGAAAATCCCGCTGGTGCCGGAGGCCGATCGCGGCTTGCTGCACGCTGGCGCAGGCATTCTGGCGGTGGCGTTCCTGGCCAAGGCCGGGATGTGGCCGCTGAACTTCTGGCTGGTGCCGGCGTACTCCTCGGCGAGCGCGCCGGTGGCAGCGATGTTCGCGATCATGACCAAGGTCGGCGTCTACACCTTCCTGCGCCTGTGGACCTTGCTGTTTTCCGGCCAGGCCGGCGCCTCGGCGTACTTCGGTGGCGACTGGCTGATCTACGGCGGCATGGCGACCATCATTTGCGCCGCCGTGGCCATCCTCGCCGCGCAACGCCTGGAACGCATGGCCAGCCTGAGCATTCTGGTATCGGCGGGGATCCTGCTGTCGGCCATCGGTTTCGCCCAACCGAACCTGATCGGCGCGGCGCTGTTTTACCTGGTCAGCTCGACCCTGGCCCTGAGCGCGCTGTTCCTGCTGGCCGAGTTGATCGAGCGCTCGCGCACGGCCAACGAAATCCCTCTGGAGGATGAAAACGAGTTGCTGCCGCGACCGCAGGAAGCCTCGGCCCCGGTCAAGGGCGTCAACCTCGACGACGATCAGAAAGCCGTGGTGGGCCAGGTGATTCCCTGGACCATGGCGTTCCTCGGCTTGAGCTTCATTGCCTGCACACTGTTGATCGTCGGCATGCCGCCGCTCTCGGGGTTCATCGGCAAACTCGGTTTGCTCAGCGCCCTGCTCAATCCGCTGGGCCTGGGTAATGCGGCGCCAATCTCGAATGCCGCGTGGGCCTTGCTGGCGCTGTTGATCCTCTCGGGCCTGACCTCGCTGGTGGCCTTTTCGCGCCTGGGCATCCAGCGCTTCTGGACTCCGATCGACAGGCCATCGCCGCTGCTGCGTCGCCTGGAGTGCGTGCCGATCTTCGCCCTGCTGGGCTTGAGCATCGCCCTGACCTTCAAGGCCGAGCCGCTGCTGCGCTATACCCAGGCCGCCGCCGATGCCTTGAACAACCCTGAGCAATACGTGATGGCGGTTCTCGGCACCCGGGTGGTGCCGAACCCCGAAGCCCACGCCGCGCTGCTGGAGGTGCAACCATGAAGCGCCTGTTTCCCGCTCCCTGGTTATCCCTGGCGCTGTGGGTACTGTGGCTGGTGCTGAATCTGTCGATCAGTCCCGGCAACCTGCTGCTGGGCGCGATACTGGGCTTCTGCGCGCCACTGATGATGCGCAAGCTGCGTCCGCTGCCGATCCGCATTCGCCGCCCGTGGGTGATTCTGCGCCTGTTCCTGGTGGTGGGTCGCGATGTGCTGGCGTCCAACCTCGCCGTGGCCTGGGGCGTGCTCAACGCCGGCCGCCGCCCACCACGTTCGCGGTTCATCAAGGTGCCGCTGGACCTGCGCGATGCCAACGGCCTGGCCACCCTGGCGATGATCTGCACCGTGGTCCCCGGCACGGTCTGGTCGGAGCTGGCGCTGGACCGCAGCATCCTGCTGCTGCACGTGTTCGATCTGGCTGATGACGAAGCGCCGTTCATCGAGCACTTCAAGGCGACGTACGAGCGCCCGTTGATGGAGATTTTCGAATGAGCGCCCTGCTGTCGAATGCGATTGTGTTGAGCCTGTTCCTGTTTTCCGTGGCGATGATCCTGACCCTGACCCGCCTGTTCAAGGGCCCGTCGGCCCAGGACCGGGTACTGGCGCTGGACTACCTGTACATCGTCGCCATGCTGATGATGCTGACCCTGGGGATTCGCTACGCCAGTGATACCTACTTCGAGGCGGCGTTGCTGATCGCGCTGTTCGGCTTCGTCGGCTCGTTTGCCCTGGCGAAATTCCTCCTGCGTGGCGAGGTGATCGAATGACCGTTGAATTGCCGATTTGGGTGGAAGTTGCAGTGGCGATCCTGCTGGTGCTCAGCAGCCTGTTTGCGCTGATCGGCGCTATTGGCCTGGTGCGGATGAAGGATTATTTCCAGCGCATGCACCCGCCGGCACTGGCCTCGACCCTCGGTGCATGGTGCGTGGCGCTGGCTTCGATCATTTACTTTTCGGCCCTCAAGTCGGCGCCGGTGCTGCATGCATGGCTGATTCCGATCCTGCTGGCGATTACCGTGCCGGTGACCACGCTGTTGCTGGCGCGGGCGGCGTTGTTCCGCAAGCGCATGGCCGGGGATGATGTGCCGGCGGAAGTCAGCAGTCGCCGCACCGAAAACCTGTAGGAGCGAGCCTGCTCGCGATGGATGAACGTGCACCGCGGGGTGTCAAGCTGCCAGCGTGATCGTTGACGACCATCGCGAGCAGGCTCGCTCCTACAGTTACGTCATTTTCAATTCCAGGCCACGGCCAACAACCCCGCCCCCAACACCACACACAACGGCGAATAGACCCAGGTATCCCACCAGGCAAACCTCGAGTCCTTCACCTCCTTGAAAAACCCCACCAGCTCCGAATCGCCAATGGCCCGGGCAAACAACAGAATCGCGATGGCACTGATCAGCCATTGCAGCGACCAGTGCCCGATCACCGGCACCCACCAGCCGACCCGCAAACACACCAGAAGGGCGATCATCAGCAAGGCGGCGGCCACCACCAGGGTGATCCAGCCTCGCGGCTTGAAGGCCGGTTGCAGCCGTACGCTGCCCTCCACCGGCACCTGGGGCACGGCCGCCACCGTCGCCCACTCGCCACCCAGTCCCCAATACACGTGTACCAAACTGATCACTGCAAACATCGACACCAGCCATTGAGCCAACGCAAAGGTCATGGTTGAAGATCCTTGAAAGAGATTTGGACAAAATCATCCTAGTCGGCTTTTTTTGGCGTGCACGACCGGTCGGCGGAGGAGTAAAGTGCCGCCCCATGAAATTCTCCCGCTCCGATCGCTCACTGTTGGCCTGGACGCTCTACTGCTGCGTTC
Source organism: Pseudomonas putida (assembly GCF_003228315.1). Lineage (NCBI taxonomy): Bacteria > Pseudomonadati > Pseudomonadota > Gammaproteobacteria > Pseudomonadales > Pseudomonadaceae > Pseudomonas > Pseudomonas putida. The sequence goes on from NZ_CP029693.1 coordinate 1,697,127, forward strand.
TGTTCAATGTGTTCGCCTGCAGCATCGGTCACGGGCAAATGGTCGGGATGCAGCTCAACGGTCTGGGTGGCCAGTTCTGTAGCGTCGACCCGGCGACTCAAACCCCGGTTTCAAGCCAGTCTTCCGAAGATCAACTGCCGACCCTGTCCAAGGCTTTCGGCTGTCCGTTGTGCTCCACCGGCGGCATGGGCCCGGCGTTCAACTCCAGCCTGACCCTGGCGATCCTCCCCGAGCAGCACAGCCCGCCTCTGGCACCGATCGACAACGCCTACCTCCCTGCCCGCTTCACCTGGCCCTCGGCCAATCCGCGCGCGCCGCCGCTCGCCTGAATCTCTTCGCCTTTTCCGCTCAGCCCACTTCGCCAACGCGAGGCGTTCGCTCGTGCGCTGTTTGCCAATCAAGAATTCAGGACTCATCGATGAAACACGTCCCTTTACTGGCCAGCCTGTTCGGCTGCCTGTCCGTTAACGCCTGGGCTCAAGCCACCATCGACCTCGCGCCCATCACCGTCGATGGCGAGCAAGACGCCGAACCCGGCCTCAACCTCGACCAATCAAGCGGCATGGCCTCGCGATTGGGCCTGAGCGTGCGGGAAACCCCGGCCTCGGTGGCCATCGCCAACCGCAACGACATCGAGCGCCACGGTGCGCAGAATTTCCAGGACGCCGCCAACACCCTTCCGGGCGTCAACGCCAGTGCACCGCCGGGCTTCGGTGGTTTCGTCTCGTACCGGGGTTTCACCAGCAGCCAGATCACCCAGATGTTCAACGGCGTCAATGTCTCCGGTGGTCTCGCCCGGCCAGTGGATGCGTGGATATACGATCGGGTGGAACTGGTCGGCGGTCCCTCATCACTGATCAATGGCGCCGGCTCCGTGGGCGGCTCGCTTAACTACGTGACCAAACTGGCCAGCCGTGAAGAGCAGGCGCTGGAAGGTCGGGTCAGCTACGGCACCTACGACACCACTGAAACTGCCTTCGGCGTCAATCACGCCTTGAGCGATGCCAGCGCCGACGTGCAGCACTACGCCCGTCTCGATGTCAGCCACAACACCGGCAATGGCTATATCGACCGCCAGGAACGCGATGCCTGGAGCATGGCTTTTTCCTTGCTCAGCGACCTCACGCCGGATCTGTCCCACACCCTGGCCCTGGAGTACCAGGACGAATACGAAGACAGCCCCTACTGGGGCACGCCGGTCCTCAACCCCAAGGCCGGCGAATTGAAGATCGACAAGCACAACCGCTTCAATAACTACAACGTCGAGGACGGCCGCTACGAGCAGCGCACGATCTGGGTGCGCTCGATCATCGACTACCGGATCAACGACAGCACCAGCCTGCACAACATGCTGTACCACCTCGACAGCCAGCGTGATTACCGCAACCTGGAAACCTATCAGTACAACGCCGACAACACCGCGGTGAACCGCTCCACGGCTTATCAGGTGCGACATCAGAGTGAACAGAACGGCAACCAGTTCGAACTGCGCCACGACAACACCCTGCTGGGGCTGGCAACCACCTGGTCCGGCGGTTTCGAGTACAAGGTCAACCAGACCACCAACTCGCCGCTGAACGTCAAAGGCGCCAGCACGGTCGATCCGAACAACTATTCGCCGGGACACTTCTATGACATTCCGGGGACGCAGCAGGGTTTCGTCAGCGACAAGACCAACGAGGTCACCACCAAGGCCCTGTTTGTTGAAAACCGTCTGGCGCTCACCGACGAACTTTCGCTGCTCACCGGGTTGCGCTACGACGACATCGACCTGGACGTGACCAATCACCGTGCCGTGACCGCCAGCAATCCACGGCATCTCAAGCGCAGCTGGGAACCGGTGACCGGCCGCGTTGGCCTGACGTATCAGTTGCTGCCTTCAGCGAATGTCTACGCGCAGTACAGCATCGCCGCCGAACAACCCAACGGCACCCAGGACTTCGACGTGTCCACGGGCAAGCAATGGGAGATCGGCAGCAAGTTCGATTATCTGGACGGGCGCGGATCGGCGACGGTGGCGGCGTACACCATCGAGCGCAAGGACTTCGCGGTGACCGACCCGCTTGATCCGACCCTGAGCATTCCGGTGGGTCAGCAGACGTCCAACGGCATCGAAGTGGCCAGCTCGTTGCGGATCACCGACCGGCTGTTGGTCGAAGGCAATTTCGCCTGGGTCGATGCCCAATACGATGAGTTCACGGAAAAGAACGCGGCGGGCCAGGTGGTGTCCCGCAAGGGCAATACGCCGACCAACGTGCCGGACCGGGTTGGCAATCTTTGGCTGACTTATGATTTTTCGCCGCAATGGCAAGGGGGCGTGGATGCACGCTACGTGGCGTCGGTGTATGCCGACAGCGCCAACACCATGACCGTGCCGTCGTACACGCTGTTCGGCTCGTTTCTCAGCTACAAGGTGGACCGGCATACCACCCTCACCGGCCGGGTGCGCAACCTGACCAACGAGGTGTATGCCGAGTTTGCGCATGTGTCGCCGGCGTATTACCTGGGTACGCCGAGGACGTTTGAGTTGGCGGTGCAGACGCGGTTCTAAATGCAAAAGCATCGCGAGCAGGCTCGCTCCTACAGGGGATCTGTGGCGGTCACACTCCACCTGTAGGAGCGAGCCTGCTCGCGATGGCGGCATCAGCCTCACTACATCATTTCAACTCGGCAGACACTTTGTCCGCCACATCCGTGGGCACCCAGGCCTTCCACACATCCGGGTGTTTCTTCATGAACGCTTGCGCAGCCTCGCGCGGTGGGGTGTGTTTTTCGCTCATGTCGGCCAGGGCCTTGTTCAGATCATCGATCGGGAAATCGACCTTGGTGAAGAACTCGGCGATCTGCGGATACTGTTTCTGGAACGGCGTGGACACGCCAATGGAGAGTTTCGAGGGCAACGAACGGGTGGGTTTGGGATTGGGGTTGTCGGCGTCGGTCAGGGTCTTCCAGGCCTCGGCATCGAACGGCGGCTCTTCCAGTTGAATCAACTTGAAGCGACCGAGCAACGGTGTCGGCGACCAGTAGTAGAACAGCACCGGCTTGCTGCGACGGATCGAGGAACTGATCTCGGCATCCAGCGCCGCGCCGGACCCGCTGCGAAAGTTCACATAACTGTCATCCAGCCCATAGGCCTTGAGCTTCTGCTTGTTGACCACTTCCGAGGTCCAGCCAATCGGACTGTTGAGGAAACGCCCCTTGTTCGGCGCCTCCGGGTCCTTGAACACGTCCTTGTACTTGGGCAGGTCACTGACACTGCGCAGGTCCGGCGCCATCGCCTTGATGCCCTTGGCCGGGTCGCCCTTGATCACGTATTCCGGCACCCACCAGCCTTCGGTCGCGCCCTTGACCGTATCGCCCAGGCTCACGACTTTGCCCTCGGCTTCTGCCTTGACCCAGACCGGACTGCGACCGGCCCACTCCTCGCCAATGACCTGAATGTCATTGTTGGCCAGGGCGGTTTCCAGGGTAATGGTGGTGCCCGGCAAGGTGTCGGTCGGCAGGCCGTAGCCCTTTTCGACAATGATCCGCAGGATATCGGTGATCAGGCTGCCGCTTTCCCAGTTAAGGTCCGCGAAATGGACCGGCGCCTGTGCAGCCTGCACCGCAGCGGGTGACGCCAACACAACGAAAGTAGCCAGGACCGCAGCCAGCAAGCGTCGAAAACCTTTCATGCTTTTGCACCTCGTGCTGTTCGCAGCAATAGCAGGATGGCCAGGCAGAAGACCGCAAAGCCTCTGAAACTTCAGTCAATTGACTGTAGTAGAGGTTCCTGCTTTCGAGGGGTTCGGATCAATTTTCGGAAATTTCCTGCAAACGCTTCAGCTCTCGCCTGACCATGCTGGCGTATTCCGCCGGACGCAAGGTGTAGAGCTGCGAGGCTACCCAATTGAGCCAGGCGCCCTGCAGAACGGCTTTCTGCGCGAACAGCCGCTGCGCTTCGGCTTCGGCGCGGGCCTGGTTCTGCTGGTGAAAATCAGCGCGGGGCAGGTTCATTACTCGCTGGCCTTGAACGTCACCAGCTCGCCCTTGCGCCACTTCGCGGCTTTGGCGGTCACGGCCTTGAGAGTCTTGGTCAGGCCTTCCTGCAATTGCTGGTGGGCGGCGAACACCGTTACCGCACAATGGCCTTCCTTGAACACGATGGCTTCGCCGTCGGCGGTGGTCACGAAGGCATAGTCGCCCAGGCCGTAGACGGTCATTTTGATTTCACGGAATCTGATTTCCAGCTTGCCGCCTTCGCGACTGGGCAGGACCGAAGCACTGAAATGGTCACCCACCTTGAGTTTGAGTCCTGGTTTGTCGTCTACCACCAACGCCGACTCGGTATCGAGCTCAGCCACATAAATGCCTTCGGCGTTCTGCTCGGTGATGTAAACAAAACGTGACTGAAACAGTTTGACCAGCTTTGCGCGCAAATCACCCAGCACGAACAAAGCATGCATATCGAGATTACTTACTGCCAAGGAACCATCCCCACATCTGAAAATGATGCCGCACGCATAAAAGGCGCACAGCCGAAAAAGGCGGAAATGCCGAAAGTGAAACCAGATAGACCTGAGTCGATGTCCTGAATGAGCAGAGTACTCATCCATGTCGTTCGTTAAAGGTTGAAGGGCAACACCCTTCTTACAGCCAAATACTACGGACTATCAACTTCAGGGAAAAAACTCTTAAAAAAAAGCACTTTTCCGACATATCACAAGCCGAAAATTGCTTTAGATGAACAGGTTCACCCCACCAGTGAGGGTGATTCTAGAGCAGCCATGCTCGCCGAGACTACCCATACAGACGTACATACGTCGGTAAAAACAATGAAAAGGACTTCATATGTGCACACTGACACACTTTGCCCAACCATTGGCAGCTTCCCCGATTTCACCTTCTTCGATGTTGCAGCGTCTTGAACTTTCCCCCCATCTCCCCGAAACGCCCCGGTTCCAGGTGTTACTGGCCGGTAATGCGTTCTTTCATATCAAGGAAATTTCCACCGGGCATGTAAGAGGTTTCCGCATCGATCATAACGAAGCCTGCGCCCTCGCCCGCGCGCTGGAGTCGCATGGCTGACGGAACCTGCGTCTAAGGAACGGATTTGCAGTCTATGCTCACTGCTGCATTTGAATATCGGCTTCAAACTCCTGAAGCACAGTCTCCTCAGAAGTAAAGAAGCTGAAATTTCACACTTCAAACCCGTTTCACCCCTGCCAGGAGATGAAAATGGAATCACCGACCCACGACTTGAAAGGTTTGTTCGACCAGCTCGGCCTGGATTCCACCCAGAAAGCTATCGACGATTTCATTGCCAGCCACTCACCCCTGCCCGACAACAAAAAACTCATCGATGCGGAGTTCTGGACCCCGCAACAGGCGGGCTTTCTCAAGGAACAACTGCGTGAAGACGCCGACTGGGCGCGGGTGGTCGACGACCTGAACCTGCGTATGCACCAGCTTCACTGATCTTGTCTCAATGCAGGCTGTCTGGCGTCTCGGCACTCAATTGCGCGATCCAGGCAGCCTTGCACTCTTCCGCTTCGTCACGGGTTGAAAATGCCGTCCCCCGGCGTTCGCCGTTCAACAGCACCACCCAGCACACACTTTGGCCCAAGGCCCGCAAACTGGCGGGTACACCGCTGCCAATCATCACTGCGACATCGACTTTGCTTTGCATGTTGCCCTCCGAATTCCGTTAGCAACCTAACTATTAGGTATGATAAGGAATTCCGAGGTGCGGAAACAATATCGGGTTTGTAGAGCTTTCTTTCCAAAGTCGTAACAATCGTTCGCTATCTGTAGGAGCGAGCCTGCTCGCGATGAAACCGGGAGCGCTGCGGGGTATCAGAGACTCCGCGTCTTCGTTGAAGACCATCGCGAGCAGGCTCGCTCCTACAGGGTGCCTTGCGGCTTGTATCCCAACCGCAATCCACCCCAATGCCGCCCCTTGAGCATGATCGGCACAGAAAGGTCATGCATCAGTTCACCGGTGTCGCGGGTGTAGGTTTGCAGCAATACCGCTTGTTGATGGCTGCCGCAGCGAATCCCGGTGCGGTCGGCGAACTTGCGTTTGGTGCGGTTGTGGACGGTATCGCTCTGCACATCACCGGTCAGCGGCTGGCTGAATACCTTGTTGTGGGTCGGCACATAACCTTGCTGGGTGCAGGCAATGGCGAAGACCAGGCCTTCATGGCGCGGCAGCAACGGTTCCTGGATCGCCGGCAAGACCTGATCGGTGTAGCCGTCGAAACGCGTCTGGTACTTGACCGGTTGAGTGCCGGCAATCGCCTGGTAATGGCGGTCGAACAGGTCATCGAGGCTGATGCGACCGGCGTCGATGTCCGCCTCGAAACGCGCCGCAATCTGGCCCGCGCCTTCCCGCGCCAGGTCGTAGATCCGCTGGTGATAGTCATCCAGCCCAACCTCCGCCAGCCGTTCGCTGATGCTTTCGGCCTGCCCTTCCATCTGCACCGCCGCATCGGCCAGGCGCCGGGTCTGTTGATCGCTGACTGACAAGTCGCCGCGCATTTGCTCGATGGCATGGAACAGGCTGTCCAGTTGCTCGCGATTGGTCTCGGCGCCCCGGGCGATTTCCCCGACCTGCCCTTCGACACTGGCCGCCAGGCGAGCGATGTTTTCCAGGTGTTGGCCGGTGTGCTCCACCTGCTCGACACCGAGGTCGAGGTCGCTGGACAACTGGCGGATCTGCTCGACCACCTGCGCCGTGCGCTGCTGGATGTCCGCCACCATCTCCCCGACTTCACCGGTTGCGGTCGCCGTACGCGCGGCCAGCCCGCGAACCTCATCGGCCACCACCGCAAAGCCCCGGCCGTGCTCCCCGGCCCGCGCCGCTTCGATCGCCGCGTTCAAGGCCAACAGGTTGGTCTGGCTGGCGATGGACTGGATGACCAGGGTCACGCGCTGGATATCGTCGCTGCGCAGGCTCAAGGCTTCGATCAGCTCACGGCTGCCGTTGGCCCGCTCGCTGAGTCGGTGCATCCGCGCAATCGACTCGACCACTTCGGCACGCCCCGTCGCGCCACTTCGATGCGCCTCGCTCGCCGCACTCAGCGCTTGGTGGCTGAGGGTCGAAGTAGCCTGCTCGGTGGCGATCATCACTTCGGCATTGCTGACGATTTGTGCCGCGGCGCCTAGTTGCGATTGCAAGCGGTCAGCCAGTTGCCGGACGGAAAACGCCACGCCCGCGGCGGACAGCGCGTTATGACTGGTGGTGCGGGAAAGATCGCGAGTCAACGCAGCGATGGCGTCGCCGGAATCGGCAGCATCGATGTTTTGAGGGGTAGCGCGCGAACGCAGGCGCGGCAGCCAGACAATCAGCACCGCCAGTGGCAGGCCGACATACAACGACCAGTTTCCTAGGCTAATGCCACACAGCAACAGCATCAGGGCAATGCTTTGCAAGGTCGGTGTCAGCCAGCGATTCCTTGGCAAAAGTACCTGGGCAGGCACTTGCGCCAACAGAGAACCTTCTCTCGTCATCGTCGTCACCCCAAGAATCTTCTAATTGTTGTCTTCGCATTAAACGCCACTAAAAAGCCATTATCCATGAGCCTTTAGTCGGGGGCGTTGCAGCAGATCAATAGAAGTTCGCGGGTTTTGTACAGACGTCGAAAAGCAAAGATCGCAGCCTTCGGCAGTTCCTACAGGAGTTCACAAAAACCTGTAGGTGTTGCCGAAGGCTGCGATCTTTTCGAAGGCAGCCCATTTTCATGGGCTGCCTCGCAGAATCAGGCCTGACGCTGGTGCTTGTCGATTTGCTCGTGACGTTCTTGAGCTTCGATGCAGTATTTGGTGGTCGGGCTGATCAGCAGGCGCTTGAGGCCGATAGGCTCGCCGCTGTCGTCGCACCAGCCAAAGCTGTCTTCTTTGATACGTTCCAGCGCTTGTTCCAACTGAGGCAGCATGCGCTGGTCGCGATCGATTGCGTTCACCAGCCAGGTGCGCTCTTCTTCAACGGAAGCTGCGTCAGCCGGATCGGCCGGAGTGTCCAGGCTCTCGATGGCGATGCGGTTCTGCTCGATGCGCTCATGGGTTTCGACTTTCATGTTCTGCAACAGCTCGGAGAAAAAAGCATGTTGCTCGGCATTCATGTAGTCATCCGCCGGCATGGCCAGCAACTTGTCCTTTGTCATTGATATCTCTATAAAAAAACGTGCATTAAGGCGAATTAGGGAGCGTTCCGACGGACCTGCTCAGGCCATCGCGAAGGCGCGGTTTGTTCCAAGCGCCACCCGGCACTCAATTTACGAGGGGCGGCAGTCTAAGGCCGACTTGAGGCCTCAGCAACTGAAAAGACAGCGAATTTGTCCGACAAGGCCTCGAAAATGCGCTATGACAGGCATCCAGGCGGATATCGGAGTGCGTTTATAGCAAGAAATTCCATTCAGCGGAGCCATATAGAAGACAAACGGCCACGCTGCGGGAAGCCGTTTGCAGGTGGCCCGGGCTCGGCTAAGGTTGTCGCTCCCGTCATGGCTAACTCAAGGAGTGAATAAATGAAGCTGATCGGCATGCTGGATTCGCCTTTTGTACGACGCGTCGCTATCTCCGCAAAACGCCTGGGCATCGAACTGGAGCAGCACTCGGTGTCGGTGTTCAGGACATTCGAGCAATTCCAGCAGATCAACCCAGTAGTGAAGGCCCCTACCCTGGTGCTGGACGACGGCGATGTGTTGATGGACTCCACACTGATCATCGACTACCTCGAAACGCTGGCCGGCGGCGATCGCAGCCTGATGCCCGCCGCAATCGGACAACGCCTGCGCGCACTGCGCCTGATCGGCCTGGCCCTGGCCGCCTGCGAAAAATCGGTGCAGCTTTATTACGAGCGCAACCTGCGCCCGGCGGACATTCAATTTGCGCCGTGGGTCGAACGAGTCGAGGGACAACTGGCCGCCGCTTATAACGCGCTGGAAAGGGAACTGGAAAAGCAGCCGCTGGACACCGATGGCCCGATTGACCAGGCCGGCATCACCCTGGCCGTGGCCTGGAGTTTTACCAATCTGGTGGTACCGGATCAGGTGTCGGCCGGGAAGTTTCCGAACATCGCGACGTACACCGAATATGCCGAGGGGCTTGAGGTGTTCATCAACACACCGATTGAATGACCGGCAAATCAAAATCAAAAGATTGCAGCCTGCGGCAGCTCCTACACAAAACCCTGTAGGAGATGCCGCAGGCTGCGATCTTTGTGCCTCTAGGCAATCAATGCATGAACAAAGCGATCAGGATGATGACCGGAATCGGTACGCCGAGAAAGAACAGCAGTAATGAGCGCATGATAGTTCTCCTGGGTTAACGAACAGGTGTGGTGGTGACGTAGCTGTCGGTTTCCACATACACCACGGCATCCCGGCGGCGACCGCCAAAAGTCGCGGCAAGGCTGGCGAAGAACGCGCCGGCCAGCAGGGCAACGAACATCCACAAGGTGGTCCAGGCAGCGACTTTGGCGGCAGCGTCGGCGGCTTCCTTTGCAGCCTGTTTGGCGTCGGCCACGGCCTTTTGCGTGCGGGCATAGACTTCATCCACGCGACGCTCGGCATCGGCCTGGGTCAGGTTGGTCCGTTGTGCAACCAGTTGTGCAAGGTAAGTCCGGTCCACGGCAGCCAACTGGCCGTCGGCGATAGAGCGCACGAAAATGCGCGTCACGGTGCCCCGGGCAGCGTCGTCGCTGGCGGCCCCCGGACGATCATCGCGGAACAGGCTGTCGATGTAGTAACCGTATTGATCACTGTCAGTATTGGCAGCTGCGGTTCCCGCCACCTGGGTCATGGCACTGGCGGCACCACCAGCGACCTGCGCTCCGGCCTGCACGCCGCCACTGACCAGACTGCTGACCGAACCGGCCACCAGCGTGGCCGTCACCAGCGTCGCGACGCACCAGGCGAGAAAGCCGTGGGCGGTATCACGAAAATAAACTTCGTCGCCATGCATATAAGTCCATTTCACTCGCAATCGACCGGCGATATAACCACCAAGCCCGGAGGCCACGATTTGCGTAAAGGCCAGCCAGACGATCGTCGTGATCCCCAGCCCCTTGGCGCTCACACCTTCATTGGCCCAAGGCGAGACAGCGGAGAATCCAAGACCGAACCCCAGCAGCACCAGTATCAGCGACAATGCCGCCGCCGCTGCGGCCCCGGCGAAAATCGCTCCCCACGACACGCCAGAGACCGTGGTCGATTCCTCCAGGGTCGCGGCATAAAGACCGTCATTGGATGTATTCATCGTGATGTCGCTCCAGGCAATAAATATGGTGTTACAACTCTCGGGTCAGCCGTTGCAGTCACCGTGCCAGTCGCGTCTTTTGAATAAATCCTTGTATGTCAGCCAGTTATAAAGTTTGAACTTCCCGTGCCCATGCAATATGCAACGAAGGGGCAAGCTCGACGGGTTTTATGCACTACAGAAAGAGCTATTTACGCCTGTAGCTTTTATTACCGCTAGGCGTCAGGCAATACACACCGCCTCGTGGGCCCGTACAAAACGAACCAGTGCCGCAGGCACATCCATCGGTATCCTGAACAAAGGATTGGGGGCGAACCTGGCTTTTGTTGCCGAACATCGCCGAGCAACTTTTCTTCGAACCACTGATCGAACCGTCGTTACACAAAAACAAGTCACCGTCGCAGCGATCGATCCCGCCTTTTTTACCTGAACAGGGTGTATTGGCCGCCCAGCTCGAAGCGCTGGCAACACACAGCAAAAACAGAACAATTGGCATCCAGCCACGGCGGGTCAAAGTGCGCACGATACAGGTTCCGGTTGAATTAATGGCTCAATGATATCAATGTTCCCGGCAAGCACTGAAACAACATGAAAGTTAATTTATTAAGCGGCGAACAATTCTTGGCAAAATACCCCTCACTCCGTATTGAACCGATTATCAGGCCAGCCCCATGACCCGTATCTTGACCATCGAAGACGACGCCGTGACCGCCCGGGAAATAGTCGCCGAATTGAGCAATCACGGCCTCGACGTCGACTGGGTCGACAACGGGCGCGAAGGCCTGGAGCGAGCCGTCAGCGGCAATTACGACCTGATCACCCTCGACCGCATGCTGCCGGAACTCGATGGCCTGGCCATCGTCACCAAGCTGCGCAGCATGGGCGTGGCGACGCCGATCCTGATGATCAGCGCCCTTTCCGATGTCGATGAGCGCGTGCGCGGCCTGCGTGCCGGCGGCGACGACTACCTGACCAAACCCTTTGCCACCGATGAAATGGCCGCCCGGGTCGAAGTCCTGCTGCGTCGGCAGAACACCGGCAGCGCCCAGGCCACCACCCTGCGCGTCGCCGATCTGGAGCTGAACCTGATCAGCCATGAGGCCCGCCGCGACGGCCAGATGCTCACGCTGCTGCCCACCGAATACAAACTGCTGGAATTCCTGATGCGCAACACCGGGCAGATCCTTTCGCGGATGATGATTTTCGAAGAGGTCTGGGGTTATCACTTCGACCCAGGCACCAACCTGATCGACGTACACATCGGCCGCCTGCGCAAGAAAATCGACCCACCTGGCAATGCCCCATTGATTCGAACCGTGCGAGGCTCGGGTTATGTCATTGCCGAACCCGTCTAAAGGCTGGCGCTCTTCCAGCAGTCGCCTGCTGGCGCTCTACAGTGCGTTGTTCGTCGCCTGGAGCGGGATTCTCATGGGGGTCATGTACTACGAGGTATCGTCCTACCTGGACAACCTGGCCAAACATTCGCTGATGCAACGTCAGCACCTGTTCTCTCGTTTTCAGGGCGAACAACTGGTGGATGCCCTCGCCGTCAGCATGACCTTCGACATTCGCGGCATCGACGCCTATGGCCTGTTCGATGCCCAGCACCGTTACCTCAACGGCGCGCTGCGCCATATTCCCCAAGGCCTGCCGCTGGACGGCAAGATCCACATGCTCAGCGACTGCGCCGGCTACGACGACCCGACCCTGCCCGCCGACAGCTGTGATGCCGTCGCCACCCCGACCCGGGACGGCCGTTGGCTGATACTGGTGCGGGATAACGGTTCGTTGTTTGCCGTGACCCGGATCATCCTCCACGCGTTGTTCTGGGGCATGACCCTGACCATCATCCCGGGCATCGTCGGCTGGCACCTGTTGCGGCGCCGGCCACTGCGGCGCATTCGCGGGATCCAGGCCAGCGCCGAAGCCATCGTCGCCGGCGACCTGACCCGGCGCCTGCCGCTGTCCAACCGCCGCGATGAACTGGACATGCTCGCCGCCATCGTCAACGCCATGCTCGAACGCATCGAACGCCTGATGCACGAGGTCAAGGGCGTGTGCGACAACATCGCCCATGACCTGCGCACCCCGCTGACCCGCTTGCGCGCACAGTTGTATCGCATGCAGCAACAGGCCGGCGAAGGTTCGACGGAAGCCGCGCAGCTGGACCTTGTCCTCGCCGAGGCCGACACCCTGATGGCGCGGTTTCGCGGGCTGCTGCGCATTTCCGAACTGGAAGACCGCCAGCGCCGTTCCGGGTTCGTGCAACTCGACCCAGTGTCGCTGCTGCAGGAGCTGCATGAGTTTTACCTGCCACTGGCGGAGGACGACGGCCTGACGTTCGAACTGCAATTGCCAGCCACGCTGCCATCGCTCAATGGCGACCGTGCACTGTTGTTCGAAGCGGTGGCGAATCTGTTGAGCAATTCGATCAAGTTCACCCCGCCCGGCGGCCAGGTGATCCTGCGCGGGATCAACGACAACGGTCATACCCGCATCGAAGTCCTCGACTCCGGCCCCGGCATTCCCGAGGCGGAACGCGTGGCGGTGTTCCAGCGTTTCTATCGCGCGGAAGCGGGCAACCTCAAAAGCGGTTTCGGGCTCGGTCTGTCGATCGTCGCGGCGATCGTCAGCCTGCATGGATTCAAGCTCGAGGTGGGCAGCAGCGAACTGGGTGGCGCTCAGTTGGTGCTCGATTGCAAGGAAAGCCTGATCCCGCAGACCTGACCCGATCTGACAAACAACACTGTAGGAGCGAGCCTGCTCGCGATGGCATAAGGTCAGTCACTATCAACGTTGACTGACACTCCGCTATCGCGAGCAGGCTCGCTCCTACAGTTGTTTATGGTGTCTGTCAGACCGGATAGTTAGCCCGCAACGCCTCCAGCCCACCCTGATAAATCCCGGTGAACAACGCCACCACTTCCTCGTCACTCACACCCACCGGCTCAAACTGCCCGGACCAGGTGACCCGGGCCCCCTGCCCCTGGGCTTCGACCTTGATCGTCGCCAGATAGGCCGTGGCCGGAAACGGCGCCTGCAAGATCGAGTAGCTATAGGTCTTTGCATCGTTGTCGAACTTTTGCAGACGTTCGATCACCACCCCGCCGTCGGCCGTTTGCAGGCTGCGTACCCGCCCGCCTTCGCTCAGTTCACTCTTGGGGATGAAGGGCAGCCAGTCGGGCAGCGAGTCGAAGCCGCCGATCAATTGCCAGACCTGATCGGCCGAAGCCGGGATGTCGATGAATGCTGAGGTCGTTGCCATGAATCAATACTCTCCAGATCAATGAAATTCAGATTGCCAGGCTGTCGACGACACCGCCGTCGACTCGCAGGGCGGCGCCGGTAGTGGCCGAGGACAGCGGTGAAGCGATGTAGGCGACCAGGTTGGCCACTTCCTCGACATCCGCCACGCGCTGGATGATCGAACTCGGACGCGCATTGCGCACAAAGGCATCGGCCTCTTCGCGAACGCTGCGGCCGGAAGCGGCGACGGCATCCTTGAGCATTTCCTCCACACCGCCAGTGAGGGTCGGCCCCGGCAGGATCGCGTTGACCGTCACCCCGGTACCCGCCAGGCGCTTGGCCAGTCCATGGGATACCGCCAGGTTGGCGCTTTTGGTCACGCCATAGTTGAGCATGTCGGCCGGGATCGCGATCCCGGATTCCGAGGACAGGAAAATCACCCGGCCCCAGCCCTGCTTGACCATGTCCGGTACGTAATGCCGGGACAGGCGCACACCGGAGATCACGTTGATCTCATAGAACCGCGTCCACTCGCTGTCGGGGGTGTCAAAGAAATCAACCGCGGCGTAGATCCCCAGGTTGTTCACCAGAATGTCGGCCCGAGGCTCGGCGGCGAACAGTTTTTCCGCGCCTGCGGCAGTGCCCAGGTCAGCGGTCAAACCGCGCAATTGCGCACCCGGCACGCTCTGGCGAATGCTCGCCAGCGCGTGCTCGACCTTGGCCGTGTCACGGCCGATCACCACCACCGTGGCGCCGGATTCGGCCAACGCCTTGCTGATGCCCAGACCAATGCCGTCGGTACTGCCGGTGACGATGGCCAGTTTTCCAGTCAGATCGATTTTCATATTCAAGCTCCCAAGTTCTGCTGTGGTGCCGAGATAGGGGGTCAGGAGTGACCGTTGAGCGAATCCTAGGGCTCGACGATCCGACCGTCCAAGACATAATAAGCAGGAGTTAAGCCCTACGAGGTCTGAACGCCCAGGATCAACCGAGCCATTCAGTGTAGGAGCTCGCCGAAGGATGCGATCTTTTGCTTTTAGCACCCCATCTCGAAAAGAGATGACTCCATCTGAATTCAGCACTACGAGTGTTGACCCAACGCTGACTAAGATGAGCGACTCCTCCCGACACAAGCCACAGCGTTGCCCGTGGCGCACAAAAAAACCGGAGATTGCTCGATGAACATTGCCGTTGCCTGTGAACACCCGCCCCTGCCCGATGCGTTGCGCGACGAATTGAGCCAACTGCTCGGCGATCGTTTCTCCACCTCCGCCAGTGTGCGCGAGCACCATGGCACTGACATCTCCGCCCTCGATCCGCTGCCGCCGGATGCCGTGGCCTTCGCCAACAGCCTGGAAGACATCGTCGCCATCAGCAGCGCCTGCCACCGCCACGACGTGCCGATGATCGTCTACGCCAGCGGCACCTCGCTGGAGGGCTGGCTGCAGGCGTCCCACGGCGGCGTCAGTATCGATGTGTCGGGCATGGACAAGATTCTCGAGATTCGCGTCGACGACATGGACGCCACGGTACAGCCGGGCGTGACGCGCAAACAGCTGAACGCCGCCCTGCACGGTACCGGCCTGTTCTTCCCGATCGATCCCGGCGCGGACGCATCGCTGGGTGGCATGGCCGCGACCCGCGCCTCGGGTACCAACGCCGTGCGCTACGGCACCATGCGCGAGAACGTACTGGGCATGACCGCCGTGCTGGCCGATGGTCGGGTGATCAACACCGGTGGCCGGGCGCGCAAATCCTCCGCTGGCTACGACCTGACGCATCTGCTGGTGGGCTCCGGCGGCACCCTGGCGACCATCGCCGAACTGACCGTCAAACTTCATCCGATTCCCGAAGCGATTTCGGCGGCGGTGTGCCGTTTCCCCAGCGTCGATCACGCGGTTCGCACGGTGATCCAGACCATCCAGTTGGGTGTGCCGATTGCCCGCATCGAACTGATCGACGCCCTGACCGTGCGCGCCCTCAACGCCTACAGCAAAACACAACTGCCAGAAGCGCCGTCGCTGTTCTTCGAATTGCATGGCTCCGAAGCCGGGGTCAAGGAACAGGTCGAAACCGTGCGCATGGTCGCCGACGAGCACGAAGGCCAGGATTTTGAATGGGCGGTGCACCCGGAGGATCGCAGCCGACTGTGGCAGGCGCGCCACGAAGCCTATTTCGCCGCCCTCGCCCTGCGCCCGGGTTGCCGCTCGCTGACTACCGATGCCGTGGTGCCGATCTCGCGTTTGGCCGAATGCATCGAAGCCACCGCGGCGGATCTGGCGGAAAACGGTTTGCTGGCACCGATCTTCGGCCATGTCGGCGACGGCAATTTCCATGCGCTGATCCTGGTCGATCCCAATGACCCGGGCGAAGTCGAGCGTGCCGAAGCCGTGGCCCATAGCCTGGCAGAGCGGGCAATCTCGATGGACGGCAGCTGCACCGGCGAGCACGGTGTCGGCCTGACCAAGCAGCACTTCATGGCCCTTGAACACGGCGCCAACGCCGTCGACACGATGGCCGCGATCAAGGCCGCGCTGGACCCGAAACAGCTGATGAACCCCGGCAAGATCTTCCCCCGTGGCCGTGCGCAGCGCTGAGGCGCGTTAGCATGTCGGCCGGCTGACCCAGGGAGGACATATGGAAATCCGTCAGATCAAATATTTCGTCGCGATCATCGATTGCGGCAGCCTGTCGCAAGCGGCGCGCCAGGTGCACGTGGCGCAATCGGCGCTGAGCAAACAGATGTCGGCACTGGAAGCCGAACTGGGCGCGCAGTTGCTCTATCGCAATCACAACGGTGTGATCGCCAGCGAGGCCGGCAAGGTGTTCTACGAGTATGCCCAAGGCATGCTCAAGCACCTCAGCGATGCCCGTGCGGCAGTGAACAGCAGCCCGGACGCGGTCAGTGGTTCGATTGTCGTCGCCTTGCCGCAAAGCGTGGCGACCATCATTGCCATGCCGCTGATGCGCACGGTCAAGGCGCGTTATCCGCAGGTGGCGTTCAACTTCAACGAAGAGCTGACCGGCAACGTCATGGATCAACTGGTCCATGGCCGCGTCGATCTCGCGCTGTTCACCTCCGAGGGCCTGCCGAGCCAGGTGCTGTTCAGCCCGTTGGTCGAAGAGGATTTCTACCTGATCCACACGGCCAACGACCCCGATGCGCCGCCACCGGGGGAAGTGTCACTGCAACAGGCGCTGGCGCAACCCCTGGTGTTCCCCAGCCAGGCCCACGGCCACAGCACCCGGACCCTGGTCGAACAAGCGGTGAAGCTGCACGGCCTGCCCCTGGCCGAGATCGCGATGGAGGTCAACTCGGTGCACATCCTCAAGAGTGCGGTCGAGGCCGGTATCGGGCACACCATCATGCCGTTGAACCTGGCGGTGCGCGAAATCGAGGACGGTCGCCTGGTGGCCCATCGCATCGCCGCAGACGGCCTGACACGAACCCTGGGGATTTGCAGTTGCACCACGATGCCCGCCAGCCACCTGAAAAACCTGATCAGCGAGCTGATCCGCGAAGTGGTGCACGGCTTGTGCGAGCGCGGTGAATGGCCGGGCGGCCGGGCGCTCTGAGTCGTATAACCCGACCCTTTCATGATCGCCCCTACAACAACAAAAAAGAGGCTTGCGATGAACACAACAAACCCCGATGACCTTGCGGATGCAGCCCTGCACTCGGCCTACCGCAAAACCGCCTGGCGGGTGATTCCGCTGCTGATCGTCTGCTACCTGGTCGCCTACCTGGACCGCGTCAACGTCGGCTTCGCCAAATTGCAGATGCTCGACGACCTGAAATTCAGCGACGCCGTCTACGGCCTCGGCGCCGGGGTATTCTTCGTCGGTTACCTGATGTTCGAGATTCCCAGCAACATCGCCCTGCACCGCTTCGGCGCCAGGCGCTGGATCGCCCGCATCATGATGACCTGGGGCCTGCTGTCGGCGGCGATGATGTTCATCCAGACGCCGATGAGCTTCTACGTGCTGCGATTTCTGATCGGCATCGCCGAAGCGGGATTCTTTCCGGGGATCATCTTCTACCTCACCACCTGGTTTCCCGCCCATCGACGCGGGGTGATGATTTCCCTGTTCATCGCCGCCCTGCCGATCTCCAGCATGCTTGGCTCGCTGATCTCCGGGTGGATCATGCAGAACCTCCATGGCGTGGCCGGTTACGCGGGCTGGCAGTGGTTGTTTGTGATCGAAGGCTTGCCGGCGGTGTTCCTGGGGGCGGCGGTGTTTTTCCTGCTGCGCGACAGGATCGCCGATGCGCAATGGCTCAGCCCCGAAGAGAAACGCGGCATGCAGGCCGCGTTGGATCGTGAAGCCTTGGGCAAAGCGCAACACTCGCTGCGCGATGGTTTGCTGAACCCGAAGATCTGGCTGCTCGGTGGGGTGTATTTCTGCCTGGTGCTGGGGCAATACGTGATCAGCTTCTGGATGCCCACCATCATCCGCAACAGCGGTGTCGCCGAGCCGTGGGCCATCGGCGTGCTGACGGCCATCCCCTACTCGGTCGCGGCGATCAGCATGGTGTTGGTCGGTCGCAGCTCCGACCGCCATCGCGAATACCGCTGGCACCTGGCGATCTGCGCCTGCATCGGCGCGGCCGGAGTGATCTTCGGCACCCTGTTCGGCAACAACCTGCTGCTGGCCATGCTCGGCCTGACCGTCGGCACCGCCGCGATGATCAGCAGCCTGCCGGTGTTCTGGGGCATGCCCACCGCCGTGGTCGGCGGCGCGGCGGCTGCGGCGGGGATTGCCCTGATCAATTCACTGGGCAACGTCGCGGGGTTCTTCAGCACCATCGTGGTGGGCTGGTTGACGCAAGTGACCGGCAGCACCCAGGTGGCCATGTACTTCATGGCCGGGGCGTTGGTGGTCGGTGGATTGCTTGGGTTGAGCGTGTCGCGGGCGGGTCAGGTTCCATCGGCGGCGACACCGGATCCGCTTCTCAGGTAGGAGCTGCCGCAGGCTGCGATCTTTTGATCTTGCCTTTAAAAACTAAATCAAAAGATAGCAGCCTCGTTGCACTCGACAGCTCACATGATCGGTACCCCATTGTAGGAGCGAGCCGGCTCGCGATGGTCGTGAACGATAACGCGATGAACCAGACAACCCGCGTCACCCTCAGGTTTTTCGCGAGCATGCTCGCTCCTACAGGGGATCGGTGGGCATCCAGGACACCGCAAAACTATCAGATCTGCTGGTACCCAATCCCTGCCTTACCAAAGATACTCAAGCGCCAAGCCCTTGAAAGCCAGGAGCGCAGCAATGGTGTCAACCACACTATTGGCAACTGATCAGCAGTGCTCAGTGCTGAACACGCTCAAAGCAAACCATCCACCACAAACCATTGCCTATTCGCCCTACGGGCATCGCCCCGCTGCGTCATGGCTGCTCTGCTTGCTGGGGTTCAATGGCGAACTTGTAGACTTGATGACCGGGCATTATTTGTTGGGGAATGGGTATCGGGCGTTTAATCCGGTGTTGATGCGGTTTAACAGCCCGGACAGTTTAAGTCCGTTTGGCGAGGGGAGGTTTAATGCGTATGCGTACTGCGAGGGTGATCCAGTTAACCTGAACGATCCGACTGGGCACGCTGCTGGATGGGCTCTTGTGCGGACCAACCTTAAACGAATCATCTCCCAGCACCGCTCGATTCCTCAGACAAGGACGAATGGAACGATGTGGCTGGGCGAAGCGCCTTCGAGATCTCCCCGCTCCGTAGCCAGAGTTGAGCCCGTGCAAGCTCCGCCCTCAGCATCGCACAGCACCATACTTCCGAATGTAGTTCCCCGCTCGCCAAACGCGCCTGCGCAAACGTCACCTGCAATGAGGGAAGTGGTGCATAACACTGTCCAGCCCCCGCGCACCGCAGTCGTCCTTCCAACACCGATTACAGATCCTGGTCGATTGGCTGAGTTAACTCACTATGGCAACTTGGAAGGAATTGGGATCACAAATTTCCCAAGGGGGAATCAACTGGCTGCACAAAGAACACAAGTGTTTGAAATTCGCAGGACCATCGACCAACGAATGGAAGGTGGTGTTTTGCGGGGAAACAGAGCCTGACGAATATCTGTCGAACTGGTCATTCTCACTGTAGGAGCAAAGCTTGCTCAGGTGTCGGGGCCAAATTTTAAGGAATTACCACAGCGCCAACGAATAGCTCACGATCAACCGATTCTCATCAACATCACTGGAAAAATTGCTCCGCGCGCTGGCGTTTTTCCACTTCACCCCAAGGTTTTTCAACGGTCCGCTCTGGATCACGTAACCCAACTCCGAATCCCGTTCCCACTCCTTGCCCTCCGTCGCCCTCGACTTCACCCAGATCGCCGCCGGCCCCACCGCGACCATGCTGATGGCCGACATGGGCGCCAGGGTGATCAAGGTGGAACCCCACGAGGGCGAGCAGGGCCGCACTCTGGGACCTGCCTGGATCGGCGAGGACGCATGCTGATCGACCTGCACCATCCGCAGCATGGCGTGGTTCGGGTGCCGGGGTTTCCGATCAATAGCCGGGAGGCGGCGCAGACACCCTATCGAGCAGCGCCGGAAAACGGCGAGCACTCTCGTTCGGTGTTGCGGGACTTTGAGTTTTCCGAAGGGGAAATCGAGAACCTGCTGATTTCGAATGCGCTCCGATACCCGAAGAAGACAGCCTTCTGAGCGAGAACCCGAGGCGAGGAGCGTGAAAGCCGCTCCTCTATAGGAAGACTTACTTCTGGATGGTCCACTCAACGGTGTAGCTGAAAGGTGGCTTGCCCATTGATTTCGTTACCTTGGCATTGCACTTGTATTTGTTATCACCCGACTCAATGACGCGAGTCGGCCAGGTCGGCTCATAACTGGGCCGAATCACGCCAAATTCAACCCTTGCGCTCATAGATGTTTCCAAAGTGCACTTATAGCCATGCACCTCATATTCCAGAACCAGTCGAATCGGTGCGACTTTATTCCTGTGAAGCTGAGACTCATCATAAATAAACTTCCGCTCATAATTGAATTTGAGATCGACACTCGTACCGGGCCCCACATTATAAAGAACGAGAGGATTATCATTGACCCGCTCGAGCCCGGAGATTCTTTTCATCTTCAACGTGCCGAATGTATCGTTTACCACATGAACTTTCACCTCAGGATTGGCGACACTCTGGGCAATCGATGAAAGCGAAACCATAAAAGCCAGCACTACTATCTTGATGATATTCATTATTGAAATACGTCCTTGTAGTTTAAATTCCTGCCCACGCCCACAATAAGACGGGCCATTCATTCCATGCTGAATTCGATACTGTAGCTGTGGGGAAAGTCTTCGATCACCTGCAGGATTTCTGCGGAACAGTCAGCCGGTACAGCTCCGATTGACTCCACCATGCCACTCCATTGCGGAGTCGTTTTTGGGATATCTCCCTGTTTTGAAAGGGTGACTTTTATATTCACCTCAAACCTGCATTCCTTGCGTCCCGAGGTGAATGCAAATGACTGCTTCACTTCGGCCGGCTTGGCGAAGGCGATGGAATTGAACTGCCGGGGGAAGTCCATTACATAGTCCATCTTGCCTTTTGGGGGTACATCGAAGGCATCGATGGGCACGGTACCATTGGCCTGTTTTTCCGAAGGCCTGGAAAGCTTCATTGTGTCGCCGGTTTTATTATTCATGTAGATGTGGATGGAAGTAGTATCCAGATCAGGCGATACATCGATTGACTCGTATTCATTTTCAGCAACAGCATTGGATGTAACAGACAGTGCGATCAGCACCGACCAGATAGAGACCAAACTCAGTAAATTCTTCATTGCCAAATCCATTTGTGATTAAAAAAATCGCTGACCTTGAAGGCCATCTTGATTATTAGCAATAACTCACGAGCCTTCCACTTCAAAATCAACTTACTCGTCAAACAATATTTCCGGAAAGTACTAGAGAGACACAACATCCAATAAAAAAATGACTTTTGTTATTTGTATGTTCCTGACTATTTGCTCGACTGCGCCAATGGGTGACTATCGTCGGTCCGCCCAAGGGCCAGCGCACCGCCGAAGTTTGCTGCTTTACTGAAAAGACCCATTTTCCAGCGAGCACCCCTCATGAACCGCAACGACCTGCGCCGCGTGGACATGAACCTGTTGGTGATTTTCGAAACCCTGATGTTCGAAAAGAACCTGACCCGGGCCGGAGAAAAGCTGTTCCTCGGCCAGCCTGCCGTCAGTGCGGCGCTGGCGCGCTTGCGGGATTTGTTCGATGACCCATTGTTGGTGCGCAACGGCCGGGTGCTGGAGCCGACCCAGCGGGCGCTGGCGATTCTCAAGGAGTTGCAGCCGGCGATGGACACCATTTCCGGCGCGGTCAGCCGGGCCAAGGATTTCGACCCGTCCACCAGCCGCGATGTGTTCCGTATCGGCCTGTCCGACGATGCCGAGTTCGGTCTGTTCCCACCCTTGCTCAAGCAACTGCGCGAAGAGGCGCAAAACGTGGTGATCGTGGTGCGGCGGGTGAATTTTCTGCTGATGTCGCCGATGCTCGCCTCGGGGGAAATTTCCGTGGGGATCAGCTACACCACCGAATTGCCGGCCAACGCCAAGCGCAAGAAACTGCGGGATTTGAGCGTAAAGATCCTGCGCGGCGATAACCGTCCCGGCACCCTGACCCTGGATGAATACTGCGAACGTCCCCACGCACTGGTGTCGTTTTCCGGGGATTTGACCGGGGCGATCGACACCGATCTGGCGCGCATCGGCCGTTCGCGGCGGGTGGTGCTGGCGGTGCCACAATTTGCCGGCCTGCGCGACTTGCTCGCCGGCACTGATATGCTCGCCACGGTGCCGGACTACGCGGCCTGCGCGCTGGTCAGGGGCAGCCCCCAGTTGCGTGCCGACGACGCACCGTTCCAGATCAACCTGTCCGAACTGTCCATGGTCTGGAACGGCGTCAACGATAACGATCCGGCAGAACGTTGGTTGCGCTCGCGAATTGCCCAGCACATGTCGGCTCCACTACCGGGGCATTGAGCGAATTGAAGTGCGGGTCGGTCTCGCGCATGTAGATCGGCAGGTCGGTCATGGGCGGCATCGCCGGGATTTCGAAGTACATCTGGATGATCCAGCCACGGTGATAGCTGGCGTGGTTGACCACATGCAGCAGCATCGCCCCGGCACTCATGGTGCCGCTTTCCCCGGAAATGAAGGTGAATCGCACAGGTCTGTCCAGCGAGGCATCGGTCTGTTTGGCGGTCCAGTTGCAGTACCAGTGATCGACGTCCTGCTGTGCCAGGCGCAGGTCCTCAAGTAGCGGGTGAACCACATCGTGGGAAGTGGTGAAGCCGTGCCCCCGGCCTTCGAGATGGGCCTGCCAGAGACAGTCCACCACGTAGATATGATTGAGCGTGCCGATCATGTTCTTGAAAATCCCGGCGCGTTCCTTTTCAACTTCGCCGGGCGACAGTTGCGCCAGATTGTCGAAGAGCCGCTGGTTGGCCCATTGTCGGTAGTCGGCGAGCATGCGGGCAGTGCGTGCATTGATCATCAGATGTCTCCGATGGCGAAGAGCGCATTTCCCAAGGATAGCGCTATCCCCGCGCAACGGAGCCGGCGCTGATTACCGGTCGTCCCGCCAATCTGTGCCTAACCCCTGTAGGAGCAAAGCTTGCTCGCGATGACGGTGTATCAGTCACAACTGTGTTGGCTGATGTACCGCCATCGCGAGCAAGCTTTGCTCCTACAGGGAATTATGCAAGTTGCTGAACTACGTGCTCGGCCAACGCCAGGCAACTGGTCAACCCCGGCGATTCAATGCCGAACAGATTCACCAGCCCCGGCACGCCATGCGCCGCCGGACCATCAATGCGAAAATCCGCCGCCGGTTCGTCCGGGCCGCTGATCTTCGGGCGAATGCCGCTGTAGGCCGGTTGCAGGCTGTTATCCGGCAGGCCCGGCCAGTAACGGCGGATCGCCTCGTAAAAACCGTTCGCCCGTGCGGGATTCACTCGATAGTCGATCTCGTCCACCCATTCCACGTCCGGCCCGAATCGCGCCTGGCCGCCGAGGTCGAGGGTCATGTGCACGCCGAGTCCCGCGCTTTCCGGCGCCGGGTACACCAGGTGGCGAAACGGCGCGCGACCACTGAAGCTGAAATAGCTGCCCTTGCACAAACGCGCAGTGGGAACGCGCTGCGCGGGCAGGCCCTCGATGCGACTGGCCACCTCGGGCGCCGACAACCCGGCACAGTTGATCAGCTCGCGACAGTTCAAGGTCATGGGCTCAACGCCGCCCATCTGCAGCTCGAACCCCTGCCCGATGCATCGCGCCGACAACAACGGCGTATGGAACACCAGCGATGCTCCATGAGCTTCGGCATCGCCTTGCAGCGCGAGCATCAGCCCATGGGAATCGACGATGCCGGTGGACGGTGACCACAGCGCCGCGACGCAAGCCAACGCCGGCTCAAGCGCTCGCGCCTGAGCCGCGTCCAGCCACAGCAGGTCATCGACACCATTGCTACGGCCCTGATCCAGCAACCGTTGCAGGGCCGTGTGCTGTGCCTCATCGGTGGCGACGATCAACTTGCCCAGGCGTTGATAGCTCACGCCGTGCTCATCGCAATACGCGTAGAGGCGATGCCTGCCCTCCAAGCACAACTGCGCCTTGAGGCTGCCGCCGGGGTAGTAGATACCGGCGTGGATCACTTCCGAGTTGCGCGAACTGATACCCATACCGATGCCTTCACCGGCCTCGACCACAATCACTTCGCGCCCGCTCATGGCCAGGGCCCTGGCCACTGCCAGCCCCACTACCCCGGCCCCGACCACCACACAGTCGATATCCACGCTCATGTCACACCAGCCCTCGCTCCCGGTAATCGATCAGGCTGGAGAATATCGCCAGCAGCAGGGCCATGACCACGAAGAAGATCAGCACCAGGAAATACGAACCGGTGAACTGCACGATCAAGCCAATGAGGATCGGCACGATCACCCCGGCCATGTTGCCGCAGAAGTTCATGGTGCCGGCCAGCACACCGGTTTTCGAAGTGCCGCCGAGGATCGACGGGATGCACCAGTACATGCCGCACCAGCGAATGAAGAACATCGCCACACACAGCAGGCCAATCGCCTGGCTGGCCTGGGCGGTGTACGCCGTGCCGAGCATGCACAGGGCCGCCACCAGTGCCGAACCGCTGAACATGCTGCGCATCACCAGGTTCGGCGAGGCACCGGTGGATTTCCATTTGTCGCCCAGGTAACCGCCGACGAGTTCACCGACGAAACCGCACATGAAGATCAGGAAAGTCGCGCCACCCATGCCGGAAATGTTCAGGCCGTGGGTCTGGTGCAGGTAGCTGGGCATCCAGGTCAGCAGGCCGTAGAACACACTGAGGATGCAGCAGTAGCCGGCGAACATCGCCAGTACCGAACGGTCCTTGAGCAACTCCCGGAACGGGATGCTGGTGACCGCGCCGGCCTTGCTGACGGTGGCGTTGCCGGCGGAGATGTGAGCCAGTTCGGCCGCGTTGACACCGGGGTGCTCGCTGGGATGGTTGCGGATGTATTTCCAGGCCAGCACCCCGGCGAGCATGGTGCCGACACCGGCGATCACGAAGGCGATGCGCCAGGAATCGAACCAGGCGATCAGCCCGGCAATGATGATCGCGCCGAAGGCACTGCCCAGCGGCGCGCCGCCGTCGACCAGCACTGCGCCGCGTCCGCGTTCATTCGGCGTCAGCCAGGCGCCATTGAGCTTGGCCCCGGCCGGCATGATCGGCGACTCGGCAATGCCCAGGCCCATGCGGGTGACCAACAGGGTGATCCAGTTGTGCGCGCCGGCGGCCAGGGCCTGGAACGCACCCCAGGCGACCGTCGCGACGACGATCACGCGGCGGGTGTGGAAGCGGTCCAGCAGCATGCCGCCGGGAATCTGCATCAGCGCGTAGGACCAGAAAAACGCGCTGAGCATCAGGCCTTCAAGGGCCGGGGGGATCTGGAATTCACTGGAGATCATCGGCAAAGCCACCGACAGCGAAGCCCGGTCGATGTAGTTGATCGCGGTCAGCATCAGCATGATGAGGAAGATCCGCCAGCGTACGCTGGTGGCTCTTTCGGTTGCGGTCGCGGCTGGCATGGCCAGGCTTTCGGCACTCGGATTGTTCATGTGGGGGGCGCTCTTATTGTTGTGGAAACAAGCGGCCCCACTCTAATCACGGCTCCCGGTGCTGAATAATGATGGGATCTGATTGGGGGATCACCAACCGTCATCCCCTGGAATTTGCTTGGGATTCAATGGCGCCATCGCGGGCAAGCCTTGCTCCCACAGGTTATGTGAACGCCACCTGTCCCTGTGGGAGCAAGGCTTGCCCGCGATGGCGCCAGATGAATCAACACCGAACCCGAAGACTGCTCAGAAGGTCCCCGGATAACTGCCACCATCAAGCAACAAATTTTGCCCAGTCAGAAACCCCGACTGCGCCCCACAGATAAACGCGCAATACGCACCAAACTCATCCGGCTGGCCAAAGCGCTGCGCCGGCACGTTCCTGCGCCGTTGCTCGGCGACGACTTCAACACTGCTGCCACTGGCCTGGGCGGCAGCGTCGAGGGTCTTGTGCAACCGCTCGGTCTCGAACGGCCCCGGCAACAGGTTGTTGACCGTGACGTTATTCCCCGCCAATCGCGCCTGCCGCGCCAGCCCCGCGATGAACCCGGTAAGGCCGCTGCGGGCACCGTTGGACAGGCCGAGCACATCGATCGGCGCCTTCACCGCGCCGGAAGTGATGTTGACGATACGCCCGAAACCGCGCTCGGCCATGCCATCGACACAGGCCTTGATCAGCTCGATCGGCGTGAGCATGTTGGCGTCCAGCGCTTTCAACCAGTCTTCACGCTGCCAGTCGCGGAAATCACCGGGCGGCGGCCCGCCGGCGTTGTTTACCAGAATGTCCACCTGCGGGCACACCGCAAGCACCTGCGCTCTCACATCAGGCGAGCTGATGTCCCCGGCCACCGTGCGCACTTCCACGCCCAGCTTGCGCAGCTCCACGGCGGCGGCCTGCAACACCTCGTCGCCACGGGCGTTGATCACCAGGTTCACCCCCTCCTTCGCCAAGGCCCGTGCACAGGCCAGGCCCAAGCCCTTGCTGGCTGCACAGACAATCGCCCAGCGTCCCGAAATACCCAGATCCATGACCCTGCTCCTGAAAAATGAAAGCGCCCACGTTACCACCGCACACCCCCAAGCCAGGGGATGACAAAGGGTGATCGGCGGATCAGACCTTTTCATTATCGGCGCTCTACAACGCTGATTACTGTTGGCCGACGAACAAGAAACGACCCCGGAGGCACACATGAACCCGTTCCAGTTTTACTTCCCCACTACCTTGAAAAGCGGCACCGGCCTGGTGCGTCAGGCCGGTGCCCTGCTCAAGCCCCATGTGCAGAAAAAACTGCTGGTGGTCACCGACGAAGGCCTGATGAAGTCGGGGGTGATGGAAGCCTTTTTCGCCTCGCTGGCCGAGAGCGAGATTGCCTATGAAGTGTTCTCCGGGGTCGAACCCAACCCCACCACCGACGTGCTGGAGCGCGCCGTGGCGTTCCTGAAAAACCACGAATGCGATTCGGTAATCGGCGTCGGCGGCGGTAGCAGTATCGACACCGCCAAGGGCGTCGCGGCGATGGCCACCAACCCCGGCAACATCCTCGACTACGAGGGCTACGACAAACTCAAGCAGCCACCGCTGCCGATCTTCGCCATCCCGACCACCTCCGGCACCGGCAGTGAATGCACCGCGTCCACGGTGTTCACCAACACCCAGACCCTGTTCAAGACGGTGATTATCAGCCCGGCGCTGTTTCCGAAACTGGCGATACTCGATGCCGAACTGACCCTCAAGCTGCCGGCGTCGATCACCGCCGCCACCGGCATGGACGCCCTGACCCACGCCATCGAATCCTACGTGTCCAAGCAGGCCAACCCGGTCAGCCAGGCGCTGGCGCTGCAAGCGATCAAGATGATCTGCACCCACCTGCCAAAAGCCTTTTTCACCGGTTCCGATTTGCATGCCCGGGAACAGATGTTGCTCGGTTCGTTCCTGGCCGGCGTTGCGTTCGCCCAATCGAAACTGGGCAACGTGCATGCGATCTCCCACACCTTCGGCGGCGTGTTCAACATTCCCCATGGCATCGCCAACGCGACGCTGCTGCCCTACGTCATCGAATTCAACCTGCCGGCCTGCCCTGAACTGTTCCGCGAAATCGCCATGGCCATGGGTGAAAACGTCGACGGCCTGAGCCCGGCGCTGGCCGGGCAGAAAGTGGTGGAGCACGTGCAGGCGCTGAACAAGGCCATCGGCATTCCCGACAACATCAAGGCCCTGGGCGTGGACCTGGAGTACATGCCGCAGATGGTCAGCGACTCGATGCGCAGCGGCAACGTGCTGGTCAACCCACGCCTCACCACCGCCGCCGACGTCGAGCGAATCATCAGCAACGCCTTCCACGGCATTCATTCCTGAAGCGAGCACAACCATGTTCTACGAAATGCGCACCTACACCCTCCAGATCGGAAAAATGCAGACCTACCTCAAGCACTTCGAGGAAAACGGCCTGCACGTGATCTCCCGCTACGCCACGCTGGTGGGCTGGTGGTACACCGAAATCGGCGAGCTGAATCAGGTGGTCCACATCTGGGCCTACGAGAGCCTGGATGACCGCATCAAGAAACGCGCCGCCCTCTACCAGGACCCGGACTGGCTCGAAGGCTTCGTACCGATCGCCTTCCCGATGCTGGAGAAAATGGAATCGAAACTGCTGATGCCGGCGCAGTTTTCCCCGATCAAATAACCCGCATCACCACCGCAATAAACTGTAGGAGCGAGCCTGCTCGCGATAGCGGTGTGTCAGGTTCATCAAAGGTGACTGACACTGCCTCATCGCGAGCAGGCTCGCTCCTACAGGAGACTGTGCAGGCCTGAGGTCAAGTCGTCAGGTCCCGTTGCAGCTCGTTGATCAGCAGGGTCGCCGCCGGAGACAGGTCGGCGCCGACCCGGCTGATCACGCCGTAGGGTTCGATCAATGCGCGCAGCGACACCGGCAGCTTCACCAGCAATTCGTGCTGCTCGCAGAACTGCGCCACTTCCACCGGGATCACCGCCAGCAGGGTCGGGTCCTGTTGCACCAGCATCATGGTGGCGAAGGTCGAGGAGGTTTCCAGCGGGTAGCGCGGAATTTCCAGCCCGGCTTCGTTCAGTTCCCGCTCCAGTGCCTGACGCATCGGCATGTCCTTGGGGTAGACCACCCAGCGGTAATCGCTCAGTTGCGCCAGTTGCAACGACTCGGCGCAGGCCAGCGGATGATCCTTGCTCGCGACCACCGCCAGGGGTTCTTCACTCAGTTCGATGCAGTCATAGGCGTCCGAACGCTGGCCAACGCTGGTGCGACAGATCGCCAGGTCCAGCCGTCCCTGATCCAGCAGGGCGAGTAAATTGGCGCTGGTGTTTTCCACCAGTTCCACCGACAGCTCCGGTTGCTTGAGCCGCAATGCGGTCAGGGCCCGGGTCAGCAACGGCACCGCACCCATGATCACCCCCACCGAGAGCCGCCCGCCCTGGCCTTGCATGATGCTGAGCATTTCCTCGCGCAGGTGTTCCACGTCGCTGTAGATCAGGCGCGCATAGCGGATCATGCAACGCCCCATTTCATTGGCCACCAGGCCCTTGGGCTGGCGCTCGAACAGCGGCATGCCGAGCAGCGACTCGACCTCGTGCAGCGCCTTGGTGGCACCGGACTGGGAAATCGAAATCTGCTCGGCAGCCTTGTGCAGCGAGCCTCGATCGTCCAGGGCGATCAGCAGCCTGAGTTGTTTGAGGCGCAGACGCGAAGCAATGCTGCCAAGTGAAGGAACCATATCGTCGGGTGCTCTATTCAAGTTGCGAATCCGTAAAAGCCCACGCCGGCTCCTTATGGTGTGCACATGGCACCGGCGTGGGCGGATGTATCAGCTCAGCGGCGCCCGGCTCCACCGGCCATCGACCAGTCGGTCGAGGCCCAGCGGGTTGCTGTCTTGCAGCGCCGGCGGCAGGCATTGATCAGGATAGTTCTGGTAGCAGACCGGTCGCAGAAAGCGATCGATGGCCAGGGTGCCCACCGAAGTGCCGCGGGCATCGGAAGTCGCCGGATACGGGCCGCCGTGGACCATCGCGTCACTGACTTCGACGCCAGTGGGATAGCCGTTGAGCAGCAGTCGCCCGACCTTGTCTTCCAGCAGTGGCAACAGTTCAGCGAACTGCTCCAGATCCAATAGTTCGGCAATCAGCGTGGCCGTCAGCTGACCGTGCAAACTGTTCAGGGCCGCACGCAGTTGCGTTTGATCGGCCACCTCCACGACCACGGTGGTCGGGCCGAAGATCTCTTCCTGCAACAGCGGATCGCCGTCGAGCAATAGCTGCACGTCGGCCTTGAACAACTGCGGTTGTGCCTGGGCGTCACCTTGAATTCGTCCGGCCAGATGATCGACCTGCTCGTGTTTTGCGATGTGCTGCAGGCCTTTGCGATAACTGTTCAGTGCGCCGGCATTGAGCATGGTCTGCGGCGGCTGGCTGCCCATGCTGTGCGCGAAAGCATCGAGGAACTGCGTGAAGGCAGGCGAACGCAGACCAATGATCAAACCGGGGCTGGTGCAGAACTGGCCGCAACCGAGGTTGACCGAGGCGGTCAGCTCCTCGGCGATCTGGCCACCGCGATTGCGCAAGGCTTCGGGCAGCAGGATCACCGGGTTGATGCTCGACATCTCGGCGAACACCGGAATCGGCTGCGGCCGCGCGGCGGCCAGATCGGACAGCGCCCGACCGCCCTTGAGCGAACCGGTGAACCCCACCGCCTTGATCCCCTCGGCCTTGACCAGCGCCTGGCCGACACCGGCGCCGTAGATCATGTTGAACACGCCCGAAGGCATGCCCGTGCGTTGCGCCGCGCGCACAATGGCGCTGGCCACCCGGTCGGCCGTCGCCATGTGCCCGCTGTGAGCCTTGAACACCACCGGGCAACCGGCGGCCAGCGCCGAAGCGGTGTCACCGCCGGCGGTGGAAAAGGCCAGGGGGAAATTGCTCGCGCCGAACACCGCGACCGGGCCGACACCAATACGGTACTGACGCAGGTCCGGCCGTGGCAGTGGCGTGCGCTCAGGCAATGCGCGATCGATCCGTGCACCGAGAAAATCACCCCGGCGCAGCACCTGGGCAAACAGGCGCAATTGCCCGGTGGTACGACCGCGCTCACCGCGAATCCGCCCCTCGGGCAACGCGGTTTCCTGGCACACCAGGCGGATGAAATCGTCACCCAGGTCGTCCATTTCCTCGGCGATGGCCTCGAGAAATTCGGCGCGACGTTGTGGTGACAACTGACGGTACGGTGCGAAGGCGCGACTGGCTGCCGCAACCGCCAGCTCGACTTCGTGCTCGGTGGCCTGATGGAACGCATAGGGCAGCGCCTGCCCGGTGCTGGCGTCAAGGCTTTGCAACGTCTCGCCGCCTAGGGCACTGCGCTGCCCGTCGATGAACTGCTGACCCAAAATATCGGACATCAAAAACTCCCTCGCCCGGGTCTACGCGGGCAATCACTGGAATGGAAAAAAGGCGCCCACGGCGCGCGCTCCACTCTAGGGGGCTGGATCGGGGTCGAACAAATGACAACAACGGGTCGGGGGATGAGCATTCGTCATCCCCCCGGCCTGTCACTCGTCCCCTGTGGGAGCGAGCCTGCTCGCGATGACGGTGAGTCAGTCAATGCATCGGTTGGCTGACAGACCGCAATCGCGAGCAGGCTCGCTCCCACAGTTGATGGGTAGTGAAGTCTGTCAGCGAATCGCCACCGGGTTGATGTTGACCTGGGTCGAGCCTTTGTACAGCGGCTGCCCCAGCACGAACATGAAGGTCCAGGCCTTGTCCCGCACCAGCGCCCGACTGTCGATCAGCTCAAGGTTGTAGATGCCGTTCTTGGCCAGCATGAACTGGTTGACCGGGAATTCCTGGCCGTCGGTGCCGGGGTAGATTTCCGACGCCCAGGTGTCGCCTCCGAACGCGACAATCTGTTTGTCCGCCAGCCACTTGGCCGCCGCCATGCCGATGCCCGGTTCCACGGCGAGGAATTTCTCGTTGTCCTTGCCCAGCAGTTCCAGCCAGCCGGTGTTGAACAGCACCACGTCGCCTTTCTCGATGCTGATGCCTTGCAGGTCCAGCGCCTTCTGGATGTCGGCGACGGTGAACTCGGTTTTCTCCGGCACGATGGCGCTGCCGTACACCGCCGTCATGTCCAGCACCACGCCACGGGTGACGATGGGCGGGACTTTTTCGATGCCGAGTTTCTTCACGCCTTCGACACTGACGAAATCGGCCGCGCGATTGCCGTTGTAGTAGACATTGTCGATGCCGATGTGACCGATGCCGTTGAGCTGGGTACCGACACCGGTCCAGCCAACCACCAGTTCATCGTTGAAGGTGAATTTGTTCGGCCCCATGGTGGTGCCGCCCGCCTCACCCGGCTGCACGTTGGTCAGGTGAAAGCTGCGGTGACGGAAGGCTGGCAGGTTCTTGTCGATGGGCACCGCCAACGGGTAGGTCTTGCCGGTCTTGATCAGTTTGGCGGCGTTGAGTACCGAATCGGCGGTGAGCAGGTTCGCCGCGCCGATTTCATCGTTGGCGCCGTATTTCGACGGGTACCATTTTTCGGTGTCGGCGGCGTGGGCGGCGTTGACGGCGATCAACAGGGCAAAAGGCAATGCCAAACGGTTGAGCATGGGGAGGTCCTTGTCTGGTTTCGGTGGCCCCAAGGTACGCAGCCCTTTTGTGCGGAAACAGACAGGGATGGGCAATACAATTGTTCTCAATACTCACGAGTGATAGTGACCACGATCGGTGTGGGAGCAAAGCTTGCTCGCGATAGCGGTTTCATGGACGCCATCGCGAGCAAGCATTGCTCCCACCAAATATCCCGCGACCACGCACCGTCGACGGGACTAAACTTCGTCGGGCGCGACTGACATAAAACCCTTGATTCCTGACAGCCGATCAGCAGCTATCACGCTTGGATCGTTTGCGAATTATCATTATTCCAACGAGTTAAAACACAAGCCCATGAACGAAATCGCCAGTCCCACCGCCTCCCCCAAGCCGCAGCCCGCACTTGAGCCTGACCATCCGCGCCTGATCGTGTTTCTTGCCTACCCCGAAATGGGCCTGCTGGACCTGACCGGCGCGCAAACCGTGTTCTGGGCCGCGTCCAGATACCGACACGCCCTTAACTTGCCGGGGTATACGCTGCACACCGCCAGCCTGGCCGGCGGCCTGATGCACACCGCAGAAGGCCTGGCCGTTCACACGGTGCCCTTGAGCGATTTCGACGTACCGTCCATAGACACGTTGATCGTCCCCGGCGCACCGAAGATTCTCGAGGCGATGCACTTTTCCCTGGATCTGGTCGCCTGGCTGGCCGAGGCATCGAGCCAGGTCAAACGCACGGCGTCGGTGTGCAGCGGCACCTTTCTGCTGGCCGAGGCCGGCTTGCTGGAAAACCGACGCGCCGCCACCCACTGGAAGATGTGCGACATGCTCAAGGAGCACTACCCCTCGATTGAAGTCGACAGCGATGCGATCTTCGTCAAGCAGGGTTCGGTCTGGACTTCCGCCGGCGTCAGCGCCGGTATCGATCTGGCACTGGCCCTGGTCGAGGAGGATTGCGGACGTGAAGTGGCGTTGCAGGTCGCGCGGGAAATGGTGGTGTTCCTCAAGCGCCCCGGCGGCCAGGCCCAGTACAGCCAATTGCTGCAATCGCAGACCAGCGAGGGCGCCGCTTTCGATGACCTGCACCTGTGGATCTCGCACAACCTGGCCACGGAAAACCTCACCGTCGAGGCCCTCGCCCAGCAGGTCCAGATGAGCCCGCGCAACTTTGCCCGGGTCTACAAGCTCAAGACCGGCCGCACCCCGGCCAAGGCCGTGGAAGTGCTGAGGGTGGAGGCTGCCCGACGCCTGCTGGAAGACTCCGAGCGCAACATCGACCAGATCTCGCGGCTGTGTGGCTTTGGCGATGAAGATCGCATGCGCCTGACCTTCCAGCGCAACCTGGGCGTGTCGCCACGGGATTATCGCAGCCGGTTTTCGCGCTGAGAAAAGTCAAAACACCTCGATCGAAACCCGCAAATCCAACTGCAGGAGCGAGCCTGCTCGCGATGGCGGTGGGTCAGCCGACATTTGCTTCGTCTGTCATGCCGTCATCGCGAGCAGGCTCGCTCCTACAGTGGGTTGTGGTGTGCCTGAAGGTTGAAAATGTTCAGGACCGCCGCGTCTTGCGCTCCAGCAACCGCACGCCCAGCGACAGCGGGTAACACAGCGCAAAGTAGATCGCGCCCACT
This sequence comes from Pseudomonas putida, assembly GCF_003228315.1. NCBI lineage: Bacteria > Pseudomonadati > Pseudomonadota > Gammaproteobacteria > Pseudomonadales > Pseudomonadaceae > Pseudomonas > Pseudomonas putida. The sequence continues at coordinate 1,731,012 of NZ_CP029693.1, forward strand.
AGGATGTAGATCTCCAGCGGCATGAAGTACACCGAGCTCAGATCCTGCGCCCGCAGCATCAGGTCCGGAGCGGCGATCAGCGAGGCTACCGAGGTATCCTTGAGCAGTGAAATGGCAACGTTGCCGATGGGCGCCAGGACGATGCGGATGGCCTGGGGCAGCACCACCCAACGCAACACCTTGAGCTTGGGCATGCCAATCGCCTTCGCCGCCTCCACTTGCCCCTTGGGCACCGCTTCCAGCCCCGCGCGATAAATCTCCGCCAGGTACGCCGCCGCATTGAGCCCCAGACCGATCATCGCCGCCTGGAACGAGCTGAACTGCACGCCGATTTCGGTCAGGCTGAAATACACGATGAACAACTGCACCAGCGCCGGTGTGCCCCGGAACAGCTCGATGTAACCCAGCGCAAACCGCCGCAGAGGCCGGCTGCCAGACAGCCGCGCCAGCGCCACCAGCAGGCCAACGATCAAACCGATGACCAGCGCCCCAAACGCCAATTGCAACGTCGCCCACGCCGCCGCCAGGAACTCGACATGGGTGGCTTCCCACAGTTCGCCATAGCCCATTTCAGTTCTCCTTGACGACTTTGAGGCGTCGTTCGGTGCGCGCCGCCCAGTGGGAAAGCACCAGGCTCAACACCAGGTAAATCATCGCCAGCAAAAAGTAGATGAGGTTGGTCTGGTAGGTCTCGCTGACCAGCATCTTCGCCTTGAACGTCAGTTCCGGCACCGCCGCGGCCGAGGCCAGCGAGGTGTCCTTGAGCAGGCCGATGGCGAAGTTGGCCATCCCCGGAATCGCCACTTTGAAGGCCTGGGGCAGGACGATGAGGCGCAGCGCCATGGCGCGGGTCATGCCGATGGAAAACGCCGCCTCGCCTTGCCCGCGATCGATGGTGCGGATACTTGCGCGAAACACCTCCGACAGAATCGCCGCGCCGTTGAGACCGAAGCCGATGATCGCCGCACCGATCGCCGGCAAGGTGATGCCGATGTACGTCAAGCCGAAGTACAGGATGAACAGCTGGGTCAGGATCGGTACGTTGCGAAAAATCTCCAGGTACAGGCTGGCGATCAGGCTCAGTACGCGACTGCGCGACAGGCGCATCAGCGCCAGGCAAAACCCCAGCAGCGCCGCCACGACGAACGCCGCCAGAGTCAGGCCCACCGTGGTCAACGCGCCCATGCCCAGCACGTTCAGGAAATAGGCCAGCAGCTCGATGGCCTTGTGCAGTGCAGTGGTGTCGAACATCAATCAATGCTCCTTCACGGCACGGATGAAGGAGCGGGTCCGTTCGACCTGGCTCTCGCGGAAGATCTGCCGGGGCGGCCCCTGCTCGACGATGTTGCCGTCGGCCATGAAGATCACCTGATCGGACACGCTTTCGGCAAAGCTCATCTCGTGGGTCACGATGATCATCGTCATGCCCTCCTCCGCCAGCTTGCGCATCACCCCCAGCACTTCTCCCACCAGCTCCGGGTCGAGCGCCGAGGTCGCTTCATCGAACAGCATCAGCTTGGGCCGCATCGCCAGTGCGCGGGCGATGGCGATGCGTTGCTGTTGTCCACCGGAAAGCTGTTCCGGAAAGGCGTCTCGCTTGGCGAACATGCCGACCTTGTTCAACAGGTCCTCGGCCTGCGCCACCGCTTCGCCGCGCTCGCGCCCCTGCACCTTGAGCGGGCCGAGGATGATGTTTTCCAGCACCGAGAGGTGCGGGAACAGGTTGAAGCGCTGGAACACCATGCCGATGTCGGCACGCATGCGCGCCAGTTCCTTGTCGCTCATGGGCACCTTGCGGGTGCCCACCAGTCGCTGCCCGATCAGTTCGTTATCGATGTAGATATCGCCCCGGGTCGGTTCTTCCAGGTAATTGACGCAACGCAGCAAGGTGGTCTTGCCCGAGCCGCTGGGGCCGATCAGCGAGATCTTCTGGCCCTGCTGTACGTTGAGATCGATGCCCTTGAGCACATCCAGGCTGCCGAAGGACTTGTGCAGCCCTTCGATGCGCACCAGTGGAGTTGAATCAGCCATGCGCCCGCTCCTTTACTCAGGCGAAGGCCTGGCTGAAATCACGGGCCGGGTGTTCGAACGGACCGATCACATTGCCCTTGTCGTCACGGTCGACGCCGATGCGCGGGTTCTTCGCCGGTGGCACCAGGTAGTCGGGGTTCTTGATGCCGTACTTGGCCAGGACCGGCTTGATCTGGTCGGTCGCCTTCAGCCAGCGCACGCCCTGGTTGACGCCATCGAACAGGTCCTGGTTCTGCGGATGCACGCCCCAGATCGCCTCGAACTTGGCGGTCAGGCTGGGGAATTTTTCGTCGTAGGCCATGGGGATCTGTTTGAGCTTGAGGCTCGGGTCCTGAAGGATCATGTAGTCGATGGTCGGGGCATCGAGCACGGCGAAATCCAGGCGCCCGGCGCGCACGTCGCGCAGGCACGAATCGGTGTTGTCGTAGAGTTTGACCTCCTTCACGCCTTCGATTTTCTTCATGTCGGGGATGGTGAAATAACCGGTGATGGCGCCGATGGTGCGGCCCTTCACATCGTTGACCGTGATCGAGGTGTCGAACGGCTCGCTGTCGCGCATGATCACGTAGGCGCCGGTGTAGAACACCGGGTCGGTGAGCAGCAGGATCTTGGAGCGCATCGGGTTCCAGGCGAAGTTGCCGCCGAACCAGTCGGCACGCCCGGACCTCACGGCTTCGACCACCGCCGGGAAGCCCATGGTCAGCACATCGAGCTTGAGTTCCAGACGGTCGGCGATGAGCTTGAGCAGCTCAAGGTCGGTGCCGATGGGCACGCCTTCGCGCAGGGCACCCAGGGGCATGTCGCCCAGGCAGGCGGCGGTCAGGTAGCCGGGGCGCACGGTCTTGATCGGTTTGTCGGCGGCGAACGCAAAAGACATCGGCCCTGTTGCACTGGCAGCCAGCGCCGCCAATGAACCATAGCCAGCTGCCTTGAGCAGGCCGCGACGGGACAAACCACGGGTATCGAACTTGAAGTCGGACATAGATCACCTATTGGCAAATTTATTGTTTTTGACCGGTACAAGCTTTGCTGCTGTGTGCTCTCTTCTACTGAAGCTTCCCGGGATTCATGACCGTGCCGACAAGCCTGCGAGGATGTCGATGGCACTGACGTGGGGTTTGGCGATTGGCTGTCGCTGACGCTTGAGAATCAGGTAAGCGGCGGACACTACGACGAGGCTGACCAGGCTGGCGAGGAACTGTGTACGCAAGGATTCCTGGAACGCCATGGCGACCAAAACACCCGCAATCACTGCCACCACAGCATAGGACAGCCAGGGAAACAGCCACATCTTCAGGGTCAGCCGCGCGGGCGCCGTGGCCTCGACCTGGCGACGCACCCTGATCTGCGCCAGTGCCACCGCCAGGTACACGAACAGCATCACCGCACCTGAGGCATTGACCAGGAACAGGAACACGCCCTGGGGAGAAATGATCGCCGCCATGATCGCGATGTAGCCGATCACACTGCTGAGCAGCACGGCGGCCCGCGGCACCTTGCGCTCGGTCAGCACCGCCAGTTTCGCCGGGGCATCGCCGCGCTGGCCCAGGCCGAACAGAATCCGCGACGACACATACAGCCCGGAGTTCAGCGCCGACAGCACCGCTACCAGGACCACCGCCTGCATGATCATGGCCGCGCCGGGAATGCGCATGACATCCAGTGCCGCCACGAACGGCGAATGCCCGGCGACGATCTGGCCCCAGGGCACCACGCAGACGATCAGGAAGATAGAACCGACATAGAAGGTGATGACGCGGAAGATCACCGAACGGGTCATGTTCGCCACGTTCTTGGACGGGTCATCGGATTCGGCGGCGGCAATGGTCGCGATCTCGGCACCGCCCACGGCGAAAATCACCGTTGGCACCCCGGCCAGGATGGCGCTGACGCCGTAGGGCATGAAGCCACGGTCATTGACCAGGTTGCCCAACAGGTCGCTGGTGCTCGGGGCGAAACCAAACAGGTAGGCGCCGGTGACAAAGATGAAGACGATGATCGCGAAGACCTTCAGCGACGCGAACCAGTACTCGAACTCGCCATAGGATTTGACCGACAGGCAGTTGATGGCGGTCATGATTGCCAGCAGGCTCAACCCGATCACCCACGCCGGCAGCGGTATCCACTGCTCGAGGATATTGGCGCCGACCACTGCTTCCACCGCCACCACGATCACCCAGAAGTACCAGTACAACCAGCCGCTGGTGAAGCCGACCCAGTTGCCCAGGCCGATGCGCGCGTATTCGGTAAAGGAACCGACACCGGGCAAGGCCACCGCCATTTCGCCCAGCATGCGCATGACCAGCATCACCACGATGCCGGCAGCGAGATAACTGAGAAAGGCCGCCGGCCCGATCGCCTGGATGGTGGCGCTGCTGCCGACAAAGAGACCGGCACCGATGATCCCGCCCAGGGAAATCATGGTGATGTGGCGCTGGCGCAAGGCGCCGCTGAGGCGTTGCTGGCCGTTTTTCGAAGGGGTTTGTGCCTGGGTTGGCTGGGCCTTGCTCATCGGATGACCTCCGCGGCGTGGGATGGGGTCGATCGACCGGATAAATTCATCGAAGACTGTGCGCGAGGGGGACAACTCAGCGGATACACTGTGCCGCCCGCTGGCTGGCTCAAGTGTCGGTGGTGTCCAGAGGACCGGGCCAAACCCGGATGAAGCGATGTATCAGTCATGTGCGTACCCGTTGGACTGCGCATGGCAGCCATTTTCTTATTGTGTTGCATGACAAGCATTACAACTCACACACTAATCACGGTTTTTTAGCTTGTCAATGGGCGTTGTATCGGATAAAAAGCAATACAAATTTGCTTATTGTCTTGCTACAAGCATGACAAGCAGGGATAAGGCACCATGAGTCAATTCGAACAATTACTGGAAGAACTCAAGGCCAGTGCGGCATTGCAGCGCGACAAGGCGGAAACCCTGTATGCGCAATTGGCCGACTCGCTGGCCGAAGCCATCGGCAACGGCAAGCTCAAGCCGGGCGAACGGCTGCCGCCCCACCGTGACTTCGCCAGTGCGCTGGGGGTGAACATCACCACCGTGACCAAGGCGATGGCGGTGCTGCAGCAAAAAGGCCTGGTGGAAAGTCGCCCCGGGCGCGGCACCCAGGTCGCGCAACCCCGGCATCCGGCGGCGCAGTTCCAGTCGGCTCCGAGCAATGATCCCGGCACCGTCGACCTGAGCGTCAATCGCCCGGCCACCGACGGTTTCAACCGGGTCCTTTCACAACTGCTGCCGCGCCTGGCCAGCGACCCGCGCTTTGGTGACATGAAGGACTATCACCCCTCCGAAGGCCCGCTGTGGGCTCGCGAGGCCGCCGCGCAATGGCTGCGTCATACCGGTGTCGAGGCCCATGCTTCGCAGATGCTGATTGCCGAGGGTGCCCAGCATGGCATCGCCAGCACTTTGCGCAGCCTGACCAGCAGCGGCGATACCGTGCTGGCCGACAGCGTCACCTACCAGGGCATCAATGCCTTGTGCCGCTCGCTGGGGCTGATTCTGGTGGGCGTTGATGCGGACGAGCGCGGGATGTCCCCCGAAGCGCTGCGAAAGGCCTGCGCCGACCATCAGCCACGGCTGTTGTTTCTGGTGCCGTCGATCCACAACCCCACCGCCATCACCCTCGACGCCGAGCGCCGTCAAGCGCTGGCGGCGGTGATCCGCGAAACCGACTTGCTGGTGATCGAGGACGATGTCTATCGACCGCTGCTGGATCAGTCGCCGCCCGCCTTCGCCGCCTTGCTGCCGGAGCGCACGATCTACATTTCGGCTCTGTCCAAATGCATCGCGCCGGGCCTGCGCATGGGTTTTGTCATGGCGCCGCTGGCGATGGCCCAGGACATCGCCGCGATGCAGCGCATCGACTGCTGGAGCACTTCGCCGCTGACCGCGCTGATCGCCACCCGGCTGATCGAGGACGGTCATGCCGAGCAACTGGTGGCCGAGCAACGCGAAGAATTGCGCGCCCGGCAGACGCTGCTTGCCAGCCACCTCGAAGGCCTGGAGTTCGAGCACAGCACCACCGGCACCCACGCCTGGCTGATCCTGCCGGAACCCTGGACCGGCTCGCGTTTCGCCCGCCTGTGCCACGACCGTGGTGTGGTGCTGCTGGCCGGTGGCGCCTTCACCCTGCGCCCGGAACTCTCGCCGCAAGCGGTGCGCATCAACATTTCGGCGGCCCTGTCCCGCGAGCAACTGATCAAGGCCCTGAAAATCATCAGCCAGCTGGCACGCCAGGGGCATCTCTACATGCACAACCGGATCTGAGAGAGACATGACACAGCCCGTTCATTGTGAAATCGCCGTCATCGGTGCCGGCGTGGTCGGGGTTGCCACCGCGCTCTGGCTGCGTCGCCAGGGTTACCAGGTGGCGTTGCTGGAGCGCGAGGCGATTGCCAGCGGCGCGTCCTATGGCAATGCCGGGACCCTGGCGCCCTATGGCGTGATGCCGATTGCCCAGCCGTCACTGCTCAAGGCGATTCCGTCGCTGCTGTTTTCCAAAGAGTCGCCCTTTGTCATCAACTGGGCACGCCTGCCGCAGTTGATGCCGTGGCTGGTGCGCTTTCTCAATGAATGTCGTGCGGCGCGCTGCGCGGTCAACACCCAGGCCCTGAGCCAGATCCTCCAGCACACCTACAGCGGTTATGCACCGTTGCTGGCCGATTGTCCGCAGGCTGATCAACACCTGCAGCACAAGGGCTGCCTCTACGCCTACGGTACCGAGCAAGGATTTGCCGGCGCGCAGGCGGCCATCGAGTTGCGTCGTTCGCTGGGGATTGCCCAACAGGTGTTGAAGGCCTCGGAGATCGAACAGCTGGAGCCGGCGCTGGCGGGCAAGGCGGTAGCGGGCATCCTGTTTCCCGAGTCATCGCACATGGACGACCCGCGCGCCTTCATCGAGGCATTGGCAGCACCGCTGATCGCCGAGGGCGCCCTGCATCAGGCGACCATCACCGATTTGCAGCGCAAGAGCGACGGCCTGTACCTCAGCAGCGCCGAAAGCAAACGCTGGCGCGCCGACCGCGTCGTGCTGTGTGGTGGTGCCTGGTCGGCGGCGCTGGCACAACAGGTCGGCGACCGCATTCCGCTGGATACCGAACGCGGCTATCACATCGAATTCGACATGCCCGAGACCCCGCTCAATCGTCCGTGCTGCCCGGTGGAAAGTGCGTTCTACATGACGCCCATGGCCGGTCGCCTGCGCGTGGCCGGCACGGTGGAGCTGGGTTCGATCAACGACCCGGCCAACCCCAAGCGCTTCGATTATCTGGAGCGCAACGTGCGCCGGGTCATGGGCCTGACCCAACCGGTGTCGCGCCAGTGGCTGGGCTTTCGCCCTTCCCTGCCGGATTCGCTGCCGGTGATCGGGCCTTCGCCAAACGAGCCGCGGCTGATCTACGCCTTCGGCCATCAGCACCTGGGCCTCACGCTGGCGGGCGCCACCGGCCAGTTGGTGGCCGACTGCATCGCCGGCAAGGCGCCTGCATGGCTCGACAGTTTTTCCGTGCAACGCTTCTGAGCTACGTTTCCGAGCTACGCCTAATAACAGGAGAATTCTTGATGCCAACCATCGAACGCCAACACACCAACCAGCGCATGAGCCAGATCGTCACCCACGGCAATACCGTGTACCTGGCCGGGCAAGTGGGCGAACCGCAGCACGACATCGCGGGCCAGACCCGCGATGCCCTGGCCCGGGTCGATGCCCTGCTTGCCGAAGCTGGCTCTTCCAGGGAGCACCTGCTGCAAACCACCATCTGGCTCGCCGACATGGCGGACTTCGCGGCAATGAACGAGGTGTGGGACGCCTGGGTCCCGGCGGGACACGCCCCGGCCCGGGCCTGTGGCGAGGCGAAACTGGCGGATCCAGCGTTGCTGGTCGAGGTGATCGTCTGCGCGGCAAGGGACCTGTAGGAGCTGCCGCAGGCTGCGATCTTGATCGTTCCCACGCTCTGCGTGGGAACGAGCAAGACCGGGATCGTACTTCATCCATGGTTTTTGCAGTCCCTCAACAAAAGGGAACTCTTGGCGAAGGCCGTGCATCTCAAAATATGAAGCACTTCCCTTTTGCTGCAGAGGACACCGTCATGCGCCGTCTGATAATCCTTTCTTCCCTGCTGCTGTGTTTACCTGTCGGCTCTGCACTGGCCGACGTGGATGCGGGCGACGTCGCCACCTCGGCCGGCGTATCCGCTTCGCTGTATTCGACCTTCAAGGATCACAAAATGATGATTCCCGCCCGGGATGACGCCTCCAGCTTCGTAGCCAGTGGCGGCACGATTCGCGGCGCGTATCTGGAGTCGGTGTTCCAGCAACTGCGCCAGGATCATCCTGACCTGGCCAACGCCAGTGACGAAGATCTGGCTCAGGCGATCCTCGTCCAGGACAGTGCCGTCGCCAATCACTGAGAACCCCTGTAGGAGCGAACCTGCTCGCGATGGTCGTCAACGATAACGCGGGGAGCCTGACACCCCGTGGGGTCCTGACGTGCATCGCGAGCAGGCTCGCTCCTACAAGGTACAAGGCGCTTCAACGCGCCCAGCCGGCCACCAGTTGCGCGCTGATGCTGACCCCGCCACACACCACAATCACCACATCGTGGGCGCCGGCAATCGCCGGGTGATCCAGGTAGGCAATCGCCAATGAAACCCCACAGGCCGGCTCCACCAGCTGACGCAAATCGCTGGCATAACGCACCACCCCCATGATCGCTTCCTCATCGCCAAGCACCACGCATTCGTGGCTGAAATCGCGGATGTGCTCCACCGGCCAAGCAGCCACCAGGGCTGCACCGAGTGAACGGGCGACCGTATCGATACGAGGAAACTTGACCGGATGCCCGGCCCTGACGGCGGCCGCGAAAGACGCAGCGCCCTCGGTTTCGCAGGCGATGATCCGACAATCCATGCGTTGGTGACGAATCAGCCCGGTGAGTATTCCCGCGAGCAGACCACCACCGCCCACCGACGTGACGATGGCGTCGACCTGCGGGCAATCCTCGAGGATTTCATCGACCATCGTGCTGTGCCCTTGCCACAGCACCGGATGGTCGAAAGCCGGCACGTATTCGGTGTCCGCGCCTTTGGCCAATTCCTTGGCCCGTTTATTGGCCTCATCCCAAACCTTGCCATGGACGATCACTTGCGCCCCGGTTTTGCTGATCCTGGCCCGGGTCGACTCAGGGGTGGTGTGCGGCACCACCACACAGGCCTCCAACCCCAGGCGGGCGGCGGCCACAGCGGTGGCAAAGCCGGCATTGCCCCCTGACGGGCAAATCACCTTGCGCTTGCCCTGCGCCTTGGCCTGACTGCACAGCAGCCCGATGCCGCGCACCTTGAAGGAGCCGCCGGGTTGCAGGTTTTCCAGTTTGAGCCAGATTCGGCGGGACGCCGTCGAGAGGTCCGGGTGCAGGATCAAGGGTGTTCGGATGTGCAGCATGACGGGCTCCTGTTGCAGGCCACGGACCTTGGGGGCCGGTGGTGAACGGTGCTTCATCAAGCTTAGTTCATGCGGCGTTGCTAATGACGCCGCAGCCTGCAGGAGCGAGCCTGCTCGCGATGGTCGTCAACGATAACGCTGGCTGCCTGACACCCCGTGGTGCCCTGGCGTGCATCGCGAGCAGGCTCGCTCCTACAGGGGTGGGTCGGGGTTAGAGGTAACGCGGCGCCGGCCTGGAATTGCCGAACAACCCGGACAACACCCGACGTTGCGCCTCGTACTGATCCCACTGCGCACCGTCGTGCAGCCCCGGAATGGTCACCACCTCGCCGCTGGCCAATCCCGCCAGCGCCGCATCGACCATATCCCCGGCCGACATGACGATTTTCTGCGGCAGGTTTTCCACCGGGTTACCCGCCTCGCTCCAGAAGTCAGTGGCGGTGGCGCCCGGCAGCACGGCCTGGATACGCACGCCCTTGTCGACCAGCTCATGGTGCATCGACTGGCTCAGGGCGAGCACGAACGCCTTGGTGGCACCATACACGCCGTTGAGGACTTCCGGAGCGATGGCGACAATCGAGGCGATGTTGATCACGGTGCCGCCGCCACGGGCGACGAAGCCCGGTGCCACCGCATAGGCCAGGCGTGTCAGCGCAGTGATGTTGAGGTTGATCATCTCTTGCATGTCATCCACCGGGCTGCCCAGCAGCGGCATGACCGCCCCCACCCCGGCGTTATTGACCAGCAGGGTGATGCTGGCGTCGCTGTGCAGAATCCGTTCGACCCGCAGCAGGTCCGCCGGGTCCTTCAAATCAGCGGCGACCACTTCCACGTTACGTCCGGTTTCATCGCTCAAGCGGTTGGCCAGAGCATTGAGTTTTGCCTGACTGCGGGCGACCAGAATCAGGTTGTAACCCAGACGGGCGAGCCGGTCTGCGTAGACCGCGCCGATGCCAGAGGATGCGCCGGTAATCAGTGCGGTGCCTTTGGATGAATGCGTCATGTTCATGTCCTTCACAAAGCGGCGAGATATTCGCCGGGTGTGAGCAGTTATAAAGGGGCTCGTACGCGTCGCAAATGACGTTTAAAGTACGTTTTCAGGACATGACGATTTGAGGACATCCCCATGATCTGCGTGGCGTTTGTGGTTTTCGACAGGTTCCAGTCCATGGCGCTGGCGGCGATGCCGGTGTTCGAGTACGCCAACTTCAGCGCCGGTGAAGACCTGTACGACGTGCGCGTGCTGTCCGAGGACGGTCGCACCTTGCGCGCTTCCGGCGGCCTGACAGTCGGCACCGAGGCGTTTGATGAGCGGGTGTTCGATACGGTGATCGTGGTCGGTGGCGATTCGATCCTCGAACAGGCGCCCGAGGCCGTGCTCGACTACCTGCGGGCCAGCGCCAGTACCGCCCGGCGCACCGCCTCGATCTGCTCCGGCGCCTTCGTCATGGCCCAGGCCGGCCTGCTCGACGGACGGCGGGCTACCACCCATTGGGCCTACGCCCGGCAATTGCAGGAACGTTTTGCCTCGATCAAGGTGGAAGCCGACCGCATTTACGTGGTCGATGGCTCGATCTGGACTTCCGCCGGCATGACCGCCGGCATCGACCTGGCACTGGCCATGGTGGAAAAGGATTTCGGCGCCGAACTGGCCCGTGCGGTGGCGCAGAAACTGGTGATGTACCACCGCCGTGGTGGCGGCCAGTCGCAACACTCGGCGTTGCTGGAGCTGGAGCCGAAATCCGACCGCATCCAGACGGTGCTCGGCTATGCCCGGGAACACCTGACCCAGGCGCTGTCGGTGGAACAACTGGCGGAAGTGGCCCGCCTCAGCCCACGACAATTCAGCCGCGCGTTTCGCGCCGAAACCGGCCAATCGCCGGCCAAGGCTATCGAAAACCTGCGCCTGGAGGCGGCCCGGCAGTTGCTCGAACGTGGTCGTCTGAGCCTCGATCAAATCGCCCTGGAAACCGGCCTGGGCGACCGCCGACGCATGCGCGAAGCCTTCCTGCGGGCGTTCGGCCAGCCGCCGCAGGTGATACGCCGCGCTGCCCGCGCCGAAACGCCCGCCTGACCTGATCGCTGATCGTTCCCACGCTCTGCGTGGGAACGATCAGATCGCCCTGTAGGAGCGAGCATGCTCGCGATGGTCGCCAGAACACCACGGGGTGTCAGGCACCCCGCGTTTTCGTTAACGACCATCGCGAGCATGCTCGCTCCTACAATGAAGAGAGATGTGCATCGTGGAGGCGCTCATGAAAATCTCGGCCAAACTGGCGTTCTTCGCCGTCGTCAGCACCCTCGCCTACCTCGCCCTGGCCATTTGGGGACTGGGTGGCGTGGGTGCTTATTTCTCTCACCCGGCGCTGGTGGTGGTGGCGCTGGCCACGCTGGTGATGGCCATTGCCTCCCTGTTCACCGAGGTCAACCTCAGCCCCGGCGAACGTGAAGACCGGGCCAATCGCTGGGTGATCCCGGCGTTCGGGGTGATCGGCCTGCTGAGCGGCTATCTGCCGGCTTACACCGACCGCATCGACTTCTGGACCTTCGGTGGCGAGAGCGTGCGTTGGCTCGGGGCGATCCTGTTCATCATCGGCGGTGCATTGCGGCTGTGGCCGGTGTTCATACTGGGCAAGCGTTTCAGTGGTTTGGTGGCAATCCAGCCGGGGCATCGACTGGTCACCGACGGGCTGTATCGCCGCCTGCGCAATCCCAGTTATCTGGGGATGATGGTCATCGGTTTGGGCTGGGCACTGGCGTTTCGTTCGGGAGTCGGGCTGGTGTTGGCGGCCTTGACCCTGATTCCGCTGATCGCACGGATTCATTCGGAAGAGGCGCTGCTGCGGGCGCAGTTCGGCGGCGAATATGAGGCGTATTGCGCCCGAAGCTGGCGGTTGATCCCCGGGATTTACTGACACCCCTGCACCCCCTGTAGGAGCGAGCCTGCTCGCGATGAACCTGTGAGCACCACGGGGTGTCAGCCCCCCAGTGTTATCGTTGACGACCATCGCGAGCAGGGCTCGCTCCTACAGTTTTAGCGGGTGTTCAGGCTGATGGAGCCATCTGCATTGACCTTCGCGGTGATCGAGTCATAACTGCCCAACGTCGCCTCTTCCGTCTCAAGCGGCTGCTCATGCGCCGCCGTGACAATCAGCAAATCCGCCCCCGCCGCTTGCGCCGCGAGTATCCCCACGGTGGCATCCTCGAACACCAGGCACTCACTGATCGGCACATCCAGCCGCTGCGCAGCCAATCGATAACCTGCCGGATCAGGCTTGCCCACGGTCACGTCCTCGGCAGTGACCATCACCGCAGGCTCCACAATCCCGGCCGCTGCCATGCGACGCAACGCCAGGGTCCTCGGCGCGGAGGTGACGATGGCCCATTGGTGGGCCGGCAGCGCCTTGAGAAAAGCCGCCGCGCCGGCCACCTCTTCGACTCCTTCGACATCCTCGATTTCCGCCTGGGTGATCCACGCCGCCTCAACCTCGGCATCGACACCGGGCAAATCCAGGCGGCGGATGGTATCGATGGCGCGAGCACCATGGATGGTCGGCAGGAAGGTTTCGACATCGACACCATGGCGCCTCGCCCAGGTGGCCCAGACGCGCTCGGCGGCGGCGATGGAGGTCAGGATGGTGCCGTCCATGTCGAACAGGAAGGCGCGGTAGGGGGTGTCGAACACGGATTTGGCGGCGGGCAAAGGGAGGCTTCCTGTCAAAATATTTCAAGCAATCTACACCATCCCTGTAGGAGCGAGCCTGCTCGCGATGCACGCCAGAACAACACGGGGTGTCAGGCAGCCAGCGTTATCGTTGACGACCATCGCGAGCAGGCTCGCTCCTACAGGGGGCGTTGTGATGTTTGGGGGTTACAGGGTTCGGCGTGATTTGAGCGCACCGTCCACGCAATCGAGCAACTGCCCCAGCGCCCAGGGTTTCTTGATGAACGAGACTTCGTGGCGCACTCCGGAGCTTTCCGGGGTCTCGTAGCCGGACATGATCATGATCGGCTTTTCCGGCCAGCGATCGCCGAACAGGTTGGCCAGGTCCGCGCCGTTGAGCGTGCCCGGCATGGTGATGTCAGTCAGCAGCAGGCCGACCTCTTGCGCATGGCGCTGCAAGTACACCGACGCGGCGTCCGCACTGGTGTGAGAGTGCACCGCATAGCCTTCGTCCTGAAGAATCTCGCAGAGAAACTCCAGGATCAGCGGATCGTCCTCGACCACCAGGATCAACCCGCCCGCAGGGTTTCCATTCGTCGCCGGTATTCGACTCATGACCTTGCCGCTCCCTGTCTGCCTCAATGATTTCGCGGCTTCTCGTCCGCCACCTACAGGTATGAGCAGCGGACTCGATGGAAATTCATTTTTGATACAGACAACGGCGAAATCAGGCGTCCTGCAAGATCAGGTCGGCGCCCTTCTCCGCCACCATCAGCACCGCGGCATGGGTATTGCCGGAGGTCACGTTGGGGAAAATCGATGCATCGACGATGCGCAACCCGTCCAGGCCATGGACCTTGAGACGCTTGTCCACCACCGATTTCTGCGGGTCCGAACCCATGGCACAGGAGCCACACAGGTGATAGATCGAACCGCTGTTTTCCCGGAAGTACTGCAGCATCTGCTCGTCGGTCTCGACCACCGGTCCTGGCAACACCTCTTCGACGGTGATGCCCTTGAGCGCCGGTGCGTTCATGATCTTGCGCATCAGGCGGCTGCCCTGGATCACCTCGTCGATGTCCTTCTGCGTGCTCAGGTAGTTCGGGTCGATCAGCGCCGCGTCACGCGGGTTTTTCGAAGCGATCTCGATGTGCCCGCGACTGGTCGGCCGGCACGGGTTGAAGCACAGCAGGAAGCCTGAATACGGCTCGGGCTTGAGGCTGGCCTTGTTGTTTTTCGGGATCTGGTACGACAGCGGGTTGAAATACAACTGCAGGTTCGGATTGGCCTGCTGCTCGTCGCCACGGAAGAACCCGCCCGCCTGATTGACGCTCATCGCCAGGGCGCCCTTGCGGGTGAACAGGTACTTGAGGCCCAGCTTGAACTGGCCGAACAGCGAACTCAGCTCATCGTTGAGCGTCGGGATGTTGGCCTTGTAGTAGTAGCTGGCGCACAGGTGGTCCTGCAGGTTCTGCCCCACCGCCGGCAGGTGCTTGACCAGCGGGATATTGTGCTTGGCCAGCAGCGCCTGATCGGCGACGCCGGACAATTGCAGGATCTTCGGCGTGTCCACCGCACCGGCGCAGAGGATCACTTCCTTGTTCGCGGTGAAAGTGCGCACCACGCCGTGCTGGGTGATGGAAATCCCGGTCGCCCGGCCGTTATCGAACAGCACACGATCCACCAGGGCGTAGTGCTCGACCGTCAGGTTCGGCCGGCTCAACGCAGGATGCAGGTGGGCAAAGCTGCTGGAGCAGCGCTGGCCGTCGCGGGTGTTGACGTCGTAGATGCCCGCGCCTTCGAACCGGGCGCCGTTGAAATCCTCGCTCAGCGGATAGCCCAGCTCATCGCAGCCCTTGAGGAACACGTCGCAGATCGGATGGGTCTGGCCCTTCATCGGGGTAATGCTGATCGGGCCGCTGCCACCGTGGTACTCGCTGTCGCCCAGCGGATGGTTTTCCAGTTTGCGGAAGTACGGCAGCACGTCGGAAAAGCCCCAACCTTCGTTGCCGTTGGCCGCCCAGTCGTCGAAGTCATGGGCCTGGCCGCGCACGTAGATCATCGCGTTGATCGACCCCGAACCGCCCTGCACCTTGCCGCGCGGCGCATAGATTTCACGGTTGCCCAGCTGCTTCTGCGGCTGGCTGTAGTACATCCAGTTGAAGGTCGGGTTGTAATACATTTTGGCGAAGCCGACCGGGATCTTGAACCACGGGGAACTGTCCTTGCCGCCCGCTTCCAGCAGCAGCACCGTGTATTGGCCCGAAGCCGACAGGCGATTGGCCAGGACGCAGCCTGCGGCGCCAGCGCCAGCGATGATGTAGTCGTATGTCATGCACGGTTACCGCGTAAGTCGTTATTCAAAAAAGCCACGCTTCCCTGTAGGAGCAAAGCTTGCTCGCGATGGCGGCGTGTCATTCAACAGATGTGTTGCCTGGTCCGGCGCTATCGCGAGCAAGCTTTGCTCCTACAGGGGGTTGCGCCCTCTCCCGTCAGCCCTTGGCTGGCGATGTGTCCTTGACGTCCGCCGGCGTCGGCGCCATTTGCAGGTGCAGGCGTTCGCCGGTGTACGGCGAGTGCTTGCGCACCACGTCCATGTTCAGCTCCACGCCCAGGCCCGGCTCGGTGGACGGAATGATGTAGCCGTCTTCCCACTGCAACGGTTTGGTCAGCACTTCGGCATGGAAGCCGCCCCAGGTCATGATGCTTTCCTGGATCAGGAAGTTCGGCGTGCAGGTGGCCAGCTGGAAGCTCGCCGCCGCGCCAATCGGGCCGTTGTACAGATGCGGGGCGATTTGCGCGTAGTACGCCTCGGCCATGCTGGCGATCTTCTTGGCTTCCAGCAGGCCGCCGCAGCGAGCGACGTTCATTTGCAGGATCGACGCGCCGCCGGCCTTCAGCAGCTTGAAGAATTCATACTTGGTGGTCAGGCGCTCGCCGGTGGCAATCGGGATACTGGTCTTGGCCGCAACTTGCGCCATGGCGTCTTCCTGGCCCGGTGGCACCGGCTCTTCGAACCACAGCGGGTCGTACTTCTCCAGGCGCTTGGCCAGGCGGATCGCCGAGGACGGCACCATCTGCCCGTGGGTGCCGAACAGCAGGTCGCACTTGTCACCCACCGCTTCGCGGATCTTGCGGCAGAAGGTTTCGCAACGCTCCAGCACTTCCAGCGAGATCTGATGCCCGGAGTACGCGGTGTACGGGCCTGCCGGGTCGAACTTCACGGCGGTGAAGCCCTTGTTCATGTTCTCGATGGCGCACTCGGCGGCCAGGTCCGGGTCGTCGTAGTCGTACTCGCCACGGCTGTTGACCGGATACAGGTAGGTGTAGGAACGCAGGCGCTCGTTGACCTTGCCGCCCAGCAACTCATACACCGGCTTGTTCGCCGCCTTGCCGATGATGTCCCAGCAGGCCATTTCCAGGCCGCTGACCACACCCATCATGGTCAGGTCCGGACGCTGAGTGAAACCGCTCGAATAAGCCTGGCGGAAGAAGCGTTCGATGTGGTGCGGATCCTGGTTCAGCAGGTAGCGTTCGAACACGTCTTCGATGATCGGCACCATGGCCTTGGGGCCGAAGGTCGCGGCGTAGATCTCGCCGACGCCTTCGATGCCGCAGTCGGTCTTGAGCTTGACGAACAGCCAGTACATGCCGCCGATGTGCGGTGGCGGTACGGCGACGATATGGGTTTCAAGGGCGACGATTTTCATCTCAAGCACCTGTTTTGATCTGAGTTTTACGATTGATACGCGCACGCAGGGTCAGGGCCGCCAGGGTCCCGAGCAGGCCGACGAATGCGATGTAGCCGAAATACAGCTTGTAACCAAAGGCACCGGGGAAATGCTCAGTGAGGTAGCCGTTGATCAACGGGATGAAAGCGTCCGGCAGGTAACCCACCACCGAGACGATGCCGATGGCCAGGCCGGTGATGCGCAGCGGAATGTTGCAGGTGTCGAGGATCGCCCAGTACAGGCCGCGAATGGCGTAGGTCATCAGGCCGATGAAAATCACCGTGGCGATCAACAGGCCCATGCTGCCCAGCGCCGGGAACACGATCAGGCCGACCATTGCCAGGCTGGCGAGCAGCAGTGCGACGATCAGTACCGAGATGTTGGAGAACTTGTCGCCCAGCCAGCCGCCGCCGATGCCGCCGATGGGACGCATCCACAACTTGATGGTGGTGATGGTGCCGGCCATGACCGCGGTCATGCCGCCACCCTGCAGGTAATCGGAGAAGCTGTAGGTGGCCCAGAAGATGTGGTAGCCGCAGAACACGATGGCGGTCACCAGCCACAGCTCGGGGATCTTCACCAGCGTCGCCAGATCAGTGAGCAGGTTGAACTTGCCCTTCTCCACCGGCGCGGTGTCGTCCATCGACTTCGGGTCCTTGATCAGCACCAGCACGCAGCCGATGGCGATACAGGTGAAGGCGTACAGGTAGACCACATGCTTGAAGCCTTCGGCGGTGGACTCGCCACGGGTTTCGGTGGCGTAGGCGAACAGGCCCAGGGCAACCGTCGCCAGCAAGGCTTCGACCAGCCCGCGACCGCCATCGAGGATGCCGAAGAAGCGGCCCTGCTCGGAGTGGTGGGCAATCATCTTCACCCGCTTGAGCACCGAGGCCCAGAAGGTCAAACCGGTGGTCAGGCCCCAGCAACCGAAGATGATCATCAGCCCGGTCATCGATGGCGCGGTGGAGTACCAAAGGCCCAATGCACCGGTGGCCACCAGCGAAAAGAAGATCAGGAAACGCGGGGCGATGCGGTCGGCCAGCCAGCCGCTCGGCAAATAGGACAACAGGAAAATCGTGCCCAGCATCGAGTACAGATAACCCAGCTCACTGTGGTTGATCTGGAACACTTCGAGCATGGTGGTCTGGTAGACCTGACGCAGGTAGAGGATCGGGTAGATCGCACCGGCGGCCAGCACCAAAAGCATCAGTTGGACATAGCGACTTCCCTTGTCGCTGTGGCTTTTGGAAGCCGAATTGGAACCCTGAACAGCGGCAGCAGAGGATGCTTGCTTGGACATTGAGTAGACCTCTGGCGCCCGGTGATCCGGACGCTCGGATAATTGTTTTTATATTTACTCCGGCCCCTGTAGGAGCGAGCCTGCTCGCGAAAGCGGTAGATCAGTTTATTGATGTGTCGACTGACACACCGCCTTCGCGAGCAAGCCCGCTCCCACATGAGCGAGAGAGGTGCTGCATGTGGATCAGTACTTCATCACCACCAGACGGGTCTGGGTGAATTCGAGCATGCCGTGCTTGCCGTCATCGCCGCCCAGGCCCGAGCGTTTCCAGCCGGCGTGGAAGCCCTGGTACGGGTCGGCCGGGGTGCGGTTGACGTACAGCTCGCCGGCCTCGATGGCACCGGCGACTTTCATGGTGGTGCGATAGTTTTCGGTATAGAGCACCGAAGACAGGCCGAACTGGTGATCGTTGGCCATGGCCAGGGCTTCGTCGATATCGCGGTACTTGAGCACCGGCAGCACCGGGCCGAAGATTTCTTCCTGGATGATTTCCATGTCCTGGCGGCAACCGCTGAGCAGGGTCGGCGGGTAGAAATGGCCTTTGCCCTCGGGAATGAATCCGCCAGTCTCCAGCACCGCGCCGTCGGCGATGGCTCGCTCGACCATGGCATGAATGTTCTGCTGCGAGCTGGCGTTGACCAGTGGCCCCATGAACGCAGGATCGACAGCGCGATCACCGAATTGCACGACGCTGATTTTCTCTTTCAGCAGGCCGAGGAATTTGTCGTAGACGCTTTCCTGCACGTAGACCCGCTCGACCGCCGTGCACAACTGGCCGCAGTGGGTGGTCTTGGAACCCACGATCGCGCTGGCGGCCGCTTCCAGATCGGCATCGGCCTCGATGATCGCCGGGGTCTTGCCGCCCAGTTCCAGGGACGGCTTGGCGATGTTGGCCTTGCAGTAGTCGAGCACGATGCGCCCGGCGTTGACGCTGCCGGTCAGGGTGATCAGGCCGACGGCGTTGTGGGTGCAGACCGCAGCGGCGGTGGCGTGGTCCATGGTCAGGATGTTGACCACACCTGCCGGGAGGCCGGATTGCTGCACGGCCTTGGCGATTTCGAAGGCCGAGATCGGCGTGTTGTTGCTCGGGCGCACGACCACGGTGTTGCCGGCAATCAGCGCCGGGGCGATCTTGCGCAGCAGGGTGTAGACCGGGTAGTTGAACGGAATCAGGCAGGCCACGACGCCAATCGGCTCGCGGTGCAGGAACAGGTTTTCGTTCGGTGTGTCGCTGGGAATGATCTCGCCTTCGATGCGGCGCGCCCATTCGGCGTGGTAACGGGTGATCTGCGCGGCGTAACGGGCTTCGTTGCTGGCGTCGGCCAGGCTCTTGCCGGACTCGGCGGCGAGGGCTTCACCGATGCTCTCGGCGCGGGTTTCAAGAGCGTCGGCAAAAGCGCGCAGGTATTCGGCACGCTCGATGCTGGTGAGCTTGCCCCAGGTTTTCTGCGCGGCGGCGGCAGCATCGACGGCAGCCGTAGCTTCGTCGGCAGTGGCGGCAGACACCTGGCCGACCAGTTCTTCGGTCGCCGGGTCATAGACGGCGATCAGCGCAGCGCCGGCCGGCTCAATAAATTGCCCGTTAACAAAGTTTCGCTCGAGTCGCATGTGAATCGCCCATCGTTGTTTTTATCCAGTGCGAGCAGTTTTGGCGTCGGCAGCTTGTAGGACAAACGATTTATTGAGCGATGTAACATTCAAAAAATGCAGGTTACTCCAAAAACACACGCCCTCCCCTGTAGGAGCGAGCATGCTCGCGATGCACGTCAGAACACCGCGGGGTGTCAGGCATCCAGCGTTATCGTTGACGACCATCGCGAGCATGCTCGCTCCTACAGGGGAGGCGTTGTGTCAGGAGGCCGCGGTCGAGGGCTCCAACTGCCTTTGCGCCAGCCAGATCTCCTCCTGCAACCACTGCCCGAACACCTGCAACTGCGGCAGCGACTGCTCCGGCCGGGTCACCAACCAATACGACTGATGGCCCTCGACGTGCACGTTGAGCACCTGGGTCAACTGCCCGCTGGACAGTTCCGGGGCGACCATGTGCCAGTCGGCGATGGTGATGCCCAGGCCGTCGACGGCCGCGCGGATCGCCAGGTCAAGCAAATCGAATTCATAGCCGCCCTGGGTATCGACCCCGCTGATGCGCGCCGCGTCCAGCCAGTGCTTCCAGGTCAGGTAGCGCTGGTCTTCCCGGGCCAAAACGTGCAACAGCGTCAAGCGGTTGAGGTCGATGCCCTGCTCGGTCCATTCCCGTGAATACAGGGTGGGTGCACACACCGCGATGTGCCGTTCCTGGAACAGCAGGGAGCTGTCCAGGCCATCCCATTCGCCATTGCCGAAACGGATCGCGCAGTCCAGGGTGCTGGTTTCCGCCAGGCTGTCCTGCAGGCGGGTGGTGATGCTCAATTCCAGCTCCGGATGCTGCTCGCGCAAGCGCCCAAGCCGCGGCATCAGCCAGCGGTTGGTGAAGGTCGGCGGTGCGTTGATGTGCAGGCGGTTGGCGTGGGACTTCTGCTGGATGCTGCGCACCGTCAGCTCGATCTTGTCGAACGATTGATGCAATGCCCGCAGCAGCACCCGGCCGGCGCTGGTCAGTTCCAGGTGATGGTGACGGCGCTCCAGCAGGGTCTCGTCCAGTTGTTCTTCCAGCTGGCGCACCTGGCGGCTGACCGCGCTCTGGGTCACGTTCAACAGCTCTGCGGCGCGGGTGAAGCTGCCCGTGCTACCGGCCACTTCGAACGCTTTGAGCGCATTCAGGCCGGGCATTTTGCGTTTCATGGAAGGCTCTCGAAAACCACGACAGACGCCAAGGATCCCATGCCGGCGGTACATTGTCCTACAGGATTTTCTCAGTAACATGCATTGGAGGAAGGTTTCCCCGGATTTTTAATCGTTTGTTCAATCACCCGCAGATCGCAAGACTGGCCGGCATCTCACATAAAAATAACCGAGAGCTGCCACATGCCCCTCCCTGCTTCCCTGCGCGTCAGTCCGCTTTATCTCGCTCTACTCTGCACCTTTGCGGCCCCTGCCATGGCCGTGCAAGTCACCGACAATCTCGACCTGGGCGGCGCCATTCGTGCCCGCTGGGACTACGACCCGGACCGCGACATCCAGACCTTCGGCCTGGACACCGTTTACCTCAGCGCCAAGTACAACTCCGACAGTTGGATCGGCGAGGCCCAGTACCGTTTCTACGGACGCTCCTACCCCTACCGCTACACCAAGAACTACGGCGACATCCAGTTCGCCAAGCTCGCCTGGGTCGGCTACAAGTTCAACCCCGACCAGCAGGTGCAGGTGGGCCTGAACACGGTGCCGTTCGGCTTGCAGCCGTATTTCGGCAGCACCTTCTACGAGACCCTGGGCAACGTCATCGGCCTGGAAGATGTGCAACAGGTCGGCGCCAAGTACATCCAGCAGAGTGGTGACTGGAACATCCAGGGTGGCTACTACCTGCGTCCGGCCTGGCAAGGCAAAGGCACCAGCAACGGCGTGACCTACTCCAGCGTGGTGTCGGAGGCCGACAGCTATGTCACCGACGGCAGCGATAACCAGGAACGCAACACTGTGGTCCTGCGGGTGGCCAAGGCGCTTGACTTGGGGCCGTGGAAATCCGAAGTCGGTCTGTCCGGCCTGACCTCGACCCTTGAGAACAGAGACACCAACAATGACGGCCGCCGCAACGCCGTGGCCGTGCACTACATGGGTAAAAACGGCCCGTGGGGTGTGCAATTGCAGGCGGCGCGCCAGCAGATGTCGCCGCGCAACCCCGGTACCGACGAATTGGTGACCCTCGGCGGCTACGACGGCACCTACAACGTCGCCAGTCGCGGCAACCTGTACGTGGCGGATCTGAGCTATGACATCGCCGGCAAATACCTGTTCGACCAGGTCAGCGGGGTCAAGCTGTACGCCAACTACAGCGCCTTCGACAAATCCGCCGATGACTTCAAGACCTCCCAGCGGATGATCCTCGGCACCTCGTTCTCGGTCAGCAAACTGTGGGTCTACACCGAATGGCTGTACGGCAAGAACGATCCGTACATTGGGGGCAGCAGCTATACCCAGAGCCTGGGGGCGGGTGGCACTGATCATTGGGAGAATCAGCTTTACATGAACATCGGGTACTACTTCTGATCCGGCATTTTCGGCGCCCATGAGGGCGCCATCGCGAGCAGGCTCGCTCCCACAGGGGATTTGTGAACGGCACAGATCCCTTGTAGGAGCGAGCCTGCTCGCGATGGGGTCAGCCCAAACAACACTTGCATCCGCTCAATGCCAATAGTCAGATAGGCAACACCACACAAAAAGAAAACCATCGAGCCCCCCACCCATGCGCCAACTGCCCTCGCTCAACATGCTGCGCGTCTTCGAGGAGGTCGCGCGGCATCGCAGTTTCAGCCAGGCCGCCCTTGGCCTGAACGTCACCCAGGGCGCGGTGAGCCGGCAGATCAAGCAGCTCGAAGACTACCTCGGCGTGGCGCTGTTCATCCGCACGCCCCAGGGGCTGTCGCTGACCGAAGCCGGCACCGCCCTCTCCCCGCACCTGAGCGATGCCTTCGACCACATCGAACGCGCCCTGCAAGCCGTGCGCGTACCTAACCTGCGCCAGCGCTTGCGCATCGTCGCGCCGCCGACCTGGGCCACGCGCTGGCTGTCGGCGCACCTGCGCGCGTTCGTGCAACGCTACCCCGACATCAGCCTCAGCGTGACCAATCAGTTGGGCCACGAAAGCCTCGCGGAGATCGACTGCAATATTCGCTTCGGCCTCGAAGCGGACAGTCATTGCCACAGTCAGCTTCTGGTGATGGAACGGCACATCGCCGTGGCCAGCCCGGAGCTGTTCACCGACGGTCAACCACCCGATCTGAAGCAGTGGCCGTTGCTGCACATCCTGCACAACGGCAAGCGCCTGAAGGTCTGGGAAAACTGGCTGGCGGCGATGGGGCGCGACGATGTCGATGCCGGGCAAGGCCTGGAATTCAGCACCCTCGACCAGGTGATTCACACCACCCTCGCCGGCGGCGGGCTGGCGGTGATCGACCGGCAGATGATCGAGAAGGAACTGGCCAATGGCAGCCTGCTGCCCATCACCCCGGTGGAGGTGATCGGGCCGTATGGCTATTGGCTGGATGTGGCGAATGACAAGTGGGGGTTGTCGAAGGTGCGGTTGTTCAAGGAGTGGCTGGAACTGGTGAGCAATCCCTGAATTCACTTTGTCCCCCTGTAGGAGCGAGCCTGCTCGCGATGAGGGCCTGACATTCAACATCAGTGTTGACTGACAGTCCGCCATCGCGAGCAGGCTCGCTCCTACAGTGTTGTTTTGTGGCGGCTTAGATTGTCGCCGTGGCTTTTGCAGCCACATTCACACCACCCTCAACAGGACTCTGCGCCTTGCACGCCTGGCTCAACGTCAGCGACTTCGTCTCCGGCGCCCAGGCCCAGGACAGCAGTGCACCAATCGCCAGGATCGCCGCGAGGATGCCCATGGTCGGGCTGAGGCCGATCCCCGCCACACTCACCGGCAGCAGGAAGGTGCTGATCGCCGAACCCAGGCGGCTGACTGCGGTAGCCAGGCCAATGCCGCTGGCACGCACTTCGGTCGGGAAGCTCTCGGCCGGGAACACGCCCACCAGGTTGCTCACCGCCGACAGCACCAGGGTGAACAGGCCGAACACCAGCACCATCAGCGCCGCAGCACTGCTCGGCAACACCGCCAACAGGAACAGGGCGATGGCGAGGATGATGAACGAGTTGATCAGGAACCCGCGGCGGGTGAACTTGATGGTGCACCAGATACCGATCAGCGCGCCGAGGATCAGCAGCATGTTCAACATCAGCTCGGTGCCGAAGCCTTCGGCCAGGCCCATCTTCTGCAGGATCGACGGCAGGAAGGTGTAGATGGCGAAATACGGCATGACGATGCAGACGAAAAACAGGCAGTTGAACGCGGTGCGTTTGCGGTACTCAGGGCTGAACAGTACGGCGTAGCCGGAGCGGGTTTCGGTGGAACGGGTTTCGTCGAGTTCGACGTTGTCGCCCAGGAACTTCTTGACGATGGCGCGGGCTTCGGCGATGCGCCCCTGATTGACCAGCCAGCGCGGCGACTCCGGAGTGCCGATACGGGCAATCAGGATCAGTGCCGCCGGGATCGCCGACGAGGCCAGCATCCAGCGCCAGGCATCGTCGCCCAGGCTAAGCATCGCGGTGCCGACAAAGGTGGCCGCCACGTAACCGAAGGTCCAGATCACGCTGAAGGAGCCGAGCAATACACCCCGGTGTTTCTTCGGCGCGAACTCGGCGAGCATGGCGTGGCCGACACTGAAGTCGCCACCCAGACCGATGCCGATCAGCACCCGACAGAGGAACAGGGTCATCGCCGATTCAACGTAGAACTGCATGACGGAGGCGATGGTGATCAGCACGAAGCTGACCAGGAAAATTTTCTGCCGGCCGACCTTGTCGGAAATCCAGCCGAAGAACAGGCTGCCGAGGAACAGGCCGATCAGCGCCGAAGAACCGATCAGGCCCTGCCAGAATGCGTCCAGCTGCATCTGCGGGCTCAGCAGGGTGAAAGCGATACCGATCAGGCCGAGGATGTAGCCGTCGGTGAAGTGCGCGCCGAAGGTCAGGCCGGCGATCTTGATGTGGAAGCGCCCGATGGGCAGGTCGTCGATTTTTACCGGTTGTACGGACATGTAAGTCTCCAATTTTTGTTATTGACGGAGAAATGAAACCGATCGCTTTTGTTGTGTGCTTTTGGCTTCTGTAGGAGCGAGCCTGCTCGCGATGAACTTGAGAACGCCACGGGGTGTCAGGCTCCCAGCGTTATCGTTGACGTCTATCGCGAGCAGGCTCGCTCCTACAGGGGGCGGGGTACTCCTTACAACCCACCCATCAACAGGTATTTGATTTCCAGGTAGTCATCCAGACCGTACTTCGAACCCTCGCGACCCAGGCCCGATTCCTTGATGCCGCCGAACGGTGCCACTTCCGTGGAAATGATCCCTTCGTTGATCCCGACCATGCCCGCTTCCAGGCCTTCGGCCATGCGCCACACGCGGCCGATGTCGCGGCTGTAGAAGTAAGCCGACAAACCGTACGGCGTGTCGTTGGCGCGCTGCAGCACTTCGGCTTCGTCCTTGAAGCGGAAGCACGCGGCCACCGGACCGAAGGTTTCGTCCTGGGCGATCAGCATGTCGCTGTTGGCTTCGGCGAGAATCGTCGGCTCGTAGAACGTACCGCCCAACGCATGACGGCGACCGCCGCACAGGACCTGGGCGCCCTTCTCCACGGCGTCGCTGACATGCAGCTCCACCTTGGCCAACGCAGCAGCGTTGATCAGCGGGCCTTGCTCGGTTTCGCCTTCCAGGGCATTGCCGACACGCATGGCCGCCACGGCTTCGGCGAGTTTGCCGGTGAAGGCTTCGTACACGCCGTCCTGAATGAAAAAGCGGTTCACGCAGACGCAGGTCTGCCCGGTGTTGCGGAATTTCGAGGCCATCGCACCTTTCACGGCGGCGTCGATATCGGCGTCGTCGAAGACAATGAACGGCGCGTTGCCACCCAGTTCCAGCGAGACCTTTTTCAAGGTGTCGGCGGCCTGACGCATCAGCAATTTGCCGGTGCGGGTGGAGCCGGTGAACGACAGTTTGCGCACGACACCGGAGGCTTGCAGCGCGCCGCCAATCGCCACGGCATCGCCGGAGACCACGTTGAACACACCGGCCGGAATCCCGGCCTGCTCAGCCAGCACCGCCAGGGCGAAGGCCGACAATGACGTTTCTTCCGACGGCTTGAGGATCATGGTGCAACCGGCCGCCAGTGCCGGTCCGACCTTGCGGGTGACCATGGCCAGCGGGAAGTTCCACGGGGTAATGGCTGCCACGACACCAATGGCTTCCTTGACCACGACGATGCGCGCATCGGCCTTGTGGCTCGGGATCACATCGCCGTAGGCGCGCTTGGCTTCTTCGGCGAACCACTCCAGAAAGCTCGCGGCATAGACCACTTCGCCCATGGCTTCGGCCAGCGGCTTGCCTTGTTCGCGGCTGAGCAAAGTGGCCAGGTCCTTCTGGTTGCTCAGCATCAGTTCGCCCCAGCGCTTGATGCGCTGGCTGCGTTCCTTGGCGGTCAGCTTGCGCCATGCCGGCAAGGCGCGGTTGGCAGCGTCGATGGCCAGGTTGGTTTCTTCGGCGCCGGCCTTTTGCACGTCGGCGATCAGTTCACCGGTGGCCGGGTTCAGCACCGGGTACGTCGCCCCGCCGCTGGACCAGCGACCGTCGATGAAATTGCCGTGACGGATCAGCGTGCTCATGCCACGGCCTCGGTCAGGGTGAAGCGTTCCGAACCCGGACGGGCGGTACGCAGGATGCGCTTACCGGCGGTGTAATCGTTGATCACGTCGCACGGGGTGTAGTTGCGTTCCAGCTCGTACAGTTCTTCGGTGTCGAGCTTGGTCTCCAGTGCCGCCAGGGCGCTGTCGAACTGTTCGGTGGTGTCGGCGCCGACCAGCATGCAATCCACGCCCGGGTGATTGGCGACCCAGGCCTGGGCGATCTGTGCGTTGGACACGCCACGGGCACGGGCCACGCGCTGCACCGAACGGGCGATCTCGAACGAAGCTTCGTCGCTGTACATCTGCTGGGTGAAGAAGTCGGTCTGGTTGCGGGTCGACTGCACGTCACCGGTCAGCAGGCCACGGGCCAGCGGGCTGAACACCGAAACACCCAGGCCCTGGTCGCGGCAGAACGGGATCATCTCGCGTTCTTCTTCGCGGTAGGCGCAGTTCAGTTGCAGCTGCATGTTGATCGGCTTGACCCAGCCATTGCGCTCGCAGGCCATGAGGATTTTCGCCAGTTGCCCGGTGAGCATGGTCGACACGCCGATGTAGCGGGCTTTGCCGGAACGCACGATGTCGTTCATGGCGCTCATGGTTTCTTCGACCGGGGTGTTCACGTCGAAGTAATGCAGCATGAAGACGTCGACGTAGTCCATGTCCAGGCGCTTCAGGGACGCATCGATGCTGTCCATGATGTGCTTGCGCGAGTGGCCGCTGGCGTTGATACCAGGACGGGTGCCGTAGCCGACCTTGGTGGTGATCACCAGGTCTTCGCGACGGGCCAGGCGCTTGACGATGCGCCCTACCACTTCTTCGCCGACACCGGCGGAATAGAAGTCCGCCAGGTCGATGAAGTTCACGCCGTTGTCCAACGCGTGCTTGACGATCGGCTCGCTTTTCTTCTCATCGAAGATCCACGGTTTCCAGTCCGGGGTGCCCATGTTCATGGTGCCCAGGCACAGGCGGGAGACTTCGAGGCCGGAGTTGCCCAAACGAATGTATTGCATGGCGCGGACCTCAGGCTTTTGGCGTGTAGAAAGGGTTGCTGATGTGATTGACCACATCTTTGAGCTGCGCGGTTTCCGGCTTGCCGGTCAGGGCGGCGCGGATCGCGGTGCGGCAGGCGTTGTAGTTGTTCAGGTACACCGCATCCAGGTCGTCGCAGGACGGGTTGACCCAGTTGGCGGTGACGATCGCCCACTCGTCTTCGGCTTCCGGCGGCAGGGTGCCGTCCAGCAGCGCTTCCAGGACAGCCTTGGCGATACCGGCCTGGGACGCGCCCCAGGTGGCGTTGCCGTGCAGGTCGCTGCTGATCGCGGCCTTGTTCACGTACAGGGTCATCGGCTTGACCGGGATGTTCGGCTGGGCGATCACCATGAACGGGCAGTGACCCTGGCTTGGCGACGCCAGGCTGTTGGCGAACGCCTGGCCGGCAGGACCATTGCGCGGGCCGATCAGGATGTTGATGTGCGCGGCGTTCACGCCCGGGCCTTCGAAGCCTTCACCGATGTACAGGTCGAGTTCTTTCATGAGTCGTTCTCTTGTTCAGGACGCAGAGGGATTTGGTGTGGTCAGAAGCGCACGCCTGCAGGACGCATGGCGCGGCAAATGTCAGGGTTCGAAGAGCGCAGCAGGTGGCTGGCGAAGACGTGGCAGTGATGATTGATCATGGTTGCAAACGCTCTTTTTTGTTGTTGATGAGCTGGTTTGCGATTTTTTATCACTGGGGGTTGGCGGGGCTGTAACCATTAAAAGTCATGGGGGTATGACTTCAGGTCATACCTATGGATAACCGCAATTCCTGTAGGAGCGAGCCTGCTCGCGATGGTGGGTCAGTCAACCTGTCATCGACTGACACTCCATCGCGAGCAGGCTCGCTCCTACAGGGGATCGGGGGTGTTTGGGGTTATTGGGACATGGCGTCCTTTTTCATCGCGTCCTTGGACATCGAATCGGTCTTCTTCATGGCGTCCTTGGACATGGCGTCGCCCTTCTTCATCGTATCCTTGGACATTGAGTCGCCTTTCTTCATGGCGTCCTTGGACATCGAATCGGTCTTCTTCATCGCATCCTTGGACATCGAGTCCTTGCTCATGCTGTCGTTACTCATGGTGTCGGCAGCGAACACGGAGGCGGCGCCAACAGCCAGGCACATGGACAGAACAACGGTGGTCAGCTTTTTCATGATGAAACTCCTCGAGGCTCGGTTTGCGGGTGTGTGAAAACTTAAGGCGCTGTCAGCTGCCACCGAACCAGTTGTAGCCCTGGTCTTCCCAGTAGCCGCCGCTGTAGGTGTTGCTGACGAAAATCGCCTGGATGTGTTTGGGGTTCTTGTAGCCAAGCTTGGTGGGCATGCGCAGCTTCATCGGGAAGCCGTATTCGCGCGGCAGCACCGCGCCGTCATAGGTCAGCGTCAACAGGGTTTGCGCATGCAGCGCGGTGGCCATGTCGATACTGGTGTAGTAATCGTCGGCGCATTTGAAGCCGACGTATTTGGCGTCGGTGTCGGCGCCGATGCGCTTGAGGAAATCACTGAAGCGCACCCCGCCCCAGCGGCCGATGGCGCTCCAGCCTTCGACGCAGATGTGCCGGGTGATCTGGTCGGTCTGCGCCATGGCGCGCAGCTCTTCGAGACGCCAGCTGCGTTTGTCCGCCACCAGCCCCGACACCTCCAGGCGATAACTCTCCTCGTCCACCGTCGGCGCTTCGTCGATGCCGTAGAAGGCATTGAACGGAAACGGCCGGGTGATCATCGATTCGGGATAAGTCGGCGCCATGGCATTGGGATTGAACAGCCAGCCCTGCACCCGATCATTGAAGCGCGACATCGACGACAGTGCGGTGTCGACGCTTTCGTTGTCGGTGAGGTTGCAGCCGGACAGCATCGCCACGCCACCGAGGGTCAGGCCGCGCAGCAGGAACGAGCGACGCGAGCGATCTTCGATCTGCGGCGCGAGGATCTTGCGGGCGTCGGTCAGGATCGAGGACTCGTCCAGATCCGGATTGTGCATGCGCTTTTTCATACGGACTCCTTGCGACCGACGATCATGGCGAGCAGGGTTTTCGGCACCAGTGCGACCATCACCAGATGCACCGCCACGAAGGCCACCAGCAGCGCCATGGCGATGAAGTGCACATGCCGCGCCGTGTCATAGCCACCGAGCAATTCACGCAACAACGGGAACTGCACCGACTTCCACAGCACCAGCCCGGAGATCACCAGCAACGTGATATCCACCATGACGAACAGGTAGGCAAAGCGTTGCACCTGGTTGTAATGGCTGAGGTCGGCGTGGCCGAGTTTTCCGCGCAGGGCGGCCCACAGGTCGTGCAGTACGCCTTTTGGCGAAACCGGGAAAAAGCGTCGTTTGAGGCGACCACTGAACAGATTGAAGGTCAGGTACAGGAGGCCGTTGAAGGCCAGCAGCCACATCGCCGCGAAGTGCCACTGCAGAGCGCCGCCGAGCCAGCCGCCCAGGGTGATCGTATTGGGGAAGCTGAAATCGTAAAGCGGCGAGGCGTTGTAGATGCGCCAGCCGCTGGTGACCATCACCAGCACGGCCAGGGCGTTGAGCCAATGGGTCAGGCGTAGCCAGCGCGGATGACTGGGCCTGGGTGAAGCAGTGCGCTGCGACATGTCCGGCTCCCGTTTGTTGTTGTTCGTTGGGGCCGAGTATGGGAGCGACCAGATCGCCAAATCCTCACGCAGAGTTAAATTATTTGTGATAACTGCCCTGCGTCTCCCTGTAGGAGCGAGCCTGCTCGCGATGGACGACAGATCACCGCGGGGTGTCAGGTTGCCAGCGTCATCGTTGACGACCATCGCGAGCAGGCTCGCTCCTACAGTGGGTTGGGTGATCCTTTCAGGGTGCAACTATGGTTAAATGCCGCCCCCCGCAAATTCGCCGACCCAAACCCATGAACACCGAAGCCCTCGCCACCCTCCACGACCATCTGCTGACCGCCCTCGCCTCCGCCCCCGCCGAAACCCGCCGCCTGTTCCACGGCCGCGGCCGTTGCTGGCCGGGGCTGGAGCAGGTGACGGTCGACTGGTTGCAGGGTGTGGTGCTGGTGGCGCTGTTCAAGGAGCCCGAGCCTTCGCAATTGGAAGATCTGAAGCGTTTGCTGATGGCGATCACTCAATCTGCCCAGTGGATGCAATCCGGCGCCCATACCCTGCTGCTGCAACACCGCTACCTGCTGCAAAGCACCACCGAATGGCTGCTGGGGGAAGAAATCGACGAACTGACCATCACCGAAGGCGGCCTGAAATACCGGGTGGACCTGGGCCGCAAGCAGAACACCGGCCTGTTCCTCGACATGCGCTATGGCCGCGACTGGGTGCGGGCCAATGCCGAAGGCAAGCGCGTGCTGAACCTGTTTGCCTATACCTGTGGTTTCTCGGTGGCGGCCATCGAAGGCGGCGCGTCCCATGTGGTCAACCTCGACATGTCGAGCCCGGCCCTGAGCCGTGGCCGCGACAACCATCGGCTCAATGGGCATGACCTGGGCAAGGTGACCTTTCTCGGCCACGACCTGTTCAAATCCTGGGGCAAGGTGATCGGCAAGGGCCCGTATGACCTGGTGATCATCGACCCGCCTTCGTTTCAGAAAGGCAGCTTCCTGCTGACCAAGGATTACCAGCGGGTGCTGCGCCGATTGCCCGAACTGCTAAGCCCGCAGGGCACGGTACTGGCGTGCATGAACGATCCGGCCTTTGGTGCGGACTTCCTGATCGACGGCGTGCCCCGTGAGGCGCCGAGCCTGCGGTTCGAGCAGCGGCTGGAGAATCCGCCGGAGTTTCCGGATGCCGATATCGAGTGTGGGTTGAAGGCGTTGGTGTTCAAGCAGTAAGACCGCGTCGCCCCTATCGCGAGCAGGCTCGCACCCACAAGGGACCGCATTTCAATTGTGGGAGCGAGCCTGCTCGCGATGGGGCCGGCATGCCCACCAAAAAATCCGGATCAGCGCGGCTGAAGCACCAACGCAAACAACTCCCCATGCCCGTTCACATTGAGCTTGTGATAGAGGTTGCGCCGATGCACTTTCACCGTCTCCGGCGAGATGCCCATCTGCTGGGCGATGGCCTTGCTGGAGAAGCCTTGCAGGATCAACCGCGCGGTTTCGATTTCCCGGGCTGACAGCCGCGCGTCGAAGCGGTCGAGCAGAGTCGCCAGATCGCCGGCCACGGCTTCGGCAACCGCCCCCTCCGGCGGCAGCAATTGCAGGTGCCTGCGCATCGCCGCCAGCACCCAGTCGCGCACGCACAGCAGACGGCCCTGCTCTTCGAGAGTGAAGCGCGTCGAGCGCCCAAGGGACAGACCCAGCACAGCGCCGTCGAGGTTGACCATGAACTGCAACTCGTCACCACCCACCACTTTGCAGAAGTAGCTCTGGTAGTACTCGCTCTGCTGGAACTGGTCAGGGGCCACCGAATCGAGGCTGTGCAAACCGTCCGCGATGCCGGCACCCACCGCTTGGTAAAACGGATCGAGCAAGTACATGCCGGCGCTGTAATCCGCCAGTTCTTCCTGCTCCTCACCACTGCCCTTGGCATCGAAATCGATCAGCAGGCGCGGTACCCGACCGGGCTTCATCACCGCCACCAGTGCGTTGTCCAGCGGCACCAAAAGACGCAGGGTATCGACCAGCGCACGCCAGAAGCCAGCCTCGCCCACGCTGCCGAACATCCGCGCCAGGCCCTGGTGCAGCGGCAACTCTTTCAACAACGCGTCCACGCACTACCCCTTTTGAGTAACCCATGATGGGAATGGGTAACCGCCACGGCGGTCGATAGGCTGCAAGCTCCTGAACATCACCGGCCGCAGCAGGCCAGGAGTGCCGCATCATGAGGGGTCACCACGGGTATTTCAATCTGGGACTGGGCGCCTGCCTGGCGGTTTCGCTGTCGGCGGTTGCCAGCGAAAACCCGACTGTTCACGTCTACAACTGGTACGACTACATCGGCCCGAACACCCTGCAGGACTTCAAGCGCGACACCGGGATCCAGCCGGTCTACGACACCTTCGACAGCGCCGAAGTGCTGGAAGGCAAACTGCTGACCAGCCGCAGCGGTTACGACGTGGTGGTGGCCAGCAACTACAGCCTGCCGACGCTGATCAAGGCCGGCGCCCTCGCCCCGCTACCCCGTGCCCAGATGCCGGACTTCCAGAACATGGACAGCGACCTGCTGGCGAAACTGGCCCACAACGACCCGGGCAACCAGTACGCGGTGCCGTACCTGTGGGGTACCAACGGCATCGGCTACAACATCGACAAGGTGCGCGCGGTGCTCGGCGACAAGGCGCCGGTGGATTCCTGGGACCTGGTGTTCAAGGAAGAGAATCTGGCCAAACTGGGCGAGTGCGGCGTGGCGATGCTCGACTCGCCGGCGGAAATGCTCCCGGTCGCCCTGCACTACCTCGGCCTGCCGCCCAACAGCACCAACCCTGAGGATTACAAAAAGGCCGAAGCGCTGCTGCTCAAGTTGCGCCCGCACATCGCCTACTTCAACTCGTCGAAATTCATCAGCGACCTGTCCAACGGCAACATCTGCGTAGCGGTGGGCTGGTCCGGGGCGATGCTGGAGGCCAAGACCACTGCCGAACAGGCTGGCAACGGCGTGAAGATCGCCTATAGCCTGCCCAAGGAAGGCGCCCCGGTGTGGTTCGACACGCTGGTGCTGCTCAAGGATGCACCGCATCCGCAACAGGGGCTGGCGTTCATCGACTACCTGATGCGCGCCGAGGTCATCGCCCCGGTGAGTAACTTCCTCAACTACCCCAATGGCAATCGCAGCGCGACCGCGCTGGTGGCCGAAGCGACCCGCACCAATCCCGCCGTGTACCCGTCAGCCGAGGCGCTGGCCACCCTCTTCACCTTGCAACCGCTGCCGCCAGCGACCGAACGGGTGCGCACGCGGATCTGGAGCAAGGTCAAAAACGGTCAATAACCCCACCGCAATCCCCCCTGTGGGAGCGAGCCTGCTCGCGAATAGGGCGTGTCAGTCGACATCACCTTTGCCTGATCCATCGCCTTCGCGAGCAGGCTCGCTCCCACAGATTTTCACTTTTGCGCCATTCAATTGAAGATGAGAACTGCCATGAAACCACGTGCCCGCGACCTGAACATCCAGATCGGCCAACTGCAACCCGGCCCGCTCAACGCCATCACCGACGTGCCCGGCGTGCGGGTCGGCCACAGCAATGTGCGCGGTCACACCGCCCGGGGTCGCGATATCCTGACCGGTGTCACCGTGGTCGAACCCCGTGCCGGCTCCACCAGTGCGCAACCGTGTTTTGCCGGCGTCCATGTGCTCAACGGCAACGGCGATGCCACGGGACTTGAGTGGATTCGCGAGGCCGGCCTGCTGACCAGCCCCATCGCTTTCACCAACACCCACAGCCTGGGCGTGGTGCGCGATGCGTTGATCGTGGTGGACCGTGAACAGCAACCGGATGACGGTCGGCTGTACTGGAACATGCCGGTGGTGCTGGAAACCTTCGACGGCCTGCTCAATGACATCAACGGCTTTCATGTAAAACCCGAACATGTGGCGCAGGCGCTGCATTCGGCGGTGGGTGGGCCGGTGGTCGAGGGTAATGTCGGTGGCGGCAGCGGCATGATCTGCCATGAGTTCAAGGGCGGCATCGGCACGGCCTCGCGACAGCTCGACAGTGCGCAGGGCGGCTGGACCGTCGGCGCTATCGTCCAGGCCAACCATGGCATTCGCAACGAGTTGCGCGTCGACGGCTACCCGGTCGGGCGCTACATGACTCAGGTTGATTCGCCGTTCCTCAAGGCCTCGTTGCCGCATCCGGGCATGGGTTCGATCGTGGTCTGCCTGGCCACCGATGCACCGTTGCTGCCGCACCAATGCACGCGCCTGGCACAACGCGCCAGCCTTGGCCTGGCGCGCACCGGTGGCGGCAACGAAGACCACAGCGGCGACATTTTCATCGCCTTCGCCACCGGCAATGCCCATGTGCCTGCGGCTGCCTACGAACGCAAACGCGCGCCGACGACCGATCATCTGAGCATGGTCAATAACGATCACATCAGCGAATTGTTCCTGGCGGCCACCGAAGCGGTGGAAGAAGCCATCATCAACGCCCTGCTCGCCGCCGAAACGACCGAAGGTAACGGCCATGCGGTGCCCGGGCTGGATGCGCAGACACTGCTTGAAGCCTTGAATCAAGCCGGTTGGCCGGGGGCGCGAAATCGCAGAAGCTGACATTTGTGGGAGGATTAGACGTGCGGTACTTGAGGGCCATCCCCCATGTTCCTACGATGGAGTTGCGCAGCCGCTTGCTTGCCCAAGCCGTTGCGCAGGTGGTGAGTGTACTGAACCCCTATCAAGCTCACCGCCTGCTTCATGCGCATCTTGAGCCTCAATGGCTCCACTTCTCCCCATCAAAGAGCTTTGAGGCTCTTTTTTAACCCAGACATCGAAAAGCCCGGCCTGGAGCCGGGCTTTTTGCTTTATCAAGAACACCATCATCCCTGTAGGAGCGAGCCTGCTCGCGAAAAACCAACGGGCGCCGCGGGGTGTCTGATTTCACGCGTCATCGTTCACGACCATCGCGAGCAGGCTCGCTCCTACAGGTTATTCAATCGTTCCCACGCTCTGCGTGGGAATGCAGCCCGGGACGCTCTGCGTCCCAAAGGCGTGACGCAGAGCGTCACAGGAGGCGTTACCACGCAGAGCGTGGGAACGATCAGGCAGAGGGAGATCACGTTTCGGTGGCGGCGATCGAGCGCCATGCCGCCTCGGCCAGCAGCTCCCGGTAGGCCTTCGGGCTGCCCTTGGTCCGGCCCGACAACCAGGCGCGGCAGTAGCTGTCGGCCTGGCCGATGATCAACGACGGCATCAACTCGGCGGAAAAGCCACCCATTTGATCGCGGTGCGCCGACAACCACTCCAACAGCTTCTTGTTGCGCACCTTGTTGCGCTCGGCAAGCTCGTCACTGAACGGCCCCTTGGTCACCGCAAATCGCGCGTGATACTGGAAACGCGCCCACTCGGGCTGGCTGTCGACCCAATCCACGTAGCTGTGCACCAGCGCGTGCACCCCCGCCTGCGCGGTGCCGGCGTCGGCCATGTAGCTGTCGCGCAGCCGGGCCTGATCGTCCAGCGCGGTGAAAAACAGCGCGGCCACCAGGCCTTCCTTGTTGCCGAAATGATGGTAGATCGCGCCGACGCTGGTATCGCATTCGGCGCGAATCATGTCGATGGTGGTGGCCTCGATGCCCTGCTCGTTGAACAGCTGCAAGGCCTTGCGAAAGATGTCGCGCTTGAGCTCGGCACGGCGGCCGGGCCAGGCGCGCTCGAGCAAATCCGAAGTTTCCATGGTGAGAACAGACCGAAATCAGGGGTGAAGGCTGGCGGCTGCCAACTCGAAAGTGACGCTAGGTTGACAGATTTCCCGTCGACAGAATACTGTTCCGTCACAGAATAATATTCTGTTACCGAGCATCATTCTGCAAATCACCCATCACAGAGGCTTTCACATGAGTCAGTTCCTCAGCATGTTCAACAGCGCAGGCCCCCAGGCGTTCAGCAAGATGGCCTGCCAGGTGGCGCCCTATTTCTCCACCATCAATCCGCTGGTCACCGACCTGCGCGAACGCAGCGCGACCGTTCAGGTGCCGTTCGCCAAGGAAATCACCAACCACCTGGGCACCGTGCATGCGATTGCCATGTGCAACGCCGCCGAGCTGGCAGCCGGGATGATGACCGACGTGTCCATCCCCAAAGGCGCACGCTGGATTCCCAAGGGCATGACGGTGGAGTATCTGGCCAAGGCGAAGACTGATTTGACGGCGGTGGCCAATGGCGAGGGGCTGGATTGGAGCAGCGAGGGTGACAAGATCGTGCCGGTGGACGTTCACGATACCGAAGGCAAGAAGGTGTTTACGGCGCGGATTACGATGAATGTGAAGCTGGCCTGATACCCGGCTGGAACACAGAGCCACTGTAGGAGCGAGCCTGCTCGCGATAGCGGTATGTCAGGCAACACAATGCCGGCTGACAGATCGCCATCGCGAGCAGGCTCGCTCCTACAGTGGGTTCGCGGCGTTGAATTAAGCGTTATCAGACCAACCGCAACCGCGGTCCGCTGACGGGCACTGCATCCTCCCCCAACCGCTCACGCACGAACTCATTGGCCCTGCGCGTCAGCTGATCCAGATGCCGATCCCGCTGCTTTTCCGCATCCTGCATCGCCCGCTTGCCGTGTTTTTGCAGCAGGTAAGTATGAATCTGCCGCACCTCCAGCGAGCTGTAGATCGACGCAACGTCGAGCAATGCCATCAAGCCATCGCTGCCGTGGTCGCGGGTGTTCATCAGCACCTGGGTTGCGCGCACGCCCACTACTTGAAAACCCATGGCTTCGAAGTACGGCACCTTGGCCACCGCGCAGGTCAGTTCGGCATGGGGATAGCGGGCGACCATCTCGCGCAGCATCCGCCGTGCGATGCCCTGGCGCCGATGGCCGGCGTGCACCGCCATGTAGGCCACGCCGCAGGCCTCGGGGTCGTCCTTGACCGGCAGGTACAACAGGAACCCCGTGACCTGCTCCGGGTCGTCCAGGTCAGTGGCGACGATCAGTTCCACGTCGATCCCTTTCGCCCCGTTCAACGCCTCCAGGTACAGGTGCACCTCAAAGCCGATCGCGTACTGATAGACGTTGTAGAGCAGGTTGCTCGGCGGGATCGCGACCATGCTGATGTCGGTCAGGTTGTCGACCACCATCTGCAGGATCTGGCTGTTGATGTGCTCGGGGCACGGGGTCTTGAAATGGGTGATCTGGGGCATTGCGGGGGGACGACTCCGGGGGGCGATGGCTGCGTATGATAACGCGCCATCACAGCTTGCACGCGCCCGCCATCTTTTGAGTCTGACGAACGTCATTCAACAGTCCTTTCAAAATTGCTCAATCGCTGTCACGGCTGAATGGATGACAGCCATTTGAACGGTAAAAAACCGGTGAAAACATTATTGATAAAGCCTCTCATTCTGCTTAAGTCAAAAATATGCCGGTAAGACTCGACCACCTGTTGGGGAAAGCAAGCAACTGAAAATAGCTGTCTTTTACCCGTAATTGAGGAATATTCCCCACTCCCCCCAACTCACCTCCTCACCCCCTGAATACACATTTGGAAACAACTAACTAATTAGTTTGAACTTTTTCGCAGGCCCGCAGTCCGGCCCGCCTGTTGCATAAGCCCCTTTACCCGCAGCAGCTGTCGTCCCGATAGAGGGCGGTGGGTTTCGCCGATATGGCATGACGCGAGGGGTCCTCATCATGAAACGTGTAAAAACGCAGTCCCAATCAACCCGCTATTTGCGAAGGTCCGGAGCGACCTGCGCGGCGATGCTCATCACCCTTGCCACGGCCAGCGCTGCACCGCTCGACGATGTCAGCCAGCCACCGCCGACCGACCCTTCAGCCTTCACCAACCCACCCGCCACCCCGGCCGATGCGGCTGCCGCGCTGGAAGCCCTCAAGGGATTGCCCGAAGCCAACCAGGGCTCCATCGCCCTGCCCAACGGCGTATTCGGCGACAAGAACACACCCCGCGCCGACAACGTGCTGCCACCCGCCGCGCAGACCTCGTTCAACTACCCCACCAACGGCAAGCCAAGCCCGTTGTTCGGGGCGCAGCCGTACACCCAGCAATTGCTGTTGTTCGAGGAATTCGGCCCGGAAAGACTTGACCCGACGACACCGGCTCCGACCCTGACCTTCCCGGTGCCTACCGTCGGTCCGGCACCGCAACAGGACCCGAACTTCATCTCCCGCAGCGGTCCTGCCGGCACCGCGCTGGATGCGTTCCTGCATCAACCGGGGCTGTTTCCGTTTCCGTCGCAATTTTCCAATGTGCTGGACCGCAACCCCTGGCAAGCGCAGATCGAAGCCTTCCTCAACCGGCATCCCGTCGGTTCGCCGGCGGAAGGACGTCCACCAGGAAAAGGCTGGTCGCACCAGCGCTGGAACGAGTTCTATCCGCAGGTCGCCTACAAAACCGTGCAAGCCGGTGCGCGGATCAACGGCGGCTTGCGTGACAGCTATCAATATCACCACTACGCCGAAGGTGAATTCGGGCCTGGCGGGCTGTACTACCAGACCTCGGACATCCCGACCACGACGGGGACCACCAAGGGGATCGACACCCGTTTCCACCCCAACTTCCCGCTGCAAAATCACAATGCGCTGTGGACCTTCGACGGCACCTTTCCACCGAAACTGCTCATGGTGCGTTACGGCCAACCGGTATTGATGCGTCATTACAACGCCCTGCCGATCGACCCCGCCGCCAACATGGGCTTTGGCCTGCACACCATCAGCACCCACGAACACAACGGCCACTCCCCCGCCGAGAGCGATGGCTATGCCAACGCGTTTTTCTTCCCGGGGCAGTACTACGACTATCGCTGGCCGATGCAACTGGCCGGCTACGACACCATCAACACCACGGCTTCGGACCCACGCGCGGCGTTCCCTTGCTCGCCGGGTGAAACCCTGTTCGTCAACGATGCCACCCCGGGCCTCAAGACCTGCGACCACGGCACCATCAAGATCCGTGGCGACTGGCGCGAAACCATGAGCACCCACTGGTTCCACGACCACATGCTCGATTTCACCGCGCAGAACGTCTACAAGGGCAACGCGGTGATGATGAACTATTACAGCGCGCTGGATCGCGGCAACGAAGCGATCGACGACGGCGTCAACCTGCGCTTCCCCAGCGGCAGCGGCTTGCCTTGGGGGAACCGTGACTACGACGTGAACCTGGTGGTCGCCGACAAGGCCTGGGATAAGGACGGTCAACTGTGGTTCAACCCGTTCAACACCGACGGCTTCCTGGGCGACCAGATGCTGGTCAACTGGCAGTACCAGCCAAAACTGAAGGTGCGCGCACGCAGCTATCGCTTCCGCATCCTCAACGGCTCGGTATCGCGCTACGTGAAGATTGCCCTGGTGCGTGAAGTGGCCGGCAACGGCGGCGAGTTTCCCGGGCCTGCCGGCTCCGGCGTCTCCTACAACCGCGTACCGTTCCACATGATCGCCAACGACGGCAACATCATGGCCCATACCGTGCCGTTCGACGGCAGCATGGACCTGGACGGCGACGGCGACCTGCAAAACCACAACGCCATCCTGCCGACCCAGGGCATCGCCGAACGCTTTGACATCATCGTCAACTTCGCGAAAAACGGCATCTCGGTTGGCGACAAGCTGTACTTCGTCAACCTGCTGGAGCACAAGACCGGCAAGGGTCCGGAGAAGAATGCACTGAGCCTGGCGGATGTGCTGTCGGAAAAATACAAGGCAGTGATCAAGCAAGGCAGCAAAGGGCCTGAGTGGGACAAGGGCGACCCCGTGGTCGGCAAGTTCCTGCAATTGATCGTCCAGCCTTACAGCGGCACCGATGTGAGCATGAACCCGGCCGATTACGAGCCCGCCAAACCGGGCAAGCCGGCTGGCAAATTCATGATTCCGCTGACCCTCGATCGCGACAACCCGGCCGATCAGGCCAAGATCGCGGCAGCGCGGCACCGTGAGTTCATCTTCGGTCGTTCAGATGGCACCGACGAAGCGCCATGGACCGTCAAAACCGATGGAGGGCCTGGCTACAACATGGACCCACGCCGGCTCAGCGCCGCACCGCAACTGGCCAACGGCCCGACCGATGCCGGCTTCTCCGGGGACGGCACCCTTGAGGTGTGGAAAATCAAGAACGGCGGCAACGGCTGGAACCATCCGGTGCACGTGCACTTCGAGGAAGGGATCATCCTGAGTCGCGACGGCAAGGCACCGCCGGAATGGGAAAAATGGGCGCGCAAGGACGTGTATCGCATCGGCGAAGGCCTGGACAGTTCGGTGGATGTGGAAATGGCAATTCACTTCCGCGAATTTGCCGGGACCTACATGGAGCACTGCCACAACACCCAGCACGAGGACAATTCGATGCTGCTGCGCTGGGACGTGGAGCATCCGGGTCAGTTCCAGTTGATGCCAACGCCCCTGCCCGGCTGGGACGGTGTCACCTACGTGAACTCGGCGGCACTGCCAACCTTCCGTACCGGTGGCAAGGCTGACGACAACCAGGGCGACAACAAAAAACCCGTGGCCAACCCTGACAGCGCCACCAGCGCCAACGGGCAACCGGTAACCATCAACGTGCTGGCCAACGACACCGATCCGGACGGCAACCTGCCGCTCAAGGTGGTGGGCCTGAACCAGCCGGATTCCGGCAAGGGCACGGTCAGCACCGACGGCACCCGCGTGATCTACACGCCACCGGCCAGCGTCCCGGCCGCGTTCACCGCGACCTTCACCTATCAGGCCAGCGACGCCAAGGATGGGGTTTCGCCACCGGCCACCGTCTCTGTGGCGGTATCGCCATCAGCGACGGTCAACGAAGACCTGGTGATCAGCAGCGCGACCGTCACGGTACGCAGCAACAACCGCTACACCTGGGACCTGGCGGGCACCACGTCACGGGGTACGGGCAATACGCTGACAGCGATCGTGTCGACAACCGCCGGGCCACTCAACCTCGGTAACGCGACCCTCACGCCAACCGGCACCGGGGCTCGCTGGAGGGTATCGGCCAGCACCACCGGTGCCGGACCGACACCGAACCCGACCGTCACCGTCACTTCAACCTTCGGCAAGTCGGTGTCGGCGCCGCTCGCCGCGCACTGATGCCGCTTCGACCCGCGCCCGGTCCATGCAATGTGGACCGGGCGCTGTTCGATTACGGAGCAATTGGTCCACAGTGAGCGGAGCCCGAGCCCGTTTTTCTCTGTAATCGCTTTCCCTACAGTTGCCTCCAGACATTTACTGGAGGTCACCATGAATCACCCCACCCTGCTGTCCAACATCCAGATAGGCCCGCACGCCCTCGCCCACCGCGTCGTCATGGCGCCCCTGACCCGCATGCGCTCGGAACCCGGCGACAAACCTGGCGCCCTGATGGCCGAGTACTACGCCCAACGCGCCAGCCACGGCGGCCTGATCGTTTCCGAAGCTACGGTGGTCTCGCCGACCGGCAACGGCTACCTCGGCTCACCCGGCCTGTACAACGATG
Source organism: Pseudomonas putida (assembly GCF_003228315.1). Taxonomy (NCBI): domain Bacteria; kingdom Pseudomonadati; phylum Pseudomonadota; class Gammaproteobacteria; order Pseudomonadales; family Pseudomonadaceae; genus Pseudomonas; species Pseudomonas putida. The sequence continues at coordinate 1,772,634 of NZ_CP029693.1, forward strand.
CGCAGATCCCAGGCTGGAAAGCCGTTACCGAAGCGGTGCACGCCAAGGGCGGACGGATTTTCCTGCAACTGTTCCATGCCGGTCGCCAGTCCCACAGCGACATGCAACCCGACGGCGCGCAACCTGTAGCGCCTTCGGCAATGGAGTACAACGGCGTCGCCTACACCGCCAACGGCTGGGTACCGAGTACGCCGCACCGCGCGCTCGAAACAGCGGAAGTCGAAGCGCTGGTCGAGGACTTTCGACGCGCCGCGCAGCGCGGTCTGGAGGCCGGATTTGATGGTGTTGAAATCCACGCCGCCAACGGTTACCTGATCGACCAGTTCCTGCAGGACGGCAGCAACCAGCGTACCGATGCCTACGGCGGCAGCATCGCCAAGCGTGCGCGATTTCTGCTGGATATCACCCGAGCGGCGATTGAGGTCTGGGGCAACGATCGGGTGGCGGTGCGCCTGGGGCCAAGCGGCAGTTTCGGCGATATGAAGGACAGCGATCCCGAGGCGCTGTTTGTGTATGTCGCGCAACAGCTGGCGCCACTGAACCTGGCCTATCTGCACCTGATCGAGCCCCGCGTGATAGGTAACTCGATCGACGAAAGCAAAGATCAGAACCCGGTGGCAGCACAGTTGATCCGTCAGCATTACAAGGGCCTGATCATCGCCGCCGGCGGCTTCACCGCCGAATCCGCCGAGCGGATCCTGCAAGCGGGCGACGCTGACCTCGTGGCCTTCGGTCGCGACTTCATCGCCAACCCGGATTTGCCGGAGCGGATTCGTCATGGGCAGCCGTTGAATGCCTATGATCGGGACACGTTCTACGGTGGCAGTGAGGTGGGGTTTACGGATTATCCGTTCTATCAGCAAAGCGCCTGATTGTTCGCGCCATTCAATACCGTCATCGCGAGCAGGCTCGCTCCCACACTGGATCTGCGCCGGGCACAAATTGCGTGTTCACAGCAGCTCCCCTGTAGGAGCAAAGCTTGCTCGCGATGGCGGTTTTACATTCAACATTAGAGTTGTTTGACGCACCGCCATCGCGAGCAAGCTTTGCTCCTACAGGATTTCATATATCCCCCATCCTTTGCATTTCCCCCTCCCCGCTCTACGCTGCCTTAACCCCCTCCCCACACCGAGCACACCAGCCATGATGGACAGCCTCAGCGGTATCACGGCCTTCATTCAGGTGGCCGAAACCCGCAGCTTCACCGAAGCCGGCCGCCTGCTGGAAATCTCCGCTTCTGCCGTGGGCAAGAGCGTGGCGCGCATGGAGGAACGGCTGGGGGTGCGGCTGTTCCATCGCAGTACCCGCAGCGTCACCCTGACCACCGAAGGCGAGTTGTTCCTGGACCGCTGCAAACGCATCCTCAGCGAAGTGGAAGCGGCGCAGATGGAACTGCTGGAACTGTCCGCCAACCCTCGCGGCAAGGTGCGCATCAGCGTGCCGATCCAGAACGTGCTGATCATGCCGGTGCTGGCCGGGTTCATGCGCGCCTACCCGGACGTCGAACTGGACGTGGACATGTCCGACCGCATGGTGGACGTGATCGAGGAAGGTTTCGACGCGGTGATCCGCACCGGCGCACCGCAGGATTCACGGCTGATGGCGCGCAAGCTGGGGGGTTATCAATTGCAGTTGGTGGCGTCGCCTGCCTACCTGCAACAGCACGGCGAACCCAGGCACCCGGATGACTTGATCAACCACGTGTGCCTGCTGCACAAGTTCCCGGCCACGGGGATGATCGAGCGCTGGCCGCTGCGAGTCGGCGAGACGCACATCGAGCCGAATCTGTCGAAGGCGCTGACCTGCACCACGATGGATCCGCTGACGTACCTGGCGATGGACGGGGTAGGAATTGCCTGCCTGCCGGATTTTTCAATCCGCCAGCCACTGGCCGATGGCAGGCTGAAGGTGGTGCTGGACGATTACACCGATCACACCGGAAACCTGTGGATGCTCTGGCCTGCGTCGAAGCAGACCGCACCGAGGCTGCGGGTGTTGATCGACTACTTCAAGGACAACATTCTCAAGGTCTGACTCAACGTTGCAGGGCTTCGCCGATCGGCGCCTTGTCGATACCGAAACTCAGCATCGTTACCAGCCCCAACAAGCCGACCCCGGCGCCCAGCCACATCGCCGAAGGTACGCCCAGGTGATCGACCATCAGGCCGCCAAACAACGAACCCGAGGCAATCGCCAACTGGAACATGGTGACCAGCATCGCCGAGCTGGCTTCCGGCAATTGCGGCGAGGTCAGTTGCATCCAGGTGCTCACGCCCAGAGGAATCGCCCCATAAGCCGCGCCCCATGCCAACACCGCCAGTGCCACACCGAAGCCTTGCAAGTGCGGCAAGGTCAGTTGCGCGATGACCATCATCAACACCACGGCCCCCAATGACAGTCGAAGATGCCTTGCGACACCGCCGGCCATGGCGAAGTTGGCCAACATGCCAACCATCCCGAAGCCCAGCAGAATGGAGGTGATTGCAGAGGTCGAGAACCCCGCTTCACGCCCCAGAAACGGCGCGATGTAGGTGTAAGCCGAGAAGTGCGCCGCCACCACCAGCGCCAGCAGCAACATGCTGCGTCGGGCAGTTTTACGCCCCAGAAAATCCAGCAGTGCACGCACTGGCAAACCCTCGCGCGACGGCAGTGAAGGCAGGCTCAGACCCTGTGCAATCAGTGCCAGCAATGCCAGGGCCGCGGTCACCGCGAACGACACCCGCCAGGAAAACACATCACCCAGCCACGTGCCGAAGGGCACGCCAAACACGGTGGCGAGGGTAATGCCGGCGAAGATCAGCGCCGTGGCTTTTGCTGCATTCGATTCACTGACCAGTCGCCCGGCCACCGCAATCGCCACCGCCCAGAAGCCGCCCAGCGCCACGCCCAGCAGCGCCCGCCCCAGCAACATGATTGCCAGCGACGGCGCGAGCGCCGCCACCAGATTGGCAATCACCTGCAACAGCGTCAGCACCAGCAGCAGTTGGCGCCGGTTCATGCGCCCGGCGCCCACCATGATCGCCGGTGCCGCCACCGCCGCCACCATGCCCGGCACGGTGACCATCAACCCCGCCTGCCCATCGCTGATATTTAACGCTTGGGCAATGGGTGGCAGCACGCCCACCGGCAAGTATTCAGTGGTGACAAAGGCAAAGGCACCGAGGGCAACGCTGAATACGGACAGCCATTCGCGCCAGGAGGATGGATTGGCCGGCGCGAGCGAGGCGCCAGCCGGTAATGCATGTGTATCGTTCATAGCAAAGCTCCACAGGAATGAGTGGAGCCATGCTAGGCAGGCGGGCTTCGGGGAAAAACGGGGTGCGGATCCGCTCTGTGTGGAGCGATGGGTCCGCAATCACGTGTCCTTGAAACCTGACGCACTTGATCTACCGTTTTGTGACGTGCCCATTGCTGGTGCCTGCATGTCGGTGATGGTCAGTCCCTGAAGCTGCAACTGCCGAGTTTCCAAGGAGCCATGATGGCCACCTCTGCGCGCAAGCCTGCATCCACTGCCGCCAGCAAAACCAGAGCCACAAAAAAAACCGCCGCTACCGTCACCGACAGCCTGAATCGCCGGCGCCCGGTCTGTCCGGATCAACTGGATTTGCGTGACCGGCTCTACCAGCCGCCCGTGGGTTTGCAGCCGGCGAAAATGCTGATGCCGACGCTCTGGATGAGCATCAAGAACCAGCTGCAAACCAATGCCTGCACGGGCTTTGCGCTATCGACCGTGATCGAATACCTGCTCAGCAAAGGCAAACGGGAAAACAAGCCCGCCATCTCGCCGTACATGCTGTACAGCATGGCGCGTCGCTACGACGAAATCCCCGAAGCACCGAATGCCGATCCCAAGCTGGCCGACAGTGGCTCTTCCCTGCGCGGCGCGCTCAAGGGCTGGTACAAACAGGGTGCGTGCGCCGCCGACCTGTGGCCGAACCTGGACATGCCGCCGGCCACCAACCTGCCCGATACCGACTGGTGGATCGACTCGGTGCAACGCCCGCTCGGGGCCTATTACCGGGTGGACCCGCTGTCGATCAGCGACATGCACGTGGCCCTCAATGACCTGGGCGTGCTCTATGCCAGCGCCGCCTGCCACGCCGGCTGGACCGTCGCCGCCAGCGAGGCCGCGCAACTGGCCACACCACCGGGTGCCTGGGACGATTACTGGCGCATTCCCTGCCAGAAGGCCGGGCTCGACGACGGTGGCCATGCCTTTGTGATCGTCGGCTACAACGAGGATGGTTTCCTCATCCAGAATTCCTGGGGCACCGGCTGGGGCAGCGCCGGCTATGCGATCCTCACCTACTCGGACTGGCAGTACAACGCCATGGACTGCTGGGCGCCGCAACTGGGGGTGATCACCGCCGAACACACGGCGATCTCCGAAGCCACGACCCTGCGCGAAAATCCTGCTGGCGATGTGGTGGTCGCGTCCTCGGACGTGCTGGCCAATCGGGAAATCAATCCGTTCATCATCGACCTGGGCAACAACGGCGAATTGAGCCAGACCGGTGACTTTCGTACGCGCCGCGAAGACGTGGAGGATCTGGTCGGCTTCCATCTCGGGGAAGCGCGCAAACGCTGGAACCTGTCCGCCTCTGACGCCATCGACATTGCCATCTATGCCCACGGTGGGCTCAACGACGAGAAAGCGGCTGCCGCCACGGCGAAAGAGTGGATTCCCCTGCTCTACGACGCGAAGATTTTCCCGATTTTCCTCATGTGGGAAACCGGGGCCATGACCACGGTGCTCAATCTCATCGTCGACGCCTACCGGCAAGTGCCCCGCAGCACGGGTGGGGTGTTCTCGGAGCTTGGCGATGCCGTCAAACAGTTCTACGACAAGCGCCTGGAGCGTGCGCTGGCAGGACCTGGAACATTGTTGTGGGGCGAGATGAAACAGAACGCCGACGCCCTGAGCGGCAATTCGCAAAGCGGTTTGCAGATTCTGCACAAGGCGTTTCTCGAGTCCGGCAACATCGGCAAATTCCGCCTGCACCTCATCGGCCATTCGGCAGGCGCCATCGTTCACAGTTTTATCATCGACCGGCTCGCCAAAGACGGCCTGCGCTTTGCGTCGCTGAACCTGATGGCGCCAGCAGTACGGGTCGACACCTTCGAGCGCCTGGTGCTGCCGCACCTGATCAGCAAGGCCGTGGACAACTGCCTGCAGTTTTCCCTGACCGATGAGGCGGAAAACAAGGACCCGACGTGCCGGCCCTACCTGCGCTCATTGCTCTATCTGGTTTCGGAGTCATTTGAAGCGGGCGTGCGCACACCGATCCTGGGCATGGACAAGTACGTCAGGGCCTCGTCGGTGTTCAATCTGGCCAACTTCACCTACGTCACCACGCCCTCGGCCGATTCGATCAACTCGACCCACGGCGGGTTCGACAACGATGTGCCGACGCAAAAACGGATCGTCGCGCAGGTGCTCAAAAGCAAAGCCAATGTCATTGGCCTGTCCGGCGTTGGCGGGGGCAGCAATTGGGCGGGCAAGGCAGCCCCGGCGGCCAAGGCGCCGCGCGGCAAGGCCGCTGCCGCCAAACCGAAAAAAGCGCCGGCAGCGAGGGCGAAGAAATGATCAGCGCTGCGGCGCAACCATTCGAAAGCGGATATTGATCTCATTGGAAACGAGGGTGTCGGCCCACTCGCCCTCGCCGATCTTGAAATCATTGCGCTTGAGCGTCAGCTCGCCATCGAAAATGCCGATGGCGTTTTCCGCCTTCAACAACACCGGCACCGTCACTTCCCGCGTGAGTCCCCGCAGAGTGAGGTTGCCGGTGATCTGGTAACGGTTGTTGCCCAGGTTCTTGAAGCGGCTCGACTCAAAGGTCGCCACCGGGTAGCTGGCGGTGTCGAACCAGGCGGGCTTTTGCAGTTCGGTATTGGCGTCTTCGCTGCCGGCATCGATGCTGCTCAGTTCGATGGTCAATTTGGCGTGGGCCGCCTCGGGTTGGGCGGTGTCGAAATCCAGATCCCCTGCAAACTTGCCAAAGGTGCCGTACACCCTCGACCCCATCTGGTTATAAGTGAAACTGATGGTGCTGGCCGTGGCATTGACGTCGCTGTATTCCACCGCGTAAGCGCCGGGCAAGGCATTGAATGCAACCACGGCGATCAATGCCGTGAAACGCTGGAATCTGGGGCTCATGGAACACTCCGGGCCGGGCGCCCTGATGGGTTGAAGTGCCAAACACACGCAGCCGATGACAGGAGGACTAAAGCAAAGAACGGCTGTTTATGCCAGTTGAGCCTGGCCTTCACCGCTGGCTGGCACTCGCCTCGTGCTGCCACGCCCGTTGCAACAGATCGATGACCTCCCGGTCCGAGGTCTGGGAAAAATCCACGTACCAGTGCCCGATCGAGGTGAACCAGTCCGGGTACAGCGGACACACCAGCTCATCCACTTCCCTGCGCAGCGCCTCGGCCGTTTCAACCGGCGCCACCGGCACCGCCACCACGATGCGCGACGGTGCCTGCACCCGCACCGCCTGGATCGCCGCCTTCATCGAGGCACCGGTGGCCAGGCCATCGTCGATCAGGATCACCACCTGATCCTTGAGCTCTAAGGGTGCACGTGAGCCGCGATACACCTGCTCGCGCCGCAACAGCTCCTGGCTTTCCCGGGCGACCACCGTGTCGAATTCAGCCTTGGATATCGGATGAAACCGTAGCGCCTCTTCATTGCGAATCAGCACCCCACCACTGGCAATCGCGCCCATGGCGTACTCGGGGCGGGACGGCACACCGAGCTTGCGCACCAGCATCAGGTCCAGACAAAGGCCCAGCGCCATGGCCACTTCATAAGCCACCGGCACCCCGCCACGGGGCAAGGCCAGGAGAATCACGTCGGATCGATGCGCGTAATTCTGCAAAAGCTCCACCAGACGCCGGCCGGCCTCCGGGCGATCCTGCAGGATGGAATGGGATAAAGGGCTCATGGAAAACCTCTCCAGGCGGTTACGCCTGACGGTTCAGAATTCCCCGATAGATTGTCACCGTTCCCTGTAGGAGCAAAGCTTGCTCGCGATGGCGGTGTGCCAAACAACCTCAATGTCGACTGACAATTCGCCATCGCGAGCAAGCTTTGCTCCTACAGAACACCAGCAGCGCAGGACAAGGCACCGCCCCCCTACACCAACCGCTCAATCTTCTGATGCTTCCAAACCAGTTTGTAATACAAGGTTTGCAACGCCAGCATCCCCAGATACGCCACCGGAAACGCCATCCACACCCCTTGCAGGCCGAACCGCGCATCCAGCAGATAAGCCACCGGCAACTGCACGCCCACCACGCAAACAATCGAAATCCCCACCGGCACCATTACCGTGCCGCTGGCGCGCATGATGCCGCCGATGATCGCCTGGAAGCCGAACACCAAAAGGCTCCAGAGCATGATGTGCAGCAGGTGATCGGCCATGCTGAGCGTCGCTTCCTCGGTGAGGAACGAACCCAACAGCCAGTGCGACAGCAAATACCCCAACACCACCAGGCCACCGGTCAGGCACACATTGATCATCAACCCCGTACGCAGAATCGCGCCGATACGTTCGATGCGCCCTGCCCCGATCGCCTGCGCGCCGAGGATCGACGCGGTGATGGCAATCGACAGCGCCGGGAACTGCACATAATTGACTATTTGCGTGACCGCGCCGTAGGCCGCCGTCGCCTGGGAACCGTGCTGGTTCACCAGCGCCAGAATCACCAATTCCGAGAGCGACAACACCACCATCTGCAAGCCGGTGGGCAGACCGATGCGTAGCACTTTGCCGAGAATCGCCCAGTCCAGCTTCATCGCCGCGAAAAACTCCCGATCCGGCGCCATCGGATGCCCCTTGCGAATCAGCCGCCACGCCAGCCAACCCATCGCCGCCAGGTTGCCCGCCAGCCCGGCGAACGCCGCACTCTGGATCCCCAGCGGGGGAATGCCCAACCAGCCGCGAATCAATGCTGGCGTCAGCGCCAGGCCGATCGCGGTCGACACCAGCAACGCCAGCAACGGCGACAGCGTGTCACTGACCCCGCGCAGCAATTGCGTGAACAACACGAACACCAACAGCGACGGCATGAACCACAACATCACATGGGCATACGCCACCGCATCGTCCAGCACGTCCCCGGGCGTGCCCAGGCCCATCAACGAAGACCGCGCAAACACACTGCCCACCACCGCCGCCACCAGCCCGATCAACACGCCCAACAACAGGGTCGCCCCGGCAATCGCCTTCACCAGATGCGTCTCCCGCGCCCCCCACGCCTGCCCGATCAACACCCCAGCGCCAGCACCGAGGCCGATGACCAGGGCGATGAAAAAGAAAACGATCGGGAACATCCCCGACACCGCCGCCAACGCCTGGGTGCCGAGCATCTGGCCGATGTAGATGCTGTTGACCGTGCCGGACATGGATTGCAGGAAGTTGGACAGGACCATGGGCGCGAGGAACAGCAGGTAGGTTTTCCAGAGAGGGCGTTGGGGTTGGGCGGGGTTTTGCATGGGATAGAGGTCCATCTCGACGGCTGGGGTGCAGATGGAGGATAGCTTCGGCCAGTTGGGGTCGGGGGGCAATGAGCATTTATGGGGCGTGTTTAAAATTCTAGTGAAGTCATGTGAAAGGTCCGGGATTTGATCAGCCCGGTCCTACATGTTGCGGGACGGATGTGACTCGATGGATGTGATTGGGCGGCCATTGCCGGCGCAGGTGGCAGGGTAAATGAAAACGGGCGCCTAGACGCCCGTTTATTCATTCAACTGAAACAGAGTCAGGATCCGTAATTACGCATCCCCATGAACATTTTTATACCACTGGATATAGTCGTCACTGGAAATGGGGGTTTGAATATTCGCTTGTTCTACAGCAAAAGCCTCAATGAGATTGTTGATACGATCTGCATGCTGACGAATAAACTCCAAACGGCGAGCTTCTATCATTTGGGCTTCAGCACTGCCCAGCACACCATGACTGATCAGACTTCGCAGAGCACGGAACAGGCTATCAAGCAGGTACCCCTCGGCAACCAGCATGGTGTCTTCATCTTCCTGCCGTTCGAGAAGACAGGTGGCTACGTTGATCACTGCCCACACCTGGCTTAATGCAATAACATCATCGGTGTATTTATCTCCAACATTGAGCTGAATGCGCCGTCCGCTCGAAGTTGAAAGTGTATTCAGCTTAAGAATCAGACAATCCATCCAGCTTTGGAGAACGCCCACCAGATCCTGTAAAAGAGGGGTGGATTGTTGCGGCACGAGTTTATCTTGCAATAACAGAGCACCTGCTTTCAGAGATAGAACCAGATTATCTCCCTCCGCCGTAATAGCGCCAAAGTTTGAAATAACATAAGTAACTATTTTATTGTCCGAAAATAAACCCTGAGCCCCGCAACGCTCCCGGCAGGCGACCAACACTTCCTGAGTTCGCCAGGTGCAAAGCGCCTTGGCGACAATCAATTCCGCGAGGAGCCTGTCGGAAAATATAAAATTCTCCCTTTCACTCTCAAATGCCCGGGATACTTTACACCCCAACATTCTTAGATAAAGCGAGTGCGCAACGGTACTCAGCGTATCCCACGCCAAACCTTCTTTTATATGCTGATAGTTCAAAACCGGCATCAATCCCGCATACCCATGGACTTTCCGTTGCTGCGCATAGCGATAGGTAATATGCAGAGCGGACTTGGCAGCGGCAACCGAACTCACCGCCATGCACAATTTCCCGGAGTGGATTTTGCTGGTCACCAATGCAAAGCGGTCTCTGAACTTCGGCATTTTAACGGTCACTTGCCCGTCCCTGGACAGGGTTAACATATCCCCCGCAAGCAGCGCCTCATACGGGAGCTCAACCTGATTGAACGAAGTAATAGCGTTATCCAGATAAAGCCCCGGCTTTTCACCCAACGGGGTGATGGTGACGCCTTTGGTCATGGTGCCGTGACTGGATAAAGGCACCACGAACGGAAAAATGCCATAGCGCTTTCCTGCAACTGACAAGTTGGCCAGCACTACCGCGATCTTGGGTCGTTCACAGGGTGAGCTGTTGGGCATGAACTTCCATGCCCGCTCCGTCTCGGAATTGAGTAAAAACAGGCGTTTCTCGGGTAAGTACGTTGCGTGAGTCTCCAGTGCGACCAAGTTGTTACCATGGGCCAACTCTGTTGCCAGATAGACGCCGATCGCTCTGCCAGACGTCAGTTGCCGATACAGATTCTCTACGTATGGGTTTAGCGGGGCCAGATTACTAATAGTCCCAATTGCCAGATTGAAATGGATCGACAACATGGATACGACCGCCCCGTCGTGAACGGCGACCAGTTCATGCAGCAGAGCCAAATTCTCGAAAGAACCGATATCAATGTTGTAATCATTGACCGCATCCAGCAGGGCCACGAATTTTCTTATCGTTGACGACACATCCGTACAATCTCCTTGCAGGACTTCGGCCAATTGCGCGGAAAGTTGCCTATTCCCTATCTGCAACAGAGATTCCAAGCTCTCGAACTTAGCTGTTTTATATCGACTCATGGCTAATGAATATCTCGGAAAGTTCAGCATAATCGCTGGGTGCATGACTGGTGACAAAGAGTAAGACGATGGGGTGCTCGCGTGACAATGGCAAAGACACGGGCACTCCTATCGTTTGGGAAATTTCTGCAACCCAAACTGGTAATTTCCTACATAACAATCTGATTTATCATCTGGACTAGCCCGTCGAGCCGTCAGGAAATTCCACGTCGCACATTGGAAAACGAAAAAAAGGGGGCGGATTCTGAGAATTCCGCCCCCTTCTTACATCCGCTCTGTTTATGCCTCATTTCGAGGCATTGCGAGGATCATCCTGTTTATCGACATACTCGATTCCCAGCGGCCCGGTCCCATATACCTGCGAGATGTACTCACCTGATCTGGCCCAATGAAAATGCGGGGTATTGGCCGGAAGGATCACAACGCTGCCCGGGCCGTAGGCAACTAGTTTGTCCGGATCGAAAACAGTGCCAAAGCCGATGTAGAAAACACCGGACATGACGGTGTAGATGCGGTTTTCGGGGTGGATGTGGGGCATCAGCTTGATGCCGTTGGGGACTTTGACGCGGACCACGTAAGGGGCTGGTTTGCCGGGGTCGCCGGCGATGACGGCCAGTTTTACTTCTACGGGGAAGGCGGGAAAGCTGCGCCATTCCACGTCTTCGTTGTGTATAGAGCCTGTTTTGTCCAGGGGCAGTGGTTCTGCCTGGGCCAGAGGGATGATTGCGCTTGCGACGATAAATGCTGCCAGACCTGCTGTTTTAATCATGCTTTTGATCATGAAAGATCCCCTGCTCCGTCACTCATACAAAACCGATTAGTCCACTGTATTAGTGATCGGCAAAGATGATAACGATGCGGTGACGCACAACTGTTGATACGCAATGTAATCAACGGCCGGACCGCAATTCCCCCTGTAGGAGCGAGCATGCTCGCGATGGACTCAAGGACGCCGCGTTTATCCAGATATCCCGCGTTATCGTTGACGACCATCGCGAGCAGGCTCGCTCCTACAGGGGGCATCATCAAAGCCACGAGCGGTAGTCCGCCCGCCATATCAATGCCGTCGATGTTCGCAATCACCTCAATCAAGTTCTGTTAAAAACCCTGCGGCGTAACAATGGCTCCACACCAACCAGAACACCCCCGGAGCACACGATCATGAAACGCCAAACCATCCTCAGCATCGTTTTCTCGGTTTTCGCAGTGAACGCTTTCGCCGCCACTTCCGCTCAACCTGTTGTCGCTGAAGGCGGCTCGGATCGTTTGATCGAAAGCCGTGTGGCAGAAGGTGGTTCCGACCGCCTGCAACAGAATCGTGTTGCCGAAGGTGGTTCGGATCGCCTGCTGGAAAAACGTAACGCAGTCGCTGCCGATGGTTCGGATCGTTTGAAAGGTAATGAAGTCGCCGCTGATGGCTCTGATCGCCTGAAAGGTAACGAAGTTGCTGCCGATGGCTCTGATCGCTTGAAAGGTAACGAAGTCGCCGCTGACGGCTCCGACCGCCTGCATGGCAACACTGTCGCCGCCGATGGCTCTGACCGTCTGCACGGCAACACTGTCGCCGCCGATGGCTCTGACCGTCTGCACGGCAACACTGTCGCCGCCGATGGCTCCGACCGCCTGCACGGCAACACTGTCGCCTAAGACATTCGCTTCACCGCAACACCCGCAAAAAGCCCGGCCTGATCAGCCGGGCTTTTTCGTGCCTGATTTCAACTCAATCTAAGGAACGAACACTCCTGTCATCACGCGCAAAACGCATCGCATACTCCTTTGGACTGACCCCCAGCCGCCGGACGAACGCTTTGCGCAGCACATCAACACTGTTGTAACCGCATCGACGCGCGATCTCCTCCATCGAGCGCCCTCCCATCTCGAACGCCCTGCACGCCGCCTCAAGCCGCACGTCCTCGACATACTTCGCCGGTGTGGTTTTCAGGTCTCGCGCAAACTGCCGAATCAAGGTCCTGACGCTGGTCGACATGCGGTCGGCGAGAATTTCGACGGTCAGTTCCGTGTGCAGGTGTTCGCTGATCCACACGCACAACTTATCCAGGCTCGAACCGCTCGCACGCTGGGATTGCAGGGTCACGCTGAACTGCGCCTGGCCACCCGGACGACGCAGGAACAGGACCAGATTCTTTGCGATGTCCATTGCCATTTCATCGCCAAGATCCTCACCGACCAGCGCCAGTGCCAGATCGATGCCGGCCGAGATGCCCGCCGAGGTGTAGATATGGCCGTCCTTGATCCAGATCGGGTTGGCGTCGACCTCGACCATGGGAAAACGCTCGGCCAATTCCCGCGCCATCCCCCAATGGGTCGTCGCCCGACGCCCGTCCAGCAGACCGGCGCCGGCCAGGGCAAACGCGGCAACGCAGATCGAACACACGCGACGCATGTTCGCCGAGCGCTCGCGTATCCAGACCATCGCCTCGCGATCCGGGTTGCTCGCCGAGTCCCAGCCGCTGGCGACTATCAGGGTATCGATGGGCTTGTCGTCCAGGCGCTCCTGCGCAAGGGTTTTGTGGGCGATCAAGCCAATGCCGGTCGCGCTTTGCAGTTGAAGATCGGCAGTAGAAGACACCAGTTCCAGCCGGTAAGGCGCGACCTCGCCGCCATACAGGCGATTGGCAACGGTAAAGACCTCCGCCGGGCCGATGACGTCGAGGGCATCCACGGGGTTCAAGCCCAGGATCACCACGCGTTTCTGCGCCTGACTGCCGCGCTGCCCACGGTTGCTCGAAGGTTTTTTCATGGATTGAACCTCGTGTGAATGCCCTGACAGGCGAATCACTCTGGCACAAATAAACTGAAAATAGTCATTTTGGACATTGGCGATAACTTTAGATTGGAGGCCAGTCAACTTCACTTGGTAAGCCCACATGAATACCCCAGTCACTATCGGCGGCATCATCGCCCCGGACTCCGAACTCACCCGCAAGGCGGCATCGCTCGTTGATCGGGTCCACTCCAGGGCGCTCAGCAATCACGTGCATCGCACATGGTGGTTCGCCGACTTTCTCGGTCAGCGACGTGGTTTCAAATACGACCGCGAAACGGTCTATCTCGCCGCACTGCTGCATGATCTGGGGCTCACCGACGAGTTCTGCGCCGACCAGCGTTTTGAAGTCGATGGCGCTGATGCGGCCAGCCGTTTCCTGCTCTCGAACGGCTACCCGCAGGAGAAGGCAGAGCTGGTCTGGGATGCCATCGCGCTGCACTCCAGTGCCGGTATCGCCGATCGCAAGCAGCCGGAAATCGCCCTGATCTACATGGGCGCCCACGTCGATGTCATGGGCCTGTTCATGGAAGAAATCACGCCCTCGCTGATCGACGACACCCTCGCGCTGTATCCCCGCATCGGCATGAAGGCCGCGTTTGCCCAGGCGGTGGCCGAAGTCGCCAGGAAGAAACCGCATACCGCCATCGGCACCGGGCTGGCGGATGTCGGACGTCGCCACATCCATGGGTTCGATTGCCCGAACGTGTGTGACCTGATCGACAACGCACCGTTCGATAGTTAAGGGGGATTCTTCGAGAAAAACGGGATGTCATGTACGGCATGAATCCCTGTAGGAGCGAGCCTGCTCGCGATGGACGTCAACGATAACGCGGGCAGCCTGACACCCCACTGCGCCCTCAGGTTCATCGCGAGCATGCTCGCTCCTACAAGGGGCTTCATCAAGCTCACGAGCGGTAGTCCGGTCGCCCTATCAATGCCGTCGATGTTCGCAATCACGTCAATCAAGTTCTGTTGAAAACCCTGCGGCGTAACAATGGCTCCACACCAACCAGAACACCCCCGGAGCACACGATCATGAAACGCCAAACCATCCTCAGCATCGTTTTCTCGGTTTTCGCAGTGAACGCTTTCGCCGCCACTTCCGCTCAACCTGTTGTCGCTGAAGGCGGCTCGAATCGCCTGATCGAAAGCCGCGTGGCAGAAGGCGGTTCCGATCGCCTGCAACAGAATCGTGTTGCCGAAGGTGGTTCGGATCGCCTGCTGGAAAAACGTAACGCAGTCGCTGCCGATGGTTCGGATCGTTTGAAAGGTAATGAAGTCGCCGCCGATGGCTCCGATCGCCTGAAAGGCAACGAAGTCGCCGCCGATGGCTCCGACCGCCTGCACGGCAACACCGTCGCCTGAGACATTCGCTTCACAGCAACACCCACAAAAAGCCCGGTCTGATCAGCCGGGCTTTTTCGTGCTCGCCGTTTCACTCACAGACCATGAGCGGCCTCTATTGCGCTGGAGGATTGCCCCGGTGTTGAATGCCACTGTTTGGCCATCAATTATCGTTCGAATCCACAAGGAAGTTACCCATGCCGGGCATCAGTAACGTTGCAACCGCCTTTAGCGAATTCATGCAGTCCTGGGAGGTGGAACGCAACTATCTACCCTCTTCAATCGGTGCACTGGCCAACGGCTTCGAAGGATGGCTGAAGTTCGAGTTTTACTTCTGGCTGATCCGCGCCCGTCACCTTCGCGGCCCTCACGATGGCTGGATGGGCGATGTCGGCGTCGAGTACAAGGTCGCGCTCGATCAGCGCTGGACCGACATGGATATCGAAAAGAAACAATGCGACATGTGGGTCCGCGACCACGACGAAAAGCGCTTTCACTTCATCGAACTCAAGGCACCTTTCGCCAATAACAACCAGGGCAAGATGTTCGAGAGCGCGGCCAAGGATTATTGGTACATGACCCGCCTGAAAGCACAGGCGGAGAAGGTCGCGACAGGCAGTGTGATTATTCTGGGTGTGAACTTTGAGGAGGAGGAGCGCTGGGAGCGGCACCTGCGACAGGTCGAGGAGTATGCGGGCTACGTCGAGCATTCATCCAGCGCGTCCGGTGTGGTGCCTGGGGTAGACGGTTTGAGGTGGGCGGTGCTGACCATGCATTACCCGCAGGTGGGTGGGTTTGTGCCGCCGACAACCGAGGCACAAATGCTGTGATCGCCAGGCCGCTGCGTTAATCCTGGCAGTGTGCGTCATCGTTGACGCCCATCGCGAGCAGGCTCGCTCCCACAGGGGCGATAGTCTGCTCACCCTATCAATGCCGTCGATGTTCGCCATCACATCAATCAAGTTCTATTGAAAACCCTGCGGCGTAACAATGGCTCCACACCAACCAAAACACCCCCGGAGCACACGATCATGAAACGCCAAACCATCCTCAGCATCGTTTTCTCGGTTTTCGCAGTGAACGCTTTCGCCGCCACTTCCGCTCAACCCGTGGTCGCTGAAGGCGGCTCGGATCGTCTGATCGAAAGCCGTGTAGCGGAAGGTGGCTCTGACCGCCTGCAACAGAATCGTGTGGCTGAAGGTGGTTCGGATCGCCTGCTGGAAAAACGTAACGCAGTCGCTGCCGATGGTTCGGATCGTTTGAAAGGTAACGAAGTTGCCGCTGATGGCTCTGATCGCCTGAAAGGTAACGAAGTTGCTGCCGACGGTTCTGATCGCCTGAAAGGCAACGAAGTTGCTGCCGATGGCTCTGATCATCTGAAAGGCAACGAAGTCGCTGCCGATGGCTCCGACCGCCTGCACGGCAGCACCGTCGCTTAAGACATTCGCTTCACAGCAACACCCGCAAAAAGCCCGGCCTGATCAGCCGGGCTTTTTCGTGGATGCTGTAGTGAAAGCGGCATCAGCTCCATTGGCCAGTTACGTTGTTCCGCAACGCCCTCCAGACAAAGAGACAAGTCACTCTCAATCCAACAAATAAACACGCCACCTCTTCTCAACCGAGGGTGAGTGAACGGTTTGCAGATTTCCCGTAGCGGTTGAACCGGTTGTGAAGCTTGAAGGCATTTTATGATCGAAAAAAATCCGGCTGTGGTGACAGCTCTTTCTTGCACTCTGTAGTGATCAGCATTGACTGTCTGATGTGCAACACCTGCATTGTCCAAATTGAATAGATGTTCAAGTGCAAATATCTCAACTTCATCGAGCTTCACTCATCTCCCTCACAACAATGATTGAGTTCCTGGCCTTCGCCATATCGCCAAAAGCCCCTGACTCAGGGTTACAGGGGCTCTTCACATCTGTCAGTCATGGATTTGAATCCCGGACACAACAGTCACGTTTTAATACTGCTGAACAGAAGACAAATTAAGCCTGTACGGTTAATTACCACACACTTCGAACTTGAAATACTTTTCCTGCAGGCGTTTGCAGGTGCCATTGGCGTTAACGGCGGCAATCGCCGAATTGAACTGTTCCAGCATCGCTTTGTCGCCTTTGCGCACAGCGATTCCGTTGCCTTCGCCAAAGTATTTCGGGTCATCATAGTCAGGACCGACCACGGTATAACCCTTACCCGCTTCGGTATTGAGGAAGGCTTCATAGACATTGACGATATCGGCCAGCCCCGCATCCAGTCGACCCGCTACCAGGTCCAGAAAGAGTTGCCCCTGTGACCCGTAACGCACGACTTCTACTCCATTGGGTGCAAAGACGTCCGAAGCGAAGCGATCGTTTGTCGTTCCCTGTTGGACTCCGACTTTTTTGCCTTTAAGGTCGACCAACGGATTATTGATGACAATTCCCGACTTCATGACCAGTTTGGCGGGCATGCTCCGATAATACTGATGGGTAAAGTCAACGGACTTCAGGCGCTCCGAGGTAATCAACATGGAAGAGAGAATGGCATCAATCTTCCTGACTTTCAGTGATGGAATAAGTCCATCAAACTCCTGATCCACCCAGACACACTTGACTTTCATTTCCGCGCAAAGGGCATTGCCCATGTCATAATCGAAACCGGCGGTACCTCCATCGATTGTTTTGTATGAAAATGGCGGATAACTCGGCTCTATTCCGATGCGCACGGTTTTTGGCTCTTCGGCTGATGCCAGCGTCGATATCAAGGCGAGCGCAAAGAGCCCGATCAACTTGATCATACTCATTATTTATATTCCTGTTTTTATTGGGTTTAGTGAAAGTATAAATATACAAACGCTTGAACTTTAAAATCACGGCTTCACTTGTATTGGTTATAAGCCCCTCCAGTTCCCCATGAAGAGCCCAAAACATTAAGAATCATTCTGCCGGCTGTAATGCAGGTCACGGCGTTACTGGCATCGAAGCTGGGCGCAACCTCTACAACATCCATGCCCACCACCTTGCAACGGCGCGACACGGCCCGAAGCAACGGTGCAATCTGGTCGAAGCGCAAACCACCGGGCGACGGCGCAAGAACGCCGGGCATGCCGGAAGGATCCAGCCCGTCGGCGTCGACGGTGATATAGACGGCCGCCCCTTTGGGGATCGTGTCGAGCACCGGCTCTATCCCGGCGCTGTGTATCTGTTGCGCGGTGAAAATCCGCGACCCGTATTCCTCTGCCGCGGCAAACTCCTCACGTCTGGCGCTGCCCGTTCCTCGCATTCCGATCTGCGTCATACCCGAAATCCAGGGCTTTTCGCTGGCCCAACGCAAAGGGCTGCTGTACCCGCGACGAACGCCACCCACCTCGGCCCGCCAGTCCAGGTGGGCATCGATATGCAGGATGTGCACGGGGGCTTGCAGGACCGCCAGGGCGTCCAGTGCCGGGATCGTGACCCCATGATCCCCGCCCAGGATGAACACCTGTGCGCCATCGCCCCAGAGGCTGGCCAGCAATTCGGTCACCAATGAAGCGTGTTCGTCATAGCTACCCTTCGTCCAGGGCATGTTGCCGTAGTCGACGCAGTGGGGTGGCAGCACACTTGCGAGTTCAGCGCCAAGGTCAAAATCCCAATGTTCCTTGCCATCGCAGAATTGACCCGATTGCCAGCGAATGGCGTCCGGTGCGCGCGCCTGGTCATTGGGGTACGTGTTGCCCGGGTAGGGTTCACTGTGCGGAAGCCCCAGCAGCGCCACTTGCGTAGTCTGGGCCCGTGGATTTGTCGCGACAGGCCAGTCCAGAAAAGGACGAACCGGGGCATGGGTGGTTTGCATGGTCATTACTCGGATACTCCTGTTGAAGCCGTGGCGTGTTGTCCAGGCACATTGAGTAGACGTAATGCCACGAGTATCCTCAAGCTAAATAAATTAGCCTGTCTTTAAAAAAACTAAACCAGAGGCACCATGCTCGACACTCGTGATTTGATGACATTTCTCGCCGTAATCGAGGAAGAAAGCTTTGAAGCGGCGGCTCGAGTCCTACATGTCACGCCTGGCGCCGTGTCTCATCGGATCAAGCAACTGGAAGAGAGTGTTGGAACGCTGCTGGTGAAGCGACTGCTGCCGACTCAGGTGACCTGCGCCGGCGAAGTCGTCTTGCGTCTGGCGCAGCAGGTTCGAATGCTGCAGATGGATACTCGACAGGAATTGAGTGAGGCCAACAATACGGTCAATGTCCGTCTCACCATTGCCTTGAACGATGACTCACTCTCAACCTGGTTTCTTGCGACCATCTTTCCCGTGATCAAGGCACATGACGTGTCGCTGGATCTGCGGATGGGCGATCACGAACACACCAATCAGTTGCTACGCGACGGCACCGCTATCGCTGCCATCACCACCGATCCCAAGCCGGTCAGGGGCTGCGTCATCAAGGCGATCGGGGCCATGCGCTACAAGGCTGTAGCGACCCGCCAGTTTCAGGAAGAATATTTTCCCCACGGGCTTACACAACAGGCTCTGGAACGGGCTCCGACCATTCTTTTCGATCGCCAGGACACCATGACGGATCGCTTCTGCCAACAGCTGTTTGGTCAGGCACTCCAAATGCCCGTTCATTACATCCCCAGCTCACGAAACCTGATCGAGGCTGCAATCATGGGCCTGGGCTGGTGCATGGCACCTCAAAAGCTGGTCCGTGAAGAGTGCGAAAGTGGCCGACTGGTAGAACTTGCGCCTGACCAAAACCTGGACATCAAGTTGTTCTGGCAAGCATTCAAGCTCAACACCCACTTACTGAAAGAACTCACCAGGCACATCATGATTTCAATCGATGATTGAAACCCGAATTTTCATTCAGGTGGTGGCTGCGAGCCATTCGATTAACTCAAGGACTTCAGGTCGACTCCTGTTGCTCTCACTACAAACGCAATAGTAATTGTGCAACGCCGGGACGCTGAGGGAAAAAGGCTGGACCAGCCGCCCTTCGTCAAGGTCTCTGGCCGATACCACTTCATCGCTGAGAGCAACGCCAAAGCCATCCTTCGCGGCTTCGAGGACCATTCCAAAGTCTTCGAAATGGACGTCGCTGTATTCTCTGTCCTGACAGCCCGCTTCGGTCAGCCAGCGTCGCCATTGCCTGCCATCGTCTTCATGTAGCAAGCGATGATGGGTAAGGTCGGAGAAATGACGAAGAGCCCGGTCTCCACGCAGTAGTTGAGGACTGCAGACCGGCGTCATACGAATACCGTGAAGAAGGCGCCACCAATAACCTGAATCCGGAGGCGTTCCATAAGCAACGGCAACATCCGCCCTGCGCCAGTCAATCATTCCAAAGCCGGCTTCAGTGATTACCGTGAGCTTGATGTGGACATTCTCCTCCATGAACTTGAACAGGCGCGTCGCAAGCCAACTCAGTCCATAAGCGCCCGGAATGGACAGCACCAGTTGTTTCACTTCATCGGGTTTGATAGTCGCGTTTCGCAGCACTGACACCGCCCCGCCAATCTCTTTGATCGCGCTGGCTACATGCTTCTGCAAGACTCTTCCGCTGGTGGTCAGCACCAATTGCCGGCCCTGTTTTACCAACAGTTCCACCCCGAGGCTGGCCTGCAGTATTTTCAATTGCTGGCTCACGGCGCCGGAAGTGACATGCAGTTCATCCGCCGCTGCACTGATATTGCCTAGCCGCGCAACGCATTCGAAAACCTTGAAACTGTGGAGGGGCGGTAAGCTCATCGAGAATGGCCTGACTTAATCGGTAATGATTGTCCGGCAGGTAATAACTTATCCCGCAGACCCCGTCAATGTGATATCTGCCAGGTATCCAACACTCCTCAAAAAACACCAAAGCACGCACTGTTTAGATTTTCTAAATATAAAGACTTTAGTATTTATCGATTGTTTGTCGAAAACTTATTCGCTTGACTGAGCCCTCCATCAATCGGAAGTTTTACCCATGAAAATCAACAATAAAAAAATAGTGCTCGCTCTTACACTGGTTTCGGTTTTTGCTTTCAACGCCAACGCGGAAAACGCCCCAAAGGAAAATTCTGGTTTCGTCGTACATAAACTAAGCGATAGCCTGTATGCCATTGGCGAACCCACTTATTACCAAGCGAACTATTCCTACCTGATTGTCGGAGATGACAAAGCCTTGATGCTGGATGCCGGTGCCAATCAAAAGGAAGATATCACCAAAGTCATCAAGACCATTACAAATAAACCCGTATCCGTTCTGCCATCGCACTTGCACTTTGACCATATTGGCGGCCTGCATAACTTCGACAGCATTTACTTGCTCGACACTGAATTCACTCGAAAATTCAAGCAAAAAGACGGGCTCTACCATGTACCCGAGTCAGTTTATCTGGGTAACTTCGATAAATTTGTGCTGGAACCCTTCAAGGTGTCGCGATTAGTCAAACCCAATGACGTCATCGACCTCGGCGGCGTCAAACTGAAACTGCTCGGCGTACCTGGTCATACTCAGGATGAAGTAGCCCTTTATGATGAAAAGAACAATGTGCTTTTGTCAGGCGACCATCTTTACCCGTCATCGCTTTTCGTCGGCAACATGAACGACTATGTCGATTCTGTTTCAGCAACGCTGAACATCATTAACAAAAACACCGCCATCTATGGCGCTCATGCCGGCCTGGACCCCAACCAGGTTCCCAAGATGACGTATGAGCAGATCGAACTCATTCGCGACAAGCTGAAAGCCGCACAGAATAAAGCCACCATGCCTGATCCTTTTCCAGGCTCAGACCTTGTCAAGAGCACACATCTTTATAACGTCGATAAAGAAGTCAGCATCCTTTCGGATATTGAATTCAAAGATGGCAGAAAATACGGATACTAATTGCCAAACGGAAGAATCCGGTATTCAAACGTGTGCGCGATGACCGCCCACGAAAAAGCCCGGCCTGATCAGCCGGGCTTTTTTCGTGTCGGTAAACCGGACAATCACCGGCTCAGGACATGCTCCAACACCACTTCCAGCGGGTGACGCAGTTGCACGTCAGCCTGACGCTTGACCTGGCTGCGGCACGAATAACCGGTTGCCAGCGCCTCGCCCTCCTTGTCCAGCTTGCCCGCCCAGGACTGCTCGAAAATAGCCCGTGACGTGTCCTGGTTGCGTGCTTCATGGCCGTAAGTGCCGGACATGCCGCAGCAGCCGGTCGCCTCGGTCACCAGCTTGAGGCCGATCCGGGCGAACAGTCTTTCCCATTGCGCCGTCGCAGCCGGAGCGTTGGTTTTTTCGGTGCAGTGAGCCAGCAGGCGGAATGTTCCTGCTGCCGCAGATTGCTTCTCGGGCAAGGCATCCATCAGCCATTCCTGAGGCAACAGGACTTTCGGGCAGTCCTCGATGCCCGGCACTTTCTGGTATTCCTGGCGATAGACCAGGGTCATCGCCGGGTCGAGCCCCACCAGCGGCACGCCGCAATCGGCCAGGGCCTTGAGCTGGCTGGCGTTGCGGATCGCGGCCTTTTCGAAGGCGCCGAGGAAGCCCTGCACGTGCAGCGGTTTGCCGTTGGCGCTGTAGGGTGCCAGGAACACCCGATAGCCCAGTTGATGCGCGAGCTGAATGAAGTTGGCCAGCAGCGGCGTTTCGAAGTATCGGGTGAAGGCGTCCTGCACCAGCACCACGCTGCGCTCACGCTGGGCAGCGCTGAGTTCGCGCAAGGCCGGTACGCTGGCCACGGCGACCTTGCAGCCATTCAAGGTGGTTTGCAGGTTGTGGCGGTGGATCAACGGGCTGTCGAGCATGCCCACCTGTTGTTCCAGCAGGCGAGTCACCCATTTCGAGCCGATCACCGCGTTGTACAGGCCCGGCGCGCGCGCCAGGTACGGAATGGTGAATTCCAGCGAGCCGATCAGGTAGTCGCGCAGCGGGCGCTGATAGCGACCGTGATACAGCTCGAGAAAACGCGAGCGGAACTCGGGCACATTGACCTTGACCGGGCATTGCCCCGCGCAGGACTTGCACGCCAGGCAGCCGGCCATCGCGTCGTAGACCTCATGGGAGAAGTCGGCTTCGCCCTTCGAACGCGACAGGTTATTGCGCAAGCGGGCAGGCAGCCCGCTCAGCCAGGACAGCTTGCCCCGCGCCACCTGCAACACATCGATGTCCGCCGCCCCTTGCAAGCGCAGCCATTCACGAATCAGCGACGCCCGGCCCTTGGGCGAATGCTGGCGTTCACGGGTGGCTTTCCACGACGGGCACATCGCATCGTCGGGGTCGTAGTTGTAGCAGGCGCCGTTGCCGTTACAGTGCATGGCGGTACCGAAACTTTGCCAGACGCGCTCGTCGATTTGCCGATCGAGATCGCCACGCATTGTCACTTCATTGACCTTGAGCAGACCTTCGCCAGCATCCGGCGGCGTGCAGATCTTGCCGGGGTTGAGCTGGTTGTGCGGATCGAAGGCGCCCTTGAGCGATTGCAGCGCCGGATACAGTTCGCCGAAGAAATCCGGCACGTATTCCGAGCGCAGGCCCTTGCCGTGCTCGCCCCACAGCAGCCCGCCGTAGCGTCGGGTCAATTCGGCCACCGCATCGGAAATCGGCTTGACCAGTGCGGCCTGGGCCGGGTCTTTCATGTCCAGTGCCGGGCGTACGTGCAACACACCGGCATCGACGTGGCCAAACATGCCGTAGGTCAGGCCATAACCATCGAGCAAGGCGCGGAACTCGGCGATGTAATCGGCCAGACGCTCAGGCGGAACCGCCGTGTCCTCGACGAAAGGCTGCGGACGAATTTCGCCCTCGACGTTGCCCAGAAGCCCCACCGAGCGCTTGCGCATACCGTAGACGCGGCCCACGGCAGCGGCGCCTTCAGCGAGGGTGTGGCCCAGGCGTTCAATGGTGGTGTCTGCCCGCAGATGCTCCACGAATGCCGCCACGCGAGCGTTGACTTCTTCCACGTCGTCGCCGCAGAACTCCACCAGGTTGATGCCCAGGGTCGGACGTTCGGCATCGCTTGGGAAATACTCGGCGACGCTGTGCCAGACGATGTCTTTCATCGCCAGCATGAGCACCCTGGAATCCACGGTTTCAATCGACAGCGGCTTTTGCGCCAGCAACGCATTGGCGTCGTGCAGCGCGTCCATGAAGCTGCCGTAGCGCACGTTCACCAGCACCGAGTATTTGGGAATCGGCAGCACGTTGAGCTTGGCTTCGACGATGTAGCCCAACGAACCTTCGGCCCCGCACAGCACGCTATTGAGGTTGAAACGCCCCTGTTCGTCGCGCAGGTGCGCCAGGTCGTAGCCGGTCAGGCAGCGGTTGAGTTTGGGGAACACCGATTCGATCAGCTCGGCCTGGGTTTCCTGGATCTGTTGCGCGACCCGGTACACCTCGCCGCTGCGACCGGGTTGCGCGCACGCCGCCTGCAACTCGGTGTCGGACAGAGGCCGGGTATGCAGGCGCTCACCGCCGAGCAGCACGCTATCCAGCTCCAGCACATGGTCACGGGTCTTGCCGTAGGTGCAACTGCCCTGGCCACTGGCGTCGGTGTTGATCATGCCGCCGACGGTGGCACGGTTGGAGGTCGACAGCTCCGGGGCGAAGAACAGCCCGTGGGGCTTGAGCGCGGCGTTGAGCTGGTCCTTGACCACACCCGCCTGCACTCGCACCCAGCGTTCGGCGACGTTGATTTCCAGGATGCGGTTCATGTGCCGCGACAGGTCGACCACGATGCCATCGGTCAGTGACTGACCGTTGGTGCCGGTTCCACCACCGCGCGGGGTCAGCTTGATCTGGCGAAAACGCGGTTCGGCCATCAGCGTCGCAACGCGCGCGATGTCATCCGCGTCCAGAGGGAACACCGCCGCTTGCGGCAGGCGCTGATAGATCGAGTTGTCCGTCGCCAGCACCGTGCGGGTGGCGTAGTCGGCGCTGATCTGGCCCTGAAAACCGCAGGTAGCAAGGGCTTGCAGGAATTCCGGGTAGTTGGCTGCAGGTGCGACGGCAGGCAACCGGGCGATCATCGAAGTCTGCTGGGTAGTTGAACTCATCATGGAAAAATCAAAACTCTTGTCGCCAGAACATTAATGGGTCAGTCTCGAATTGTCGGCTCTGCCAATGATCCCGTGGGTCCTGGCGCCAGACAAACGGATATTCTTGCCGCTATCGATGACTTTTACGAATGAATTACCGCCACCTTACGCCTTCGATGTCGTTACTGCTGGCCTTTGAAGCCGCCGCCCGCCATGAAAGCTACACCCGTGCCGCCACGGAGCTGTCCCTGACCCAGAGCGCCGTGAGCCGGCAGGTCCAGGCGCTGGAGCAGCAACTGGGCCTGAGCCTGTTTCGCCGCGAAGGCCGACAAGTGCAACTGACCGATGTCGGCCGCCTGTATCAGCGCGAACTGAGCGAAGCCCTGGGGCGCATCCGCAGCGCCACGTTGCAGGCCATGGCCTATCAGTCGGGCCGTGGCACCCTGCGACTGGCCACCCTGCCCACCTTCGGCTCGAAATGGTTGTTGCCGCGCCTGCATGACTTCTACAAGACTCACCCCGGCATGCTGGTGCACATCAATTCGCGGATCGATGCCATCGACTTCGAAACCAGCGGCATCGATGCCGCCATCGTCGTTGGCGCCAACGATCTGCCGGGGCTGATCAGCCATCGCCTGCACACCGAAGAACTGATGGTGGTCATCTCCCCTGAAGCCGCCGCGCTTCATGAGGACTGGACGCCCACGCGCATTGGCGGCCAGACGCTGCTCAACGTCGCGAGCAATGCCAATGTCTGGGGCGAATGGTTCAGTCATCACGGCCTGCCCCATCGCATGATGCGCCTGGGGCCGAGCTTCGAGCTCACCTCGCATTTGATCCAGGCCGTCAGGGCCGGCATTGGCATCGGCCTGGTGCCGCGCATTCTGGTGACCGAGGAACTGGCCGCTGGCGAGTTGATCAGCCTCGACCTGCCCTTCGCCAGTCAGCGCAGCTATTACCTGACCTACCCGCCGCGCAACGAAATGCTGCCCTCGCTGGTCGCGTTTCGTACCTGGTTGCTGGAACAGATCTGAACGACGTCACCGAATCGGCCAGCGCTGACTATGCTTGGCGCACGGGCAGCCCACGGCGAAGTGGTACCCTGCGCGCCGCTTTGTCACCCATCACATGGAAGCCGGCCTATGAAATCACCTCACTCGTTCACCCGCGCCTTTGCCCTCGCATCGCTCATGACAAGCGTCAGCCTGGCAGCCCATGCCGAAGAAATACCGCTGAACAGCGAAGCCTCGAATGAACACTTTCAGACGCAGGTGCTGGCTGTCGATTCAGCCAAGCACCAGGTCACCATCGAGGGCCTCGACAAGCGCCCGGTGCCCTTCCAGCTCACCGATCAGGCCAAGGCGCTGCACAACCTGAAAGTCGGCGACAAGGTCGATATTCGCGTGACTCGTTCGATCGATTACGTGCTCGATACCGACG
This sequence comes from Pseudomonas putida, assembly GCF_003228315.1. Classification (NCBI taxonomy): domain Bacteria; kingdom Pseudomonadati; phylum Pseudomonadota; class Gammaproteobacteria; order Pseudomonadales; family Pseudomonadaceae; genus Pseudomonas; species Pseudomonas putida. The sequence continues at coordinate 1,798,709 of NZ_CP029693.1, forward strand.
TCAATGGCAAGCCGGCGGTCAGCAATGACACCTGGGTGAACCGCGCTTCCCCCGACAACCTGCCCGGCGGTGAGATGTATCGCACCGTCAAGGTGACGTTGAAGGTCACTGGCGTCGATGTGACGAACCATCAAGTGGCCCTGCTGCATCCGGATGGAAGTGAGCAGGTCGTCACCGTGGTGGACCCCAAGGTTCAGGCAAAACTGAAAGACTTCCGGGCGGGGCAGACGGTCGATGCCATTCATACGGAAGTGCTGAAGGTCGAGACGTCGCGCTAGGCGGCATGAACGACCTCAATCCCCTGTAGGAGCGAGCCTGCTCGCGATGGACGTTAACGATAACGTTGACTGTCTGGCACCCCGAGGTGCTCCTGATTCCATCGCGAGCAGGCTCGCTCCTACGGGGGTTGGGTTATGGGGTGGTCAGCAGTTCGTTGATCCAGCGGATCTGACGGGCGATGTCCTGCACGGTGGCTTCAGGCACCGCTTGTTGCGCCTTGGCGAAGTGGCTCAGGGTCTTCTGTTTCTGGCGCAGCCTGCGCTGCCACTTGTCGAGGAAGGCCGGGCTGCGGGCCTGCAGTTGCAGTGGCCCGAAGTACAGTTCTTCGGCGGTGTAAGTCACCGGTTCCGCGCGTTCGGCAACGATGATTTCGTAGTCGAAACGGTTTTCCCGCAGCACTTCTTCAAAGAGGATGCGATAGCCATTGTCCATCAGCCATTGGCGCAACGGCTGCTCGCCGCCGTTGGGTTGCAGGATCAACCGCTCCCGGCCGTTCAGGCGCGCCTTGCCGCTTTCGAGGATGTCGCGGATCGTCTCGCCTCCCATTCCGCACAAGCTGATCGCCGTGATGCCGTCGGTTGACTCGATGGCATCCAGACCGTTGGCCAGGCGCACGGTGATCTGCCGTTCCAGGTCGTTTTCGCGCACGGTACGCGCGGCGGCGTGGAACGGCGTCAAGGCCACTTCCCCCGCCACCGCCGCCGTGATCACGCCACGGTGCATCAGCGCCACTGGCAGGTAACCGTGGTCGGAGCCGATATCGGCCAGCCGCGCGCCCACTGGCACCTGCGCCGCCACACGCTCCAGGCGCATGGACAATGTCTGTTCGTTCAACCGCAACCCCTTTCCACCGCGAATGTCCGGCACTACAGGCCGGATCGGGGAGCGATTTTGTCGGGCAATGGCGGGTATTTCAAATTTATGCGACCGGGGTCATGGGATGTGGGTGCGCGTCATCGTTCAACGCCAGCGGTGGGCTACGACGCTTGCCTGCCGTATCATCGACATCACGCGCTGTCGCCAGCGCGCACGTGGAATCGAGGGCATCCGGACGGGGGATTCTCACTTTGCCATTCGCGTTTGAAGATTTCGTACTCGATCAGGATCGCCGGGAGCTGACCCAGCGTGGGCAGGTCGTGACCGTCGGGCCGCAGGTCTTTGATCTGTTGTTGCTGCTGGTCAGCCACCACGAGCGGGTGATCAGCAAGGATGACCTGCTCAAGGCGGTGTGGGCCGGGCGCATCGTCTCGGAATCGACCATCACCAGCCACATTAATGCGGTGCGCAAGGCCATCGGCGACACCGGCGAGGAACAGCGCCTGGTGCGCACGGTGGCGCGCAAGGGCTACCGCTTCGTTGCCGAGTTGAAGGACAGCGACACGGGGCCTTTGACCGAGGAACGGGACATCGGCCAGCCCGCGCCGCTCGCTTCCCCAGAGCCTTCTGCAGAACCTTCACCCACACCAAGCCTGCCGGACAAACCGTCCATCATGGTCCTGCCCTTCCACAACCTCAGCGGCGATCCGGAACAGGAGTATTTCGCCGACGGCATGGTGGAGGACATCACCGCTGCCCTCGCGCGCATCCGCTGGCTGTTTGTCATCGCGCGCAATTCCAGCTTCACCTACAAGGGCCGTTCGGTGGACGTCATGGGCGTCGGCCAGGCGCTCGGCGTGCGCTATGTGCTGGAGGGCAGCGTGCGCAAAAGCGGGAACAAGGTGCGCATCACCGGGCAACTGATCGATGCCCGGAGCGGGACGCACATTTGGGCGGAACGCTTTGAAGGGCTGCTCGATGACATTTTCGAACTGCAGGACCAGATCGCCGAAAGCGTGGTGGGCGCCATCGCGCCGCAACTGGAGCGGGCGGAAATCGAACGCGCCAAGCATAAACCGACCGAGAGCCTGGGCGCCTACGACTATTACCTGCGTGGCATGGCCAAGCTTCACAGCGGCACCCGAGAGGCGCTGGATCTGGCACTGCCGCTGTTCTACAAAGCCATCGAGCTGGACCCGGAGTTTGCCTCGGCCTACGGCATGGCTGCCTGGTGCCATTTCTGGCGCAAGTTGAATGGCTGGCTGACCGACCGCGACCGGGAAATTGCCGAAGGCGTGCGGCTGGCGCGGCTGGCGGTGGAGCTGGGGCGGGATGACGCCGTGGCGTTGACTCGCGCAGGGCATGCGCTGGCCCATCTGGCCGGTGATGTCGATGGCGGCATCGCACTGCTCGACCGCGCGCGCCTGCTCAACCCCAACCTGGCCCCGGCCTGGTTCCTCGGCGGTATTCTGCGCACGCTGCGGGGGGATTGCGAATCGGCCATCAAGGATCTGACCCATGCCGCGCGCCTGAGTCCCCTGGACCCGGAGATGTACAGAATGCAGGTGGGCATGGCCCTCTCGCATTTTTTTGCCGGGCGCTACGACTGCGCTGCGGAATGGGCGGAAAAGGCCTTGAGAAATCTCCCGACCCTGCTGCCTGTCGCGGCACTGTTGCCCGCCTGTCATGCCCTCAGTGGCGATATGGGCAAGGCTGCACAGGCGATGCAGCGTTTGCGGGAGCTGGATCCTGGTTTGCGCATCGCCCGGCTCAAGGACTGGCTGCCGATTCAGCGGCCGGAGGATCTTGCACGGTTTTCCGAAGGGCTGCGACTGGCCGGGTTGCCTGAGTGAGGGCGGCCCGGCCGTATCGATTGTAGGAGCGAGCCTGCTCGCGATGGACGTCAACGATTACGCTGGCTGTCTGAATGCCCGCGTTGTCCGGGTCTCCATCGCGAGCAGGCTCGCTCCTACAGGGGTATTCTGTGCAGCCCCAGCCAACGGAGATGCCCGTGCCGACCCTGACTGCTCGCGAGGTGTACCAGCAATTGCGCGACACCGCCCTGGAACTGCGTCCGCTCACACGTCTGGATCAACACCCCGAACCCGGCCCGATTCAGGTCGATATCGAGGGCTGGCGAATGACGCTCGATGTCGACGGCACCCACTTGCGTCACTGCCTGCATGGCCAGAGCCCGGACGGTCGGGTATTCGATGGCGGGCAACGCTTCGGCACCGATCCGGTGAGTCTGCTCAGCACCTGGGAGCTGGCACAACTCGAGCGCTTGCTCGCGGTTGACTGACTCGCCGGTTCACTTGTGTATCAGCAATGACACTCTTGAACTATCGTTCATCAGGCCCGGCTGTGTTACATAAGGCCTGAGTGCTCCCGTGTCCAAGAGGTTTGCTTATGTTTCACTGCCTACGCCTGCCGCAACTGCTGACCTGCGCCCTGTCCTGCCTGCTCGCCGGAGTCACCCACGCCGCGGCGCCCTCCCCGGCACCGGAAACCTTGCAACCGCTGCTGGCCACCATCAACGAGCGCCTGAACATCGCCGATGAAGTCGCGCTGACCAAGTGGGACAGTGGCAAGCCGATCCAGGACACGGCCCGCGAAACGCTGGTGATCACCAACGCCAGGAAACAGGCCGCCGAGCACAAGCTCAATCCCGATGAAGCCGCTGATCTGGTCGCCGCCCAGATCGAAGCCAACAAGCTGGTGCAATACGGCTTGATCGCGCAATGGCAAGCTGCGCACCGGGCACCCGATGTGCCACGGCCGGACCTGAACAAGCTGCGGCCGAAACTGGACCAATTGCAGGCGCTGATGTTGCGCCAATACGCTGCCTTCCAACCCTACCGCGTCGACCCGCAATGCCCGGTCTGGCTGGCCGAACAACGCTCCGACCTGATCAAGGACGCCTTGCATGGCCAGGCCCTGATCCGCGCTACCGGGGAGTTGTGCGTGACCGATCAATAACCCGCCCTGCCCCTGTAGGAGCGAGCCTGCTCGCGATGGTCGTCAACGATTACGCTGGCTACCTGATTCCCCACGGCGCCCTCGCGTCCATCGCGAGCAGGCTCGCTCCTACAGGGGGTCATCGCATCCACCATTGACTGCATCAATAGTCACCATTAACTCAATGAAGTTCTCTTAAAAACTGTCCGGCGTAACATCTGCTCCATACCAACCAATAACACCCCGGAGCACACGATCATGAAACGCCAGACCCTCCTCAGCATCGCTTTCTCGGTTTTCGCAGTTAACGCTTTCGCCGCTACCTCTGCTCAACCTGTAGTCGCTGAAGGCGGCTCGGATCGTCTGATCGAAAGCCGTGTGGCTGAAGGTGGCTCTGACCGCCTGATTGAAAATCGCGTCGCTGCCGATGGCTCTGACCGCCTGCAAGGCAACACCGTCGCTGCCGATGGCTCCGACCGCCTGCAAGGCAACACCGTCGCTGCCGATGGCTCCGACCGTCTGCAAGGCAACACCGTCGCCGCAGATGGCTCTGACCGCCTGCAAGGCAACACCGTCGCCGCTGATGGCTCCGATCGCCTGCAAGGCAACACCGTCGCCTGAACCCTTCGCATTACCGCAACAAGCGCAAAAAGCCCGGCCTGATCAGCCGGGCTTTTTCGTATCTGTCGAATGACACATCCCCTGTAGGAGCGAGCCTGCTCGCGATGGTGGCAAGAGCAACGCGGGGTACCAGACAGTGCGCGTTATCGTTGACGTCCATCGCGAGCAGGCTCGCTCCCACAGTGATGGACGCCTGGCAGGTGTTTGAGCGAGTCTAAGGCTCTTTTTTCCGGTTCCCTGTGTATGAGCAAAACCGAAACCCTGGCCAAAATCCTGCTCGGCCCCCTGCTGCTCATGCAGGGCGCCTACACCCGTCGGGTCACGCCGAAATTGCCGGAAGCCGAGGGCGAACGCGAAGGTGTGGCGGGTGCTGGCGATGTCTTGCGCTTGCTGATCCTCGGCGACAGCGCGGCGGCGGGTGTCGGCGCACAGTCCCAAAGCGAAGCGTTGAGCGGCCAGTTGGTCAGCCGCCTGGCCAGGACTCACCGGGTGTGCTGGGCACTGCGGGCGCAGTCGGGGCTGGACTCCCAGGGTTTGCTCGAACACCTGCAACAGCAAGCGTCGCAACCCTTCGATGTGGTGCTGCTGTCCATCGGCGTCAACGACGTCATCAGCCAGCTGACGGCCGATCAGTGGATCGCCCGGCAACGCCAGTTGATCGAAGTGCTGACCGACAGGTTCGCAGCCCGGCTGATCGTCTTCTCCCCGCTTCCCCCCATGCACCTGTTTCCAGCCCTGCCGCAGCCGCTGCGCTGGTATCTGGGCTATCGCGCCGCACGGTTCAACACGCATCTCGCATTACTGGCCAATCGCACGGATCGCTGTAGGATGCTCACCACCCATCTGGCGCCCGTGGCGGGCTCGATGGCGCGGGACGGTTTTCATCCGGGCCCGGCGATCTACAGCGTCTGGGCCGACGACGCCGCGCAGGTGATCGCAAGGCATCTGGCCGACACCGCATCAAGCAAGGTTTGAACAACAACAAAAAAACAGGAGTTGACCATGTCTGAACTGCAACTGCACCCCAAGGCCGCCGAGTCCCTGAGCCTGTGGCACGCGATGATCCGCACCGGCGATCTCAAGGCCCTGCCCAGCCTGCTGGACCCGCAAGCGGTGTTTCGCTCCCCGATGGCGCACACCCCGTATCCGGGCGCGCCGGTGGTGTCGATGATCCTCAACACGGTGTCCAAGGTGTTCGAAGACTTTGCCTACCACCGTGAACTGGCGACCGCCGACGGCTTGAATGTCATCCTCGAATTCAGCGCCAAAGTCGGTGATAAACAGCTCAAGGGCATCGACATGATCCGCTTCAATGAGCAGGGCAAAATCATCGATTTCGAAGTGATGGTCCGGCCCATGAGCGGCCTGCAGGCCCTGGGCGAGGAAATGGGCAAGCGCCTGGGCGCTTACCTGGCCGCCAGCAAGGCCTGATCGTTGTGCAGCGCCGGTCGGGATTTGGGCACCACCTGCAACTCGACCGGCTCACACAGAAACGCATTGCAACGCGAGCGCAACCAGCGCTCACCCGGATCGTTGTGCGTCGCCGCGCGCCACACCATCGAAAGCTCCTGCGCCGGCAATGACAGCGGTGCCGGTTCAGCCCGCAATCCTCCCGTCAAGGCCATCGCCTTGGCCACGTAATCCGGCACGATCGCCAGCAAATCGCTTTGCGCCAGCAACACCGGCAGTGCGCTGAACTGCGGCACGGTCAGCACCACCTTGCGCTGCAGGCCCAACAGATTCAGCGCTTGATCCGTGTCATCGCTCGCGCTGCCCATGGACGACACCACCGCATGGGGGCGTCGGCAGAATTCATCCAGCCCCACTGCGCCGGATCGTCCATCGGCCCGCAGCAACATCGGCCGAATCGGCCGCAAGGCTTTGCGGCGTGCATTGGCCGGCAAGTCATGGGTGTGACTGATGCCCATGGAAATGTCGCCGTTGACCAGCCTTTGCGACATCTGCTGCTGATCAACCCGCCGCACGATCAGGCGGATGTTCGGCGCGTCGAGCCGCAGTTGACGCAACAGCCGGGGCAGCAGCGCGTATTCGACATCGTCGGAAAGCCCTATGTGAAACGTCGCCTCGCTGGTGCGCGGATCGAACGCCTGGCAGCGACTCAACGCGGCGGCGATGCCGTCCAGCGCCGGCGACAGGTTGGCGAAGATTTCCTCGGCCCGCAGCGTCGGCTCCATGGCCCGTCCGCAACGAATGAACAACGGGTCATCGAACAGCACCCGCAACCGGCCCAACGCACCGCTGATGGTGGGCTGGCCCAGGAAGAGTTTCTCGCCGACGCGGCTGACGTTTCGCTCATGCATCATCGTCTCGAAAACCACCAGCAGGTTGATGTCGGCACGACGCAGGTCATTTCTGTTCATGGGATTCGCTACCCGGCACGCGGCCATTGAGTTCGGGAGGTACAGGCACAGGTTATGGCGATGCGCTTGAAACGTCTGTCGTACATGGGGTCAGCGCGATAATGCGATGGGTGCGCACGCTAATACTCGCGTATAGCCCGGGTGCGGCGGCCGCCAAGGCAAAATCGGCAAAAAAACCCAATGCAATAAATGGGTTATGTCCAGCGACGTGGCAGATATTTCGGGTTTTTTGTCCTAACCGAATGAGAACCGTTGCTCCTAGCATAGCGATGCGATTTACCGCCCAGCCCGAAGAAAAAGACGAGGCGCGCATGATCGATTCGAAAACGGAAAAACCTGCGCACGCACGCCGCGCGCGTTCCTTTTTGACGCCTTCCTTCTTGAAAGTGAGCTTGCGCAAGATGCTGTTCAACTCAGGCCAAAGGACGACCCGCCCCAGGACAGCCATCAGCCTCAAACCCTTCGAGAACCTGCTGGCCTGGCTGATGGGACTGATCGTGGCCTGCGGGATCATCATCAATACCGAAACCCGCGCCGACTTCCCCACCGCCACCCTGTGCATCGCGGTGATGCTGATGGCGATCAACCTGTTTTCGATCAGCGTGGTGATCCTGGTCGCGCTGATGGGCGTGCTGACGCAGACGACGGCGTTCCTCTACCAAGGCGGATTCGAAAGTTGGGACAGGACAGCGGACTTCTTGCGCGACCTGAGCCTGCTGGCGGTGGTCGCCCTGCTGGCCCTGCGCTGCAAAAAGACCAGTGATGGATTGCAGCACCGGGTGATTTACTTTTCCGGCTCCCAGCAGTTGAGCCAGACCGGCTGCATGGGCTTTCGCAGCGGTCGCGAGCAGCTCTCCTGGTCGGACCAGTCGGCACGGATCTACGAATACCCGGTGGGCGTCACGCCGACACTGTCGATGCTCCTGGCGCGAACCCACCCGGCGGATGTACCGCTGGTGCAGGCGGCTTTCGACAAGGCGAAGCGCCGCGAGCCACTGATCGAGGTCAAGCATCGACTGTTGATGCCCGATGGACGCATCAAGCATGTGCACATGACCGCCACCCCGCTCAACAGCCACCTGGGCTATATCGACTACCTTGGCGCGCTGTGCGATGTGACCGCCAGCAAGCTCGCCGAAGAAGCCTTGTGCCGGGCCCAGACCCAACTGGCCCATGTATCGCGCGTCACCTCACTGGGAGAGCTGGCGGCGTCCATTGCCCATGAAGTCAATCAGCCGCTGGCCGCCATCACGAGCAGCGGCGAGGCTTGCCGCAATTGGCTGAGCCGTGCGCAGCCCGATCTGGTGGAGGCGCGCCAGTCACTGGAGCGAATCCTCCTCAGCTCCCATCGCGCCAGCGAAATCACCCGTCGCGTCAGGGCGCTGTCACGCAAATCCGATCCGCTGCGCCAGAACGAATCGCTCAACGACATCGTCAACGAGACCCTGAGCCTGGTCCGCTACGAGCTGGCTCACCACAAGATCAACCCGACAATCGAGTTGAGCGCATTCGCCAGCCAGGTCAGCGCCGATCGTGTGCAACTGCAGCAAGTGATCATCAACCTGATCATCAATGCCTGCCAGGCCATGGACGCGATCAGCCCGGATGAGCGCGCCTTGAGCATCCGCACCTGGGTCAAGGACAACGAGGTGGTGCTGGAAGTCGCCGATCAAGGCCCGGGCATCTCCGCCGAGGTGCTGCCGCATTTGTTCATGCCGTTTTTCACCACCAAGGAAAACGGCCTGGGCATGGGTCTGTCCATTTGCCGCTCGATCATCGACTTCCATGAAGGACGGATCTGGGCCAGCAGCGTCCCCGGCCGGGGCAGCTCGTTTCTGTTCGCCCTGCCGATACGGGTCGCCAACGATTCGGGCTTTGCAGCAGCCATCTAATACCTTGGTATGAAGCAGCCATACCAAGGCGTTGTACCAGTACCTGCAGGTATGAATGCCTCAAGCCACGCATGCCCTTAATGTAGCGTCCTACGCAAGGACCACAGCGCAGGGCGGTTGCACGTCCAACTCCTTGGGAACAAGCAATGAACGAACAACACCCCATCAACAAAATCACACCGGGTGAATCCATGGTTTTCGTCGTGGACGACGATGCACCCCTGCGTGAGTCCCTCGGCAGCCTGTTGCGCTCCATCGGCCTGCGGGTGGAACTGTTCGGCTCGGTCGCCGATTTCATGAAGTACCCTCGTACCGATACGGTCAGTTGCCTGGTCCTGGATGTGCGATTGCAAGGCAGCAGCGGCCTGGACTTTCAAAACGAGCTGGCCGTCGCCGGCATCAACGTGCCCATCGTGTTCATCACCGGCCACGGCGACATCGCCATGACCGTGCGGGCGATGAAAGCCGGGGCCGTGGACTTCCTGACCAAACCCTTTCGCGAGCAGGATTTGATCGATGCGGTGTGCGCCGCCCACAGCCGAGACAAGCAACGTCGCGAATCCGAGCGCCACGCCGATGAGTTGCGTGGTCGCCACCAGACACTCACCGCGCGGGAGCAAACCGTCATGGCCCTGGCCGCCTCGGGCCTGATGAACAAGCAGATCGCCGGCGAAATCGGCCTGAGCGAAATCACCGTGAAAATCCATCGCGGCCAGGCCATGCGCAAGATGGGCGCACGTTCATTTGCCGACCTGGTGCGCATGGCCGAAGTCATCGCGGCCCAGCCCACTGTCCGGTGACTATACCGACGTATACTGTGCGCCCTTTCAGGACAGCGTATCTTGCAGTGATGGCGGAGCGCCTCCAGGTGTTCTTCGCTACCAGGCAGGACACAACTATGCGCAATGAAGCGATCATCTCCGTCGTCGATAACGATGAATCCGTAAGAATGGCGCTGGACAGTTTACTGCGCTCCAGCGGATATACCGTGCGCACCTATTCGGGTGCCCACGAGTTCCTCTTTTCCGATGGACCAACAACGACACTCCTGTTGATCTCGGATATTCAAATGCCGGATATGGATGGCATCCAGATGTATGAAGAGCTGGCGAACAAAGGCCTTCATATTCCTGTCATTTTCATCAGCGGAAACCCGGATTCACAGCGCCCACCCAGCGCCAATGCCAAAACACCCTTGGCTTTTTTTCCCAAACCGTTTTCCACTGAAAAGTTACTCGCCTGCATTGAAACAGCCCTCGATTGATATAAGTAAGCCCTTTAATTACCCGCCACTAACACCTTGGTATAACCCGCTAATACCTACTCATACTCCAGATGACCCTATGTAGAAGTGTCATAGGCCAATCCCTCAAATAACATCTAGTCCAGATTGAAGCCCACCCCTGACTGTCCGGCGTTGTTAAACAACAGTGCATTGATAAGCCATCGAGGTCGAGCTTTTATCGCATCACTTATTTCACGCCCTCGATCGTTATTCAGGAGCTAAACAATGAAACAGCAGATTTTGATTATTGGTGCAGGTTTCGGTGGTCTCTGGAGCGCATTGAGCGCTGCCCGGCTGCTCGACCAGCACGATCGGAACGATGTCGAAATCACCGTTCTGGCTCCCCAGGCCGAGCTGCGCATTCGCCCGCGTTTTTACGAGCCGAACGTTCACAACATGAAGGCACCGCTGAACGATCTGTTCGACGCCGTGGGCATTAAATTCGTCCAGGGTTCGGCCGAAACCATCGACGAGAAAAACAAGCAGGTCGGCTATGTCAAAGCCTCCGGCGACCAGGGTCAGCTGAGCTACGACCGCCTGGTACTGGCTGCCGGCAGCCACCTGATGCGCCCACCGGTCGCGGGCATGCTTGAGCACGCTTTCGACGTCGATACCATCGAATCGGCCGCGCAGCTGGAAACTCACATCAAGGCATTGAAAGACCAGCCGGCCAGTACCGCACGCAACACCGTGGTCGTTGCCGGCGGTGGTTTCACCGGTATCGAAACCGCCACCGAAATGCCGGCGCGCCTACGTGCCGTGCTCGGTGATAACGCCGACATCCGTGTGATCGTGGTCGACCGCGCCCCGCAGATCGCCGCGACCATGGGCGACGGCATTCGCCCATCAATCGTCGAAGCGTCGGAGCACCTGGGCATCGAGTGGATCGTGGACGCCACCGTTGCCTCGGTGGATGCCGGTGGCGTCACCCTCGCCGATGGCCAGCGCATCGAATCCAGCACCGTGATCTGGACCGTCGGTTTCCGCGCCAGCCCCCTGACCGAACAAGTGGAAGGCGCCCGTGACCATCAGGGTCGCCTGCATGTCGACCAGAACCTGAAAGTGCGCGGTCACGCCAATATCTACGCCAGCGGCGACACCGCCTACGCCGCCACCGACAACCTGGGCAACTTCGCGGCGATGTCCTGTCAGCACGCGATTGCATTGGGTCGCTATGCCGGCAACAACGTGGTCGCCGATCTGCTGGGCGTGGAACCGATGGCCTACAGCCAACCCAAGTACGTGACCTGCCTGGACCTCGGCGCCTGGGGCGCGGTGTTCACCGAAGGCTGGGATCGCCAGCTCAAGCTGGTCAAGCAAGAGGCCAAGGACCTCAAGACCCAGATCAACACTGTGTGGATCTATCCGCCGGCAGCCGATCGCGCCGCTGCGCTGGCCGCGGCCGACCCGTTGATTCCGGTGGCCTGATCCGGCCGCACGGGGTGGTCCGGATCACACCAGGGCAACCCCGTCCGCCGCTCGGCCAAGGCACCTCCAGATGCTTGGAAAGGAGATCGACATGCTTGATTTTTTTGAACATCCCTTTCGGGTAATGAAGTTATCCAACGCCCTGCTGATCGGCGGGCTGATCGCGCTCGTGGTCGGCGCCACGCTGGCCTACGGCCTGGACCAGTACCTGTCGCTGCCTGGCTTGATCACGGCCCACGCCATGACGATTCTGGGCCCGACCGCGATCAAGCTGGGCTATGTCATGCGTTTGCAATCCTTCAATCGTCTGCGAAGAGATGCAGCCGCTCATCTGCATGACTTCGCCCGGTGATTGAACAGAACCTGAGTTGAACACCCGATCCCGAACAGCCCACTCCTTGCTGGTCCGGGACATTTCCCAAGCGCCCGCCACTGGTTTTTCTGGCGGGCGTTTTTTCTTGAGCGTCAACCCTCCACACAGATCGAGACTGCTGAACACCAGAAGAAAAAACCTCATGAAGAGTTTGCCCGGCATCACAAGTGCCGCGCGAGTTGCCGTTAGATAGCAAAAGCCCGGAAGAACAAATGTCTATCATCAAACGCCGCAAGCAACTTTTTTTATCGGATGCCATGGCCTGGTCAGCCGCCATAGCGGTTGGCGGCATGATCTTCATCATCAATTCAATGCTCAACGCCGATGTGGCGCCGACGCTGCTCTACATCACTCTGGTGTTCATGTCGGCGAATATCTTTTCGGTGCCGATCTTCATCGCCGTCGCGGCCAGTTGCATGGCGCTGCTGACGTTCAGTTTCATCATCGATGCCGGCTATCGTGACGACAAGCTGATCGCCGGTTTCGTACGCTGCCTGATTGCGCTGACCACCATCACCCTACTGGCCTTGCGCAGCAAACAATCGTCCGAAAGCCTGCGGCGCAAGGAAGCCTTTTTCCTGGGCGCACAAAAGCTCAGTCACACCGGCAGCATCGGTTTCATCATCGACAAGGATGAGTCGGTCTTCTGGTCGGCCGAGTCGGCACGCATCTTCGAGTATCCACTGGACCTGACGCCGACCGTCACGCTCATCAAGGAGCGAACTCACCCCGATGACTTGAGCGTTGTCGACAGTGTTCTCGAGCGTGCCGTACGCCAGGAGCATCACATTGAAGCGGAACATCGTCTGCTCATGCCCGACGGGCGCATCAAACACATACACATGATCGCCAACCCGTTGTTCAACCATGACGGGCGTATCGAGTATGTCGGCGCCGTGATGGATGTCACCGCGGCCCGGCAGGCCGAAGAGGCCCTGTTTCATTCCCAGGCCAAGCTGGCCCATGTCACACGCGTCACGTCCATGGGCGAACTGGCCGCCTCCATTGCCCACGAAATCAATCAGCCGCTGGCGGCAGTGATCGCCAGCGGTGAATCCTGCAGACGCTGGATCGACCGCTCCGAGCCGAACCTGGATGAGGCGCGCCGCTCACTGGACCGGATCATCCAGAATTCCTGCCGGGCCTCGGAAGTCATCGCCTGCATCCGCGCGCTGTCGCGCCAGAGCGATGTGCAGCGCAAGACGGAAGTATTCGACGATATCGTCAGCGACTCGCTGAGCCTGATGCAGCATGAAATCTCCAGCCATCAGGTTCGTCTGTCAGTGCAATCCCAGGCCAAGGGTGCTTGCGTGAACGGTGACCGGGTGCAACTGCAGCAAGTGATCATCAACCTGATCATCAATGCCTGCCAAGCGATGGCCGACATCCAGGACCGACCACGCACCTTGCGTATCGGTACCTCGGTGCACGGCGACGAAGCCGTGCTGGAAGTCGCCGACTGTGGCAGCGGCATTGCGCAAGACATCCTTGCCACCCTGTTCGATCCGTTTTTCACCACCAAACAGAATGGCCTGGGCATGGGGTTGGCGATCTGCCGTTCCATCATCGAATTCCATGGCGGGCGCATTTGGGTCGCCAGCACCGTGGGGGTCGGCACGCAGTTTCTGTTCGCGATCCCGTTGACTGCCCTGCAAGACGATGAGTAACCGCCAGCCCACTTGAATCCGCCAATCGCAAAGATGGAGACCCTGCCGTGACAACCCGCGAAGTGAGCCGCAATCCCCAATCCGCCCCTGTTGATCAAGCGCAACCACGCACCATCGTGTTCGTCGCCTACCCGGGCATGGGTCTTCTGGACCATACCTGCACCCAGACAGTTTTTTATGCGGCGAATCTTTACCTGACCGAGCGCGGCTTGCCCGGCTACACCCTTTACACCGCCAGCATGGACGGTAAGCCGGCTCCCACCGCCGAAGGCCTGGTGGTGCAAACCCGACGCCTGAGCGAATTGGCACAGGATTCGATCGACACCGTGATCGTCCCTGGCTCGCCGCAAATCCGCCAGGCCATGGCCGACAACGTCGCGCTGTTGGAATGGTTACGCGTCACCGCAACCCACGCCCGGCGCATGGCAAGCGTGTGCAGCGGCACCTTTCTGCTGGCCCAGGCCGGCCTGCTCGATGGCCTTCGCGTGGCGACCCACTGGTTGATGGCCGACATGTTCGAGCGCCTGTTCCCGCAGATCAAACTCGACCGTGAGGCGATTTTCGTGCAACAGGGCTCGATGTGGTCCTCCGCCGGCATCAGCGCCGGGATCGACCTGGCCCTGGCCTTGGTCGAAGCCGATTGCGGGCGTGAAATGGCGATGCAGGTGGCCCGGCGCATGGTGGTGCACTACCGGCGTCCGGACAATCAGGACCAGTGGAGCCCGCTGTTGCGCTCGCAATACCCATCCTGAGCCATACGCCCCCTGTAGGAGCGAGCATGCTCGCGATGCACGACAGGACAGCACGGGGTGTCAGGCTGCCCGCGTTATCGTTGACGACCATCGCGAGCAGGCTCGCTCCTACAATCGGCGTTGTAGCAACCACTGAAACAACCCGCCGCGCTTGATCTCCACCGGCTTTTGCATCACCAGGGTTTCGCGGATTTCCTGGCGCTGGTCCTGCAAATGGCTCAGGGCGCTTTTCAGATCGCCGAGGTGTTCCAGCTGGTTGCCGAACACGTTTTTTTCGATGCGGAACAACCGCCCGCTGGTGATGCTGCGAAACTCTCCCCGCGACGGCTTATCGGCCAGAATCCCCTCCTCGCCCAGCACCTCACCCGGCCCCATGCGCCCCGCTTCCACCAGCTTTTCATCATCGTGAACCGACACCGACACCACCCCGGTGCTGATGATCATCAGGCACTCCGCCACTTCCCCGAAGGCCAGGATGACTTCGTCGGCCTGGTAGTCCACCGGCCTCATTTCACCGGCCAGACGGTCGCGTTCATCGCCACTCAATGAACGGAAGATCCGCACATCTTCCAGCAACTGGCGCTGGCGATTCCAGCGCTGCTCCTCCGCGCCGTTACCCCAGCTGACACCGGCCGCTTCGAGGTGGCGATGGGCGAGGTCGAACATCAAGTTGCACACTTCATTCTTTTGCCTGGCAGACGCGATAAACCCCTTGAGCTCGTACTCGGTGTAGTCCAGGTGCGAACTCTTGACCGAGACCTTGGCCGAGCGGGTTTGCAGCAGCGCCCGGGTGCCGCGCAAGGTTTTTTCCAGGGCATCGATCGCCCGGCGCGGACGCACGCTGCTGGGCACGGCAATGGTCACGCTGATGCCGTTCACATCCTCCGGGCGACTGAAATTGATGATCCGCGCTTTCGCCGCCACCGAGTTGGGCACCACCGCGATGCCGCCCATGTCGGTCATCAGGTGGGTGGTGCGCCAATCGATCTCCACCACCGTGCCGGAGGTGCCATCGATGGAGATCCGGTCATTGAGCTGATAAGGCTTGGTGGTGTTGAGCACGATCCCGGAAAACACATCGCTCAAGGTGCTTTGCAGCGCCAGGCCGACAATGATCGCCATCGCTCCGGAGGTCGCCAGCAAGCCCTTTACCGGCAACTGCAACACATACGCCGCCGCGGCCACGATGGCGATCAGGAAAATCACCGCGCCCATCAAGTCGTAGAGCAAGCGCGCGCTGTGCCCGGCGCGGGACATCAGGCCATAGCCGAGGATGATGGTCAGGGTCCGGGCCGAAAACAGCCACCAGCCGATCCCCAGCACCGTGCCCATCAGGTTGAGGATGGCATCGTCCGGCCACAGCGGTGGTTGCAGGGGGCTGATCCCGGCTGCGCTCATGACCGCGCTGAACGCCACGAAAATACCGATGCGCAAGCACAGGCGCAGGTTGTGTTGCGCGGGGCCGATCGCCTGCCAGAGTGCCAGATCGACAAGGATCAGGATGACGCCGCAGATCAACGGGTGGGCCTGCAGGAAGTTGAACATGAATGGTTTCTCCACTGCACTTCATGCAGATGCCCAATGCAGATGCTTGATGCAGAGACAGGCCTGCCTGGCACTGTAAGGCGCCCGTTTGCACAGGGCACTTCTACCTCAGTGCTAGCCACTCATACCCCGGTATGACGAGCCTTACCCCATGTGCTAGGCCAACGTACCGAGGTAGGAGTGTTATGGCGCACGCAGAGAATTACGCTAGGCACCTGAAATGAAAAACTCTGGAATGAATCAACTCATCGCGCCGGCGCGCCGACCTGGGGACGGTTTTCATGAACGCATTGAACAGGCTGTACATCGTCAGTCATCCGTTACGCATCAGCCGTTATGGTGCGCACACCTCCCTGTCGACCGCCGAGCGCATCGAGATCATCGAGGCGCTGACCGAGACCCTGGGTACCGCGCTGACGTTGCTCGCGCAACTCAAACGCAGCCAGCAAAAACTGCACAACGTGAGCTTCTTGCCAGTGCAGCAACTGTTCCATCGCCTGGTGCGGGCCAATGCCGGTTATGTCGACTTCCTGACCACGGCCATCACCGACCTGGGTGGTCATGCCGAGAACGAGGCGCTCTCTCAACTCAATGACATCCCCGAGCCAGGTTGTTTTGCCGAATGCCTCACAGGCATCTCCAGGGGCACGCGTCGACTGCACGCCGTCGATGCCCTGCTACGCGATTACTGCGAATGCGCCATTGCCCACAAGGACAGCGCCAGTCGACGTTTCTTTGAGGAATGCACCCGGCAAAACGCGAGTTTTCTCTCGCTTATCGAATATCACCTGATCCACGAACAACTGTTGTAGGTGCTTATGCACTTTCACTCCGTCGTCATTAACTTAAAAAACAACCAAACATACCCAAGTATACTTTTCCGCTTTTTCTGAGCGCGTATCTTGCAAGTATGGCGGGCGCCACTTAGCGCCACTCGCAATGACGCAAGGTCTTTACATGTTTAACGCACCTATTATTTCAGTTGTTGATGATGACGAACTCATTCTTATCTCACTGGACAGTTTATTGCGCTCTTACGGCTACACCGTAAAAACCTACAACAGTGCCTATGCCTTTCTTCAATCCACTGGCCCCGAACAGACCGACTGCCTGATTTCGGATATCCAGATGCCCGGCATGGGCGGTGTGGAGATGTACGAGCGACTGGCCTTGAGAAACACCCACATCCCGACGCTGTTCATTACCGGGAAGTCAGGTTTGCCGCCCAAACTGAGTGCCAAGGTAAGACCTTTAGAGGGTTATTTCGCCAAGCCTTTCGACACACGGGAACTGCTGACCTGTATTGAAGCGATTCTCAAACGGCGACGTTGAACGCGCTGCGAATAATTTGTTGTTTATCCAACTTTCCAGTTCCGCCAACTCAATCTTTCCCACAACTAAAACCTCAACCTGGAACAACCGTGCCATGGCAAAAGATAAATTGACTTCAATCAACGGCGCACCGGTCGTCGACAACTTCAATATCCAGACCGCCGGTCCCCGTGGCCCTGCCTTACTGCAAGATGTGTGGCTGCTGGAAAAACTCGCGCACTTCGACCGCGAAGTGATTCCCGAGCGCCGCATGCACGCCAAGGGTTCCGGCGCCTATGGCACCTTCACCGTGACCCATGACGTGACGCGCTACACCAAGGCCCGTCTGTTCTCGCAGGTGGGCAAGCAGACGCCGATCTTCACCCGTTTCTCCACCGTGGCCGGCGAGCGCGGCGCGGCCGATGCCGAGCGCGATATCCGCGGCTTTGCCCTGAAGTTCTACACCGAACAAGGCAACTGGGATCTGGTGGGCAACAACACACCGGTTTTCTTCTTTCGCGATCCCTTGCGTTTCCCGGACCTCAACCACGCGGTCAAGCGAGACCCGCGCACCGGCATGCGCAGCGCGCAAAGCAACTGGGATTTCTGGACGTCGCTGCCCGAGGCCCTGCACCAGGTGACCATCGTCATGAGCGAGCGCGGCATTCCCCGCAGCTATCGGCACATGCATGGCTTTGGCAGCCATACCTTCAGCCTGATCAACGCCAATAACGAGCGGCACTGGGTCAAGTTTACCTTCAAGTCGCAACAGGGCATCGAGAACCTGAGCGATGAGCAGTCACAGGAACTCATCGGCCGCGACCGGGAAAGCCACCAGCGGGACCTGTTCGACAGCATCGAAGCCGGCAACTTTCCGCGCTGGACCTTCTACATCCAGGTCATGACCGAGGAACAGGCCCACGATCACCAGGTCAATCCGTTCGACCTGACCAAGGTCTGGTCTCATCACGACTACCCGTTGATCGAAGTGGGTTACTTAGAACTTAATCGCAACCCGCAGAACGTGTTTGCCGAAGTCGAGCAGGCGGCGTTTTCCCCTTCGAACGTGGTGCCCGGCATCGGCTTCTCGCCGGACCGGATGCTGCAGGCGCGGCTGTTTTCCTACGGTGATGCCGCGCGCTATCGCCTGGGGGTCAACCATCACCAGATCCCGGTGAATGCCCCGCGCTGCCCGATGCACAGTTTTCACCGTGACGGCGCCATGCGCGTGGACGGCAACTACGGTGGGCAACTGGCGTACGTGCCCAACAGCGAGGGTGACTGGGCCGATCAGCCGGACTTCCGTGAACCGCCGCTGAAAATAGCCGGTGCTGCCGGGCATTGGGACCATCGCGTGGACGAAGATCACTTCGAACAACCGGGCCAACTGTTCCGCCTGATGACAGACGTGCAGAAACAGGCCCTGTTCGAAAACACCGCACGCTCGCTCAGCGGGGTTTCCCAGGAGGTGCAGCAGCGGCACATTGTTCATTGCACCATGGCCGATCCGTTCTACGGTGCGGGCGTTTCCAAAGCGTTGGTTGACCTGCAGCGGTAAACACAAATCCCCTGTAGGAGCGAGCCTGCTCGCGATGGCGTCAGGTCAGTCAGCATCATTGGCTCTGACCCACCGCCATCGCGAGCAGGCTCGCTCCTACAGGGGCAGGTGTCGCGGCCAGCGTTACGCTGGCCCCCGATCAGATCTCCCAGATCAGGTTCACCGCCGTGTAGCGACCCGGCTGGGTCAGTCGGCCCAAGCCGGCGGCGTTTTCGTCGCGGCCCTGCACGTCACCCCAGTTCCAGTACTTCTTGTCGGTCAGGTTGAACAGCCCGGCGTTGATCGACACCTGCTCGGTCAACTGCCACCAGGCATTGAGGTCGACAACACCGTAACCCGGGGTTTCGAACTGGCGGTTGATCAACAGGTCGGCATCACCGGTGTGGTCGACGCGATCCTTGGCCTGTACCACGGTCCAGGTCAACTGGCCGCCGTACACGCCACTCGGTGCGTCATAACCCAGGCCCAACACCGCTTTCAGCGGATCGACGCTGTTGAGTGCCTGACCGGTTTCCTCATCCTTGCCACGGGCGTAGGCGATCGAGCCCAGGGCACGCGTGCCGGCTGGCATGAAGGCATCAAGCTTGATATCGCCCTTGGCTTCGGCGCCGCGAATGGTGACCTTGCCGATGTTGCGTGGCTGGAAGGTCAGCAGCCCGGTGCCGTTCGGATCCGGCACGGTGTCGGTGTCGATGAAGTCCTTGTACTTGTTGTAGAACAACGCGATGCCGAAGCTGCCCAGGTCGTAGCGACCGCGCAGGCCGAACTCGTAGCTGTCACTGGTCTCGGGCTTGAGGTCAGGGTTGCCGATCTGCTGGTAGCCGAATTGCGGGTTGCTGAACTCGCCGAACATGTTGATCGGGCTTGGCGCACGGAAGCCGGCGGCGTACTGGCCGTACACGCTTTCGTGTTCGGTCAGTTGGTAGGTCACGCCCAGTTTCGGGGAGATGTGATCGTCGGTGATGCGCGACGGATCGGTCTCCGATGGCAGGCCGTTGAGGTACTCATTGGTGACATGCGGGGTCTGGCGGTAGTAGTCGTAACGCACGCCCGGCAGCAGGGTCCAGCGGCCGATTTCGATGTTGTCCTGCACGAACAGGCCCAGGGAATCGCTGGTCGGATCCGGGAAATCGCTGACCGGGAAATTCTCGGTGGCCGGCACGGTGGCACCGGTGT